>NZ_NQWI01000162.1 GCF_002532535.1 Candidatus Viridilinea mediisalina
AGGTAGTGCCGACGTTAGTCGGCTCCCATCGCTGCCAAAGACCTCAGCCGACTAACGTCGGCACTACGATGCCTGCGCCCCATGTCCTATTCAGCATGACAAGTTGCTGGGATACGTAACAATCTCTGCTTCCCTAACGTCGGCACTACGATGCTCGCCCATGTACTATTCAGATTGAGACGGCATGTTCGGCAATCTGCAATGGTATCAATCTCTCCCACTATGAAACCCTTCTTCCTCACATGCTTGTTGGCCTGCTTGTTGCTCCTTGGCTGCACCACCGAATCGGCGGCGAGCAACGAAGCCGTAGCGCCTGCGCGTGGCGTGACGACCAATGAGGCATCTGCGCCACACGATGCGATCCGTATCATGACCGCAGGGCCGGCGCAAGCTATCGATCCACGCTTGTTGGGCACCAATCTGCCGGCCTGGCTTGGGCCAGAGCGCCTAGCCAATCCAGACTTGCGCGAGCGGGTCACTGATCTTGGGCCAACTCTGATCCGTTTGCCAGGTGGCAGTTGGAGTAACCACTACGCTTGGAGCGCCTGTGAGCAAGGCAACGACACGAACTGCTACTGGCCTTGGGCTGCACGACCAAGCGATTTCCTCGCCTTCCTGCAAGCAACTGGCCAAGAGGCGATCTGGACCGTCTCGATCAATGGGACGGCCACTGAAGCAGCGGCCTTGGTAGCCTTCTTCAATGGAACCGTAGACGATGAGCGACCCCTGGGTGTGGATGTGCGTGGGCGCGACTGGTACACGGTGGGCCACTGGGCGCGCCTGCGGGCGGAACACGGCCACCCAGAGCCCTACCCAATTCGCCTCTGGGAAGTGGGCAATGAGATCTATGGGGCGGTTGCCGCAACCGGGCCGGGTTGTGCGCCCTTTGGTTGGGAAGAGGTCTGGACCTGTGATGCCAATGAGTATATCTTTGGCCGCGGTGAAGGGGCCGAGCGGCGCGAAGGCTACCTTGAGTTTCGTGAAGCGATGCGTGCGGTTGATCCGGACATCCTCGTTGGGGCTGTGGGGGTTGAACGTCCTGACGACTGGAGCGGTTGGGGCCGCACCGTCATTGAAGCTGCTGGTGAAGCACTCGATTTCTATGTGGTCCATCACTATGGTTTCGACGGCTCGGCTGCCGTGCGCGTCGAACAGGCTTTGCGTATCCCCCAGCGCACATGGCAGCCCATGATCGCCGGGTTGCACGCAGCTATGGATGCGGCCAACGGGCAACGGGTACCGATTGCCGTCACCGAGTACAACCTTGTAGCCTTCCTCGATCTCGATAGCCCATCCCTCATGATCCGTGCCGTCAATGCGCTCTATCTGGCCGATACCATTGGCCAAATGGCCCAACAGGGAATCCCCATTGCCAACCAGTGGAACCTCGCCAATGGCAGGGACAGTAATGGCCATGGGACAGACTATGGCCTCGTGGATGTAGACAGCTTCGAGCTCATCCCCCAATACTACGCCATGTTCCTCTGGCAACGTTTTGGAACTGAACTGCTGCCTGTAGAAAACCCCTTTCCCGCTGATACGGTGCTGAGTCTCTATGCCGGACGCGATGAAACCGGCGCATACACCCTGATGGCAATCAACAAGACCGAACGCACCCTCAACCCTCAAATCCAGCTTGTGGGCCAACCTGGCCCCTTCAACCTCGAACGGATTTGGGTCGAAAGCGACTCGCTTCTGAGTGAAAGCCTGCGCTATAATGGAATCTTAGGCACAACTAGCGCAGCCCTTGCTACCCCGGCGGAACAGCATGGCCTCGTAGCTAATCTTACAACCCAGAGCTTTCCGCCATACTCCATAACACTGCTGCGCTTTAGTCCATAGGCAAAGCATATGGTACGTATTATCCTCTTAAAACTGATCGAGAGCGCCTTCAAGCGCCTCTGGATTGCCCTGATTGCCATCACCGTGATGGCGGGTGTTGGCTTCTTTTGGGCCCAGAGCAAGGCTCCAACCTACACTTCGTCTGGTACGCTCTATGTCGAAAAGGAATCGCTCCTTGCATCATTGACCGCCGTCTCATCGGAGATGCCTTGGTGGGTGACGAAGACATCTGCTGAACGCACGATTGACGAGATTGATGAACTGCTCGCTACCCGCTCGTTTGCAGTGGCCGCGTTTGAACGTACCGATTTGGCCGCATCGCTCGCAAGCGATGACCCAAAAGAGTTGCAAGAGGCCATTGCTGATTTCCGCAAGATGATCAGTATGAGTACGCTCGGTGAGAAGACGGTACGCATCACCGGCACAAGCGAAGAACCGGAGATAGCCCAGCAGGTGGTCAATGCGTTACTCGATACCTATGTCGAATGGAAACTGATTGCCGACTACCAAGAGAGTGTGGTGGCCCAGAACTTCTTTGCCGACCTGATTGGCCCCTACCAAGATGATCTGCGTCGCGCACGCAACAATCTGATGCTCTTCCTGCAGGATAACCCGGAGCCAACCCAGAGCGAACGGCCCATCTATGAGCGGATGGAGATCGAACGGCTGCGGGCCGAAGTGGATCGCGCCGAGCGGCGGGTTGAAGAGACCAAGCGCAGCGAAGAGAGCGCCCGTTTGGCCTTGGCCCAGTCGGAAGCCTTAACGCGCCAGACCTACACGATCATTGATATGCCGCAGTTGCCAATGGAGCATAGTCGTTCAACCACCGCCTTCGTGATTGACATCGCCATCTTTGTGGTGGTTGGTGCTGCAATGGGGGTGGCGATCATCATCATGAGTGCTATCTTTGATCACACCTTCCGCTTTGCCCTCGATGTACGCAAAACGCTCAACCTGCCGGTATTGGCCGTGGTGCCTAAGGGCAAGCTGAGTTGGCGTGAACGGTTGCAGCGCTGGCGTCAACAGCCGCGTATGCGTCCAGTGACCATGCGGCAGCGGAGCGAACCGCAGCCGCAACTGGGGATCATGCCCAACCCTCCCAAGAGTAATCCCAAGTAGAGGGCTCTGATGAAGTTGTTTGGTCGTCGTAAGCAGCAAACATTCCAAGCACAGCATGCGGGGCTGAGCCTGCGTACCGCTGATGACAAGGAGTTGTCCTATTTCCCTCCCGCGATTGTGAGCAACGTTCGCCACATGGTGACCGAACAGGTCTACGGGGGGGGCTTACCGGCACGTGTGGCGATGCTCGCCGCGCTGCATGGTGAAGGGGTAACCTACACAAGTCTTGCGTTCGGGCTCACCTTGGCCCACGATATTGCGATTGATGTGTGTATCGTGGAGTTGAATTGGTGGCAAAGTGAATTTGGGCGGATGATCGGCAACCCCGAAGCCCCAGGACTTGCGGCGGTTGTCGCGGGGGATGCCAGCTTTGATGAGGTGCTGATCAAGACCAATCTGCCCAACTTGACACTCATGCCTGCTGGCTTCCTGCCCGCCGAGCGCCGTCATAATATTGCGCGCAGCGGCGTGCTACGCGAAACCATCGAACACCTAAGCCAACGGTACGATCACCTCATCCTCGATCTCCCGGCGATGCTAGCCACTAGCGACGCCTTAGCCTTGAGTAGCCTCGCCGAAGCCTGCTGCATTGTGGTTCGCCAAGGGATCACGCGCACTGCGAGTGTCAAACAGGTACTTGAGTATGTAAAAGAGCAGCAGGTATTAGGCATCATTCTTAACCAATCTTCTTTTTCTGCCCCACGTTGGCTCCTCAACCTCATTCCGCAAGGGTAGCGCATGCCATGAGTTTCTTCCTCCTCTTTCTGATTGTCTCATTCCTCTGTGGCCTCTTTCTCTACGAAGTACCCTTGGAGAAATTGGCATGGGTAGTAGCCGGGATTGCGGTTGTGATGGCTATTGGCTACTACTTCTTTGATCGTATCTAGATTATACTGAGCCATGTACGATGCTTCAATTGAACCTAGTGTGACCTCTGTGGAGGAGCAACAGCGGCGTGCGTGGCTGAAGAATGGCTTCTTCCTGCTCTGGGCCTTTGGCTTCATTGCGATCATGGCGCTGGTCGGGATGCGAAATGGCCCCCAGATCACCTTAGTTGCTTGGTTGATCTTCTTTGGGGTGCTTTTTGCAATTTTCTACAACCCACGCTATGGGGTCTATTGCCTGCTTGGATTTACGCTGGTCAGTGACATAGCGATGCTCTACTGGTATCCTTTTGTCAAAAACTTTTCGAGTGAGGAGTCAATCTTCTTTGTTAGTAATGCGCTCATTTTTAATCCGGTTGAGCTTTGCATTGTCTTAACTGCTGTCTCTTGGCTGGCCCGCATGTGGTTTGTAGAGCGCAAATTGGAGTTTACAACCGGGCCACTCTTTTGGCCCGTACTCGTGTTCATCATTTTTATCACCCTCGGCCTCGCAGTTGGAATTGTGCGTGGTGGCAATCTCAATATTGCCCTTTGGGAAACACGGGCAATCTATTGTTTACCAGCATTGTTATTCTTCGTCACGAACCTGATCAAGACCAAAGAGCAGTTGATTACGCTCTTTTGGTGTGCAATTATTGCGCTCTTTGTCAAGAGCATTGCGGCCTCGATCTATGTAGCTACAGTCCTCAATTTTGCAATTGGGAGTGTAGATCGCATCGCCGAGCATGCGATGTCCATCCAGTTCAACTCAATTATTGTCTTAACCGTTGCCACATTGCTCTTCAAAGGGCCCATGTCATGGCGCATTGTACTGCCGCTCATGGTACCAACGCTCATGCTTGGCATCTTGGGCAACAATCGCCGTTCGGGTTTTATTGCGCTGGGGCTGGCGCTCTTTTTTGTGATGCTGATTCTCTACTTTGATAATCGCAAACTCTTTGCAATCATTACGCCACCGCTGGCGGTCTTCTGCATTGTCTACTTGGCGGTCTTTTGGAATAGCTCCGGCCCGGTGAGCCTGCCGGTCAATGCGGTGCGTTCGGTATTGGGCCAAGCCAATGAGCGTGATGCCTCCTCAAACCTCTATCGTGAACTTGAAAATGCCAATACCATGTTTACCATCCAACAAGCCCCCTTAACGGGGGTTGGTTTTGGGCGGAAATTTTATATTATTGCGCCCATGGCTGATATTAGTTTCTTTGTCTTCTGGGAGTATATTACGCATAATTCAATGCTCTGGATCTGGATGAAGGCTGGGGTGGGCGCATTTCTTGCCATGATCTATATGATCAGTTGGTCGTTGATGATGGGCGCTCGTGTTATTCGCACCATGCCCAATGGTGAATTGCGCACGATTGCCGTTGGGGCAACGATGTATATTTTAATGCACTTTGTTTTTGGCTATGTAGACATGTGTTGGGACACGGCAAGCATGGTCTATATTGGATCAGTCATGGGAATGATCAATATTCTACCGCAGATAGCCGCCCAACCCGCTGCAACAGAAGGTTGAACGATCCCATGTACCAACTGAGCGTTGTCCTCCCCACCTACAACCGCCTTGGCCGTCTGAAAGGGGTCTTAGCCGCCCTCGAAGCGCAAGATTATCCTTGCGATGCCTTTGAGGTGATTGTGGTCTCTGACGGCTCGACTGACGGTACACACGACTTTTTGGCCACGTTGCAGCCGCGTTTTGCCCTGCGTACCATCATCCAAGCGAATCAAGGGCCAGCGGCAGCGCGCAATGCGGGCATCGCCTGTGCTACGGGTGAGATTGTGCTCTTCATTGATGATGATGAACTGCCGGTGCCAAGCTTTCTGAGCGAGCATATGCGTATTCACCAGCAACAACCCGCTACGGTTGTCTTGGGGCCTGTCCTTAGCCCCTCAGACTTCAAGCTCTCGCCTTGGGTTGACTGGGAGCAAGAGATGCTGATGAAGCAGTATCGTGCGATGGAGCAGGGTCTGTGGAAGCCTACGGGGCGGCAGTTCTTTTCGGGGAATACCTCGCTGCCGCGCAGCTACCTGCTGGCCGTTGGTGGCTTTGATGCGCGCTTCCGCCGGGCTGAAGATCTGGAGTTGGGCTACCGTTTAGCACGTACAAAGATTCAATTCTATTTCAATCCTAAAGCAATTGCCTATCATTATGCTGAACGGAGTTGGCAAGCATGGATCGCTATTCCATATAGCTACGGACGTAACGATATTATCTTTGCTCGCGCTGGTGAAACCTCGATCAATCGGGTGCTGTATAAAGAGTTTTGCCAACGCCACCCCTTTGTTCGTCTGCTCGTCTTGCTCTGTCTGGATCGCTTCACACTGAGTCGCCTGTCTACCACCGGCTTGCAAGCCCTGGCAGTGCGAAGCTACAACCTGGGGTGGCGCTCACTCTCACGCTTTGCGCTGAGTGGCATCTTTAATCTGCGCTACTACCAGGGTGTTGCTGATGAGTTGGGAGGCCGTCAATATTTTCTTGGCATGGCTAGTGTGTGACTAAATAGGTACTATGGATACTCCCTCGTTGCCACCTCCGCCCCCTCCCGCATCCGCATCCGCAACGCCCATGACGAGTGGTACGCGCATGGCGCGTAACGCTGGTCTGATGATGCTGGCTCAATTGCTCACATGGGCCATGGCCTTCCTCGTTGCGATCTTTCAGCCCCGCATCCTTGGCCCCCTTGCCGTTGGTCAGCTTGCAATTGCCTTCTCGATCTGGTTGATTGTTGGTGTGGTGATCAGCTTTGGCATGGACACCCATTTGACCAAAGAGATCGCCCGCAATCCTCAACGCACCAGTTCGCTGGTTGGTACCAGTCTGATCCTACGGGTGATCATCTGGCTCGTGAGCTGCTTTGCGGTCTGGGGCTACGAGCAGTTGAGCTTTGGTGCTGATCCCGTCCAGAGTGCCCTGATCTGGACAATTAGCTTGGCCACGCTCTTTGCTGCTCTGAGTAGCGCCATTATGGCTGCACTCGTGGGCCTCGAACAGATGCCCTTTGTCTCGCTGATGACGGTACTCAACAAGATTGTGCTTACCGTCTTGAGCCTGGCGCTGCTCTTTGCGGGCTTCAATGTCATCTGGATCAGCTTCGCCAGCATCATGGCGGCACTGGTTGGCTTCATTGGCGGGGCTTTCATCCTCTTTCGCCAATACCCGCTGCGGCTGCGCTTCGATTTCCCCACCGCCCGCGATATGCTCTTCGCTTCGCGCAAGTATCTGATCACCGCCTTGACGGTGATGTTCTACCAGCAGATTAGCTACCTCTTTATCGCATGGCTTGCCTCTACCGATGCGGTGGGTTGGTATAGTACCGCAACGAAACTCTATGGCACGCTCATGTTCTTTCCGGTAGCGATTGGTACCGTCGTCTTCCCTTCGCTCATTCGGAGCCACGCTGCTGGCCAGGATCACCTCAGTTATGCAGCACGACGCATCTTTAACCTGATGCTAACCATGAGCCTGCCGGTAGGCTTGGGCCTCACCACTTTTGCCGATCCGATTGTGCGCCTCCTTTATGGTGATGCCTTTGTGCAGACTGGTACGGTGCTGGCGGTGTTGGGCATTGTCTTGACCTTCACCTACCTGAATACGATTATCGGCCAGTTGATGTTGGCCGCCGAACGTACCTATGCGCTCAATCTGATTATGATCGTTGCCGCCTTCGCAACCATGCCGCTCAATTTTATCCTCGTCACCTGGAGCGATACGACGTTGGCCAATGGCGCTCTGGGCGGGGCCCTGGCCTTGATGATTACCGAAGCGAGCATTTTGCTCGCCATGATCTACCAATTGCCCAAAGGAACTCTGGGGGCCGACAATCTACGCGTCTGTGGCCTGAGCCTCTTCGCCGCCCTCGTGATGGTGCTGGCCATCTGGTGGTTACGCTCGACCAGCTTCTTTTTTCTTGGCGTGCCCCTGGGTGCAATCATCTACCTGGTTGCCATTCTACGCCTGCGCGTGCTACCACCTGAAGACCTAGAGTTGGCGAAAGAGGTCTTTACCAAGATCCGAGCGCGGTTGCAAGGGGCTAAGAGTTAGGAGAGCCGATACGTGAGATGAAGAGGCGATGACGCGAAGCCCTCGCCTCTGTGCGCCCTCGCAAATGGTAAGGGAAGGTTTCAGAAACATGCTTTCAGCTTTACCGTCGTAGTGCCGACTTTAGTCGGCATCCGGGGGGTGTCGGCGACCTCAGCCGACTAAAGTCGG
>NZ_NQWI01000305.1 GCF_002532535.1 Candidatus Viridilinea mediisalina
GAGACACAAGAACGCTTTCTCGATCGTAGCAAGAGGCTCATCCGCCTCTTGCGGCCCCAAGTAGGGTTAGACATCTTTGTCTATACGCCAGCCGAGTTTACGCAACTTGCTCAAGAACGGGCCTTTGTGCGTGATGAGATTGTGGCGAAGGGCAGGGTTTTGTATGAGCGAGGCTGAGCGTTGGCTACAGTTTGCACATGAAGATCTGATCATGACAAGTTTAGCTCTTGATGCTAAACGGTGCATCACATCGCAGCCGCCGGAAAGCATGTAGAATAGCCGCCATGACCGATCTCACCAACCCGCACGACAAGTTCTTCAAGGCCACCTTTAGCCAACCCGGCGCAGTGGCACGCTTTCTGCGCGAGTTTCTACCCGCTGAGGTGACGGCGCTCTTCGATCTGGCGCACATCCAGCCGGTCAAGGAAAAGAACACTTCTCCGATCTGCTCTTTGCAGTACCCCTGCACGGGACTGACACGCATGCCTTTGTCTGTATCCTCTTTGAGCATAAGAGCTCGGTAGACCACCTGACCCCGCTGCAGGTGTTGCGCTACATGGTGCAAACGTGGGATAGTATGCAGCGCCAGCAGCGCCCGCTCGCCCCCATCGTGCCCATTGTGGTCTACCATGGCACGCAACGCTGGACGGTCTCGACCGACTTTCACGCCCTCTTCGATCTCCCCGCCGCCCTTCAGCGCTACACACCAACCTTTCACTACCACCTGAGCGACCTGACGACCGCTCGCGACGAGCAACTCAAAGCAATGGCATGGTTGGGGGC
>NZ_NQWI01000013.1 GCF_002532535.1 Candidatus Viridilinea mediisalina
GAGGTACTCAGAGTGACAAAGTAATGGGGTACGCAACAAAATCTGCTTCCCCAACAGCGCTCCTTTTGCGCTATTGCTTTATATTAAATGTGTGTTAGGTACACTTGATTTCATATTGCTATCAAGTATAGCATTATAGCACTGTTTGTTACTTTTGGGTAGTGTCCCTCAACTGCCTTGATGAGGTACGATAGTTCATTTACACGTTTTCTGGTACTCTGTACGAAGCAGCAAGTGACTGTTTCGTGAGGATCAGATGGATTGGGAAACACTCTACTGTCCGAATCAGCAGTGTGGCTCTTACGGCGTGGTCTTTCGCCAGAGCTGCCTCGTACGCAATGGTTCAAGTCATGGTCATAAGCAAGCCTTGTGTCGTTCCTGCGGGCAAAGCGTGAGTATACGATATGGTACTGCTTACTTGGATTTGAATACTGATCCATCGCTCTTCGAGATGGCCGTGCGTGCCTTGGCAGAGGGCAATTCGCTCCGCAGTACGGCGCGGATTGTCCAAATTGACAAGGACACCGCGTGTAACTGGCTGCATCGGGCCGCAACGCATTGCCGTCTGGTGATGCTGTCCCTCTGGCGTGACGTGGTGGTGACCGAATGCCAACTCGACGAATTGTGGGGGTTTGTGCATACGAAAAACGAACATCTTGCGGGTGCCAAAATGCTCTCAGCAACCTATGGTGATACGTGGATTTGGCTGGCCTTTGCGCCTGCCTATCGGTTGGTTGTGCATTTCTCGCCGGGAAACGCACACAGGCGGAAGCGAATTTGTTGCTTGAGCGGGTAGCATATGTGAGTCCGTCGACCATCCCGTTCTTTACCAGTGACCAACTGGCAGCGTATCGGACGGCATTGTTGCATGTGTATGGTCAGTGGGAACAACCCGTGCGGCAAGGCTCGCGGGGCCGTCATCCACACCGCCGTCGTGTAGCACCGCCGGAACTCTTGTATGCCCAGGTCGTGAAACAACGTGAGCGTGGTGCCGTCGTATCGGTCAGCACCGAGGTTGTCTTTGGTGATGCGGCAGCCATTGAGGCACGGCTGGCCGAATCGTCGAGCAGCCATGCGGTGAATACGAGCTTTGTTGAACGCACGAATTTGAGCGTCAGACAGCACAATCGTCGCTTGACACGCAAGACATTGGGCTTCAGCAAAGAACGATCTTGGCTTGAAAAACAACTGTGGCTTTCCTTGGCATATTACCACTTGGTTCTTCCACACGATAGCTTGCGGGAAGAGTTGACTGAACCAGAACCAACTCGTGGTGATGGTTCAGCCCGTCGCTGGCGTTAGGTTACCCCTGCAATGGCTGCAGGAATCACCGATCACGTCTGGACAACGAGCGAGTTGTTGTCCTATCGAGTACCGGTCTCCTTTTTAGAGCAGTTGGAAAAGTTGGAACATTTGTTTCCTTCTCCTGATTCTGCTCATCAAGGCAGTTGAGGGACACTACCCACTTTTGGGGTATGCTCTTAGGACTACCGCCCTAATACCAATTACCCTCGCACCACACCAACGCCCATCTGAACGCAACCTATGGTATATTTCGGGGGTGAACCATGCGCCTACGCTGGTTCGATCCGCTTTCGACATCCTTCTGTAATCAAAGCCTAAGAAGCTGTCTGAAAAGCCGGGGGGCACACGCTGGAGTGCCGGCTTTAGCCGGCTGAAGCCGGCACTCCAACGCCAACCCATTGTAGATTGTAGATTGCCGAACATGGCGTCCCAATGGGCTTTCGTGTTCTTGATTTGGTATTAGGAGGGGCTCTATGCTGGCACAGCGCATCGTGGTGACCATAATTCTGTTCGCGCTTGTTGTGCTTGGTTTACTTCATCCACAGCCCGCGCACGCCCAAGGTGAGCGCTGTTTCAGCGAGACAAGCTATTGTATTGCGGGTGAGATCCGCCGCTTCTGGGAGCAGAGTGGGGGCTTGCCGGTCTTTGGCTTTCCAATCACTCCGTTGCAAGAGGAGGTGATCGAGGGGCGGCGCATCCAGGTGCAGTGGTTCGAGCGCCATCGCCTCGAATTGCACCCCAATCTCGCCCCGCCCTACCGCGTCCAACTCGGGCGTTTGGGGGTGGATCGGCTTGCACGCGACGGGCGCAGTGGCGTCCATGGCAATGCCAGCAGTGCTGAAGCGGGTTGCCACTTCTTCCCTGAAACCGGCCATACTGTGTGTGGCGAATTTTTGGCCAACTGGCGTTCCGCCGGGGTTGAGTTGGACGGCCAGCGCGGCTTTAGCGCAGCCGAAAACCTCGCCCTCTTTGGTCTGCCCATCAGCGCCCCTCAAGAGGAGCGCCTCAGTGATGGGAATGTCTACCTGGTACAGTGGTTCGAGCGGGCACGCATGGAGTTGCATCCCGACCTCCCAGCCGGACGGCGCATTCTCAACGGCCTGCTTGGGGCCGAAATGGAGCCTCAAGCCCAAGCGCGCCCTCAGCGCAGCCAGTTGCAGCCGGTACGCATCAGCATCCCCGCAATTGGCCTCGATACCCAGATTGTCTCGGTGGGCCTTGATGCCCAAGCCGTGCCGATTGTGCCGCACCACGATGTGGGTTGGTACAACCTGAGTGCTGTGCCTAGTGAAGGCGACAATGTCGTCCTCTGGGGCCATGTGCTGCGCTGGTCTCATGCGCCCCACATTCCGGCCCCCTTCGCCCAAGTACGCAACCTGCAACTCGGTGCCACGATCATCATCACCACGCGCAACGGCGAACAGCATAGCTACCGCGTCAGCGCACAGCGCTGGGTGCGCCCCGACGAAGTGAGCTACATCCTGCCCCAAGGCAGCGAACGGCTCACCCTTGTCTCCTGCATTGGCGACCAGGTCATCCAGGATGGCTCGGTGGTGGATATGAGCCACCGTTTGATTACGATTGCAACGCGGTAGTGAGGAGGCGAGGATGCGTGAGGCGATGACGCGAAGCTCCTCGCCTCCTCGCGTCATCGCCTCCTCGCGTCATCGCCTCGCCTCCTCGCGTCATCGCCTCCTCGCGTCATCGCCTCGCCTCCTCGCGTCATCGCCTCCTCGCCTCATCGCCTCGCCTCCTCGCGTCATCGCCTCGCCTCCTCGCGTCATCGCCTCCTCGCCTCCTCGCCTCGCCTCCTCGCGTCATCGCCTCCTCGCGTCATCGCCTCGCCTCCTCGCGTCATCGCCTCCTCGCGTCATCGCCTCGCCTCCTCGCGTCATCGCCTCCTCGCCTCATCGCCTCGCCTCCTCGCATCCTCGCGTCATCGAACGTAACTCCCCACTAGCCACCTGCACAACCCAACACGGCGGGCGGGTGGGATTCTGGGCGATGAGCGCCATGTCCCAGCCGGAGCCAAGACCATGGGGTAGCACAAGATCAGGATAGTAGCGGCGCAGGTTCGCCCGGTACCAATCGTAGGGTAGCAGCGGGGTGACTACCAACACCAGATCGGGGCGCTGGCCCTGGCCATAGTGGGCATACCAGAGTGGGAAGCTGTCGCGATCTTCGCGGGTGAAGATGATCGCTCCGGTTGGCGCTTGGGCCAAGAGGGTTGCACTGAATTGCGCTGCCGCCTGATCATGGCGTGCCGCCCGCATTGCGGGCCATGGGCTTGTAAGGCGCAAGAGCAGCAGTACGAGCAGTAAAACCAGCAGGATACTAGGGGTTATGCGTGCAATCTTCTGGCTAACCACCAAAACCCACGCCACTGCCACGCCAACGCCCACCGCACCAAGCAGCAGCACCGGCAGCAGGTAGACCTGAGCGTCATGGCTGCGGTAGCCCACCGCGAAGGCGAGAGTCACGAGGGCGACAAGGAGCATGGCGAGGCGCAACGGGGCTGCCGTTCGCATTGGTACCAGCAGCAGCCCCGCGAGGGCCAGCCCAAGTCCCAGGCTGCCCATTTGGGCATACAGCAACTCCAAGGCGTAACTCAAGGGGCGCTCTAGGGGCTGCAAGGCCATATGGTGGTAGAGTTGGCCACTCACCAACCAAACCAACCCCTCGATACTGCGTGGATCGCCCCAACTCGCCGGGGTCGCCCCGGCCCGCACGGGCAATAGCAGGTAGACCATCAGGCCCAAGAGCAACCAAAGTAGGCAACGAGCTACCGGCTGCCACGGCAGGTAAGCCGAGATGTTTGAGGCACTAGTTCGGAGCCACGTTACAATCTTTCGCGGACGCGAGGAGGTGAGGGCTTCGCGTCCTCGCCCCCTCGCGTCACGTATTGCCACCGCCCAACAGCGCCAGACCAAAAGCAACAGCAGCGCCACCACCGTTGCCGCAGCGGTCAGATGGTTGCCCAAAGCCAAGCCAGCACTAAGCCCAGCAAGGCCTACCTGCTGGGCGCTTGGCAGAGCCATACGGTCATGGTGGGTTGGCGGCACACACCAACCCGCAGCCCACCACCAGAGTAGGGCCGAGCAGAGCGCATGCAGGCTATAGACCTCCACAATGACCGCTTGGCTCCAGAAGAGCGGGGTAAAGCCCAACCAGAGCGCGGCAAAGCCAGCGGCCACAGCGGACTGCCAGCCCTGCAGCGGGCTCAGAGTCAGCACGAGTTGCACCACGAGTAGCGCACTCAGAATCGCACACAGCGCAGAAAAGATCGCCTGCTGCAATGCTAGATCGCCCAACGGCAACCAACGAAAGCCGTCCATGAGCAGCAGATAGCTCGGATAGCCTGTAGGATGCGGCACCCCACCAGTCGCCACTGCGGTCAGCAGATCGCCGCTATCGGCCCCGTGGTGCGCCCAGGTCACCCCTGGCACCAACGTCAGCCCGTAGACCAGACTGAGCACCAGGGCCACGAGCATAATGGTGAGGAGACGCATAGGGCGTTCAGGGAGTGAGTAGTGGTGCAAATTTTTATACCTTTTGAGTGAACGTTGTTATGGGCAACAGACTTCATCCTTCATCCTTCATCCTTCATCCTTCATCCTTCATCCTTCCCCAAAAGCGTATCTTTTGGCCTGTTCCAACGGTATAGATACAGAGAGACTCAATTGCAGGGTCTCAAACAAGCTCCCAGGAGAAGGATATGAGCGTGTATCAGCCTCGAATTAAGGAAATACCACTCAGCGACCAGCCGCGTGAACGGTTAGTGCTTGTTGGCCCCGGCGCCCTGAGCGACGCCGAACTCTTAGCCATCCTCTTGCGCGTCGGCGTGCCAGGGCTCAATGTGCTGAACCTCGCGCAACAGATGTTGCACGAGCATGGCGGCTGGCCTGGGCTGTTGCGTATGGATTACCATGATCTCTGTCAGCGCCACGGCATGGGCGCGGCGAAAGCGGCAACGGTGAAGGCTGCCCTCGAGATTGGCCGACGCCTGCTGCTCGCTGGCCCCGATGAGCGTATGCAGATCAAGAGCCCCGCCGATGCTGCGACCCTGCTTATGGTTGAGATGGGCCATCTCGATCAAGAACACCTGCGTGCTGTGCTGCTCGATACCAAAAACCGCGTCCAACAGGTAGCAACGATCTACATCGGTAGCGTTAACAGCGCCCAGATCCGCATCGGTGAGATCTTCAAAGAGGCGATTCGGCGCAATAGTGCTGCCCTGATTGTAGCCCATAACCACCCCTCTGGAGACCCCACCCCCTCACCAGAGGATGTCCTCGTGACGCGCCAGATTGTTGAGGCCGGGAAGCTCCTCGATGTAGAGTGCCTGGACCACCTGGTCATTGGGCACGGACGCTATGTGAGCATGCGCGAACGGGGCTTGGGGTTTACGGTATAATGCCATTTCAGATTGTAGATTGTAGATTGTAGATTGCCGAACATGGCGTCCCAAAGGAATTCTCACCCCCATGCCCATCGAACCAACCCATATGTTCCTCCTCTTCATCGCCGCCATGGTTGCAGGCATACTCAATGCTGTTGCGGGCGGGGGGAGTTTTATTTCGTTTCCGGCACTCCTTTTTACCGGAGTGCCGGCCATTCCGGCCAATGCGACCAATACTGCCGCCTTGTGGCCAGGTGCGGCGGCGAGTGTTGGTGCCTACCGCGAGGAGTTGCAGCGTCAGCGGGGCCAACTGAAACTCTTTTCGGGCTTGAGCCTGCTCGGCGGGCTATTGGGGGCGCTGCTGCTGCTCCGTATGCGCGAGAGCGTCTTTGTGCAACTGATTCCCTACCTCATGCTCTTGGCCACGGTGGTCTTTATTGCCAGCCCGGCGATTACGCGCTTCACCCGCCAGCGGCAAGGCAGCACCGGCCAAGTGAGTCCCTTGCGCCGCTTGGGGCTGATGTTGGTCTATCTGCTCGTAGCGATCTATGGTGGCTTCTTCGGAGCCGGGCTGGGCATCTTGACCCTGGCGGTTCTCGCGCTGCTTGGCGGCGAAAATATTCACGAGATGAACGCGCTCAAAACCCTCCAAGCAGCACTGATCAACGGGATTGCCGTCTTCACCTTTATCTTCGCCGGGATCATCCAATGGCCCCAGATGATAATCATGACCACCGGAGCGATCATTGGGGGCTACAGCGGGGCCGCAGTAGCGCGGCGCATGCCCACCCGCGTCGTGCGGGGCATCGTGATTGTGATCAGCGTGGTGCTGACGACCTACTTTTTTGTAAGATAGCCTATATTCTATGTATATTTATTAGGGTTTTCTATCGTAACAAAAGTATACCAGCTTTCGCTCGCCCTAACCATCCTGTAGTTCCCTCCGTTCAAACAGATCAAATCCGCCTATAGTTGCCGTCAACTGATAGCCCTGCTCCTCAAAGAAGGGGTGAACGCCAATTGGACGCACGTTGTGGTAGGTGATGATCAGTGGGGGCGCATGCTGCCGTAAGCTGGCAAGCAGTTCCTCGCGGGCACTGGGCAGACGATCCACGGGGTAGTCGTAGACAAAGCGAGAACTAGGACGGCGCTGGGCGAGGTAGTAGATCTGTGGTTCGGCAGCCCAGACGAAGATAGGTTGATCGGGGGGGACGTTGTTTGCTACATAGGCGGCGACTTCGCGCGCATAGGCAAAGAAGTAGGCACCGTCCCATTCGTAGAGTTGGCTGATCTGGTCGTTGGGTTCCATCTGGCGCAGTTCGGCTATCTCGTTGGGCACGGGGGCGATCAGGGCGCCTGTGATAAGGCTGGCAAGCAGCGCGGCGATCCAGGTTTGGCCCATGCGTTGGGCCAGACCTTGGGCCCACCACGCCAGCCCGGCCCCCGCCCAGAGGCTAAAGATGGGCATGGCGGCGAGGTAGTAGTGCGGGTAGGGCCGTAGGCTCAAGAAGGCCGTGGCTAACAGCGCCAAGCCCCACAGACTCACTAGGCTATGGGCGGCCAGCCAACCTATGGGCATGCTGCGTGGCTGAGGTGCAGCCTGCCCGCCTGTGGGTATGTGTTCAGCCTTGGCAAGTCCAGAAGAGCGGGCCTTCCGCCCTTGTCTGCTCTTTGAGGACGAGACGGCTTCACTCTCAGGCGCAGAGTCCATCGTGGGCTTACGGGCAGACGAGCGCCGCAGATAGAGCGCCATGCCTAGTGAAATCCAGAGCCAGCCCAATAACGCCGGCAGGCCTAGGGTGAGCATCGGTTGCCAAATGCGCCAGAGTTGCGCCCAGTTCCAGCCTTGCGCCAGGCTCTCGGCGGCATAGAGCCGGTTGTAGACCCAGAGTGCTTCGTAGGCCGCCCCTAGGGCTCCTTGCATCCAGATGATCAGCATGAAGGCCAAGAGGGGCGCGAGCAGCCCCAAGGCGGCGAGGCTCACCCCAAGCAGGATGCGCTGCCAAGTCCAACGCGCCAGCAGCGGGGCGAGCAATAAGGGCACCAGTAGCGCCAAACCGATGGGCTTGGCCAAGGTAGCCAAGCCTACCGCCACCCCGGCCCCAAAGAGCCAACCCGGCCTTTGGCGCAGCAGCGCCTCAACCGCCAAAAGACAGCCGAGGGTCGCGGGTAACATCAGTACCGCTTCGCTGTTGAATGTCAGCCCTTGAAAACGCCAACTACTCGCGTAGCTTAGGCAGAGCGCCAGACTGGCCAGGGCCGCAAGCCTGCCGTAGAGCCGCCAAGCCAACGCGAACAAGAGCCCGCCACTGACCATGAGGTAGCCGGTTGCCCATTGGCGCACGGCCACCACGGGATCGCCGGGGAGCGCCACTGCCCCCATATAAACAAGGTGTACCAAAGGGGGCTTGTGGTCGAAGAGATCGCGGTAGAGTACGTCGCCTGCAAGCAAACGTGCCGCGATGATTGCATAGGCCCCTTCATCCCGTTCGAGCGGCAGCGCATGCAGTGGTGCCCGCAGCCACCACGTAAACCCAACCAGCAGTAAGGCACAGAAGAGCGTAATGCGATGATGGTGCAGATGGTGCATTGGGCTATCATACCATGCGAGGACGAGGGAGCATGAGGCTACCGAGGGCACAGAGGATTACACCACAGAGGCACCGAGAGCGCAGAGCGTTGCACCACAGAGGCTACCGATATCTGATAATTTGGGCGTCCCTCCTAATCAGCAGCATCTCTGTGTTCTCTGTGCCTCTGTGGTAAAATTCTCTCCATCTCTCTCCACCTCTCTACACCTCAAAGCAGCCCAGCTTCCCCTTGAGCCCCGCCAGCCACGCGCTGCCGCTCATGGCCCGTCGCCCAGCCGGTTGCACCTCAAGTAACTCCAATGCCCCAGAGCCGGTTGCAACCAATGGCCCGCCGCTGTTCCCGCGCCCGATCAGACAACCCTTTGGCTCATTGCCCGCCCAATCAGCCTGCACCGCCGCCGCGAGAACCCGCAGACTCTGGCTTTGCCACAGGGTTGTTGTGCCAGGCCATGGATCATAGGCGCGCACCATACGCTCAAGTACGAGCGCAGGCAACGACCAATCGATCCATCCATGCTCCTTCTTGAGCATGGACGTTACCGAAGCCTGGGTATGGTCTTGCGGCTGGGGCACAAGCTCGCCTGCGGCATAGCGCGGCAACACATCCACCAACATGCGCGCCCCAAGCTGAAAGAGCTCATCGGTCAACGGGCCTGCGCGGGCAGTACGGGGCAACGGCACCACCGTCTGGGCCAAGAGCGGTCCACTATCCATGCCCGGATCAAGGCGCATCAGCGAAACCCCAGTCTCACTATCGCCCGCCAGAATCGCCCCTGCGACCGGGGTGGGGCCACGGTGCAAGGGCAGGAGCGAAGGATGAATATTGAGGTAGCCCAAGGGTGGAAGAGCCAGCATCTGCTTGCGTAGAATCGCCCCATAGGCCGCCACCACACCAACATCGGGGGCTAGAGCCGTAAGTTGAGCCAACACCTCAGGCTCGCGCAAATTCTCCGGTTGCAGCACCGGCAAACCCAACGCCTCCGCCGCCACCTTGACCGGCGGAGACGTCACCCGCCGCTCACGCCCCGCCCGCCGATCAGGCTGGGTCACCACCGCCACAATTTCATACCCCGCCGCTGCTAAAGCCTCAAGCGGATAGACTGCAAAGGCCGGACTGCCAAGAAAGATGAGTCGCATTATTGCCTCTAGTTTAGGAGAAGAGAGAACAGAGGAACAGGGGAACAGGGGAACAGAGAACAGAGAACAGGGGAACAGGGGAACAGGGGAACAGAGAACAGGGGAACAGGGGAACAGAGAACAGAGAACAGAGAACAGGGGAACAGAGAACAGAGAACAGAGAACAGGGGAACAGAGAACAGAGAATAGGGGAACAGGGGAACAGAGAACAGAGAACAGAGAACAGAGAACAGAGAACAGAGAACAGAGAACAGGGGAACAGGGGAACAGAGTACCACCTCTTAATAATGTTCCAACCACATAACCCATTGCATCCTACTATGCTACCATAGTATAATTGCACTGTCGCAAGTTCTGTTCTCTTGCTCTTCTGTTCTTCTGTTCTTCTGTTCTCTTGCTCTTCTGTTCTTCTGTTCTCTTGCTCTTCTGTTCTTCTGTTCTCTTGCTCTTCTGTTCTCTTGCTCTTCTGTTCTTCTGTTCTCTTGCTCTTCTGTTCTCTTGTTCTTCTGTTCTCTTGCTCTTCTGTTCTTCTGTTCTCTTGTTCTCCTGTTCTTCTGCCCTCCTGTTCTTCCGTTCTTCTGTTCTTCTGTTCCTCTTTAAGGTACCCCCTAGCATGCAAGCACTCATCTTCGACGGAGAACTACATTTCAGATCGGACTTCCCTGAGCCTAAGCTGCGCCCGGGTGAGGCGCTGATTAGGCCGCAGCTAGTTGGCATCTGCAATACCGATATTGAGATTACCCGTGGCTACATGGGCTTCCAGGGTGTCTTGGGCCACGAGTTTGTTGGGACGGTAGTGGCCTGTGCCGATCAGACGTGGATAGGCCAACGTGTGGTTGGTGAGATTAATGCTGCCTGTTTAACATGTCCAACCTGTCTGCGTGGCGATTATACCCACTGCCCACACCGTTCCACCCTGGGTATCTTTCAGCGCGATGGGGTGATGGCTGAGTGCTTTAGCCTCCCGATTCATTGTCTGCACCGCGTTCCGCCTACTGTCAGCAATGAGGCCGCCGTCTTTACCGAGCCGCTCGCGGCAGCTTTGGCCATCCTCGATCTGCACCATCTACGCCCAAGCGATCGGGTTGCGGTCGTGGGCGACGGCAAGTTGGGTGCAATGATCGTCCAGACGCTACGCTTAAGCGGTGCTGAAATGACCTTGGTAGGGCGTCATCCCGAACGTTGGCAACTCTTTCAGAGCCAGGGCATCGCCTGTTGCCATAGCGATGATCTTGGTCAGGCCCAGTTTGATTTCGTGGTGGATTGTACCGGTCAAGCGGCTGGCCTGGCTACCGCACGGGCGCTGGTGCGCCCACGCGGGCGTTTGCTGCTCAAGAGTACCTTCCACGGCCCTTCGCAACTCAATCTCACCCAGTTGGTGATAGATGAGGTACTCCTGCTTGGGTCACGCTGTGGCCCCTTTGCCCCCGCCCTGCGTCTCCTTGAACGCCGCTTGATTGAGACCGAACCGTTGATCCATGCCCGCTACCCCCTTGCTGAAGCTATCAGCGCCTTCGCTGCCGCCCACGGAGCTATGAAGGTACTCTTAGAGGCTATCTGAAAAGTCTATGAACTGGCGCTAGAGTGCCGGCTTCAGCCGGCTAAAGCCGGCACTCCAGCGCGTACCCACTAGCTTTTCAGACAACCTCTTAGAACTTGCATAGCTTATGGAAACTTGACTACCCATACCCAGTGCCTATGCTCACCCTTCCCTTGAGGAGCGTTTTGTCACTTAGCCACGCCACGCAGTTTGCTGAACAGACTACCAATGCGTCACCCAGAATTTTGCTGGCTGACGATGACATGAGTTTTTGTCAGTTGATGTCGATCCTGCTTGGTCATGCGGGCTACCACCTCATTGTGGTCAATAATGGCCATGATCTTGTTCGCACGGCTCAAGAAGAACGTCCCGACCTACTCTTGATCGATCTGGTGATGCCTAACCTTGATGGCTATGAGGCGTTGCGCCAACTACGCAATGATAGTCGTACCGCCCACCTGCCGATTATGATCCTGAGTGCCCGTAGTGATGCCTCCGATCTCGTGTGTGGCTTTGAGACTGGGGCTGATGACTATATTACCAAGCCGGTCACGAATGAAGAGTTACTGGCACGGATTCGTGGCCAATTGCGTCGTGCGAACCGCCGCCCTGTCCATAGCCCGCTTACAGGGTTGCCCGGCAATGCGCTGCTGATTGAAGAGATCCGCTACCGTATTCAGCGTAAGCTCAGTTTTGCGCTGCTGCACCTCGATCTGACCAACTTTAAAGCCTTTAATGACACCTATGGCTTTGCGCGTGGTGATCAGGCAATTCATCTGCTGGCCAATCTCCTGCGTGAACGCACAACCAATGAATCCGGGAGCTTCGTGGGGCATATTGGTGGCGATGATTTTGCGCTGCTCTGCATGCCCGAACGCGCTATACCCTTAGCCCATGCCATTATCGCTCAATTTACCCAAGTCGCACCTAACCTCTATGATGAAGCACATCGGCTGCAAGGCTGCATTGAGGCCCAAGACCGCGAGGGTGTGTTGCGGCGCTTTGCGCTGATGGGCCTTGTTATCGGCGGTGCCATTCAGACGCCAGGCCGTTTCCAAACCCCCGAGAGCATTAGCCACTGCGTTGCTGTAATGAAGCAGTTTGCCAAACAGCACCCCACCAGCGCCTTTGTCGTCAGCCTTGCTGATCATCAGCCCCCTCTGACTGGCCCGTAGTGCGGTTAGGGTTATACCAAAACCCCAGCCAGCAGAGCGCTGCGAGGATGAGCATGAGCGCCAAGAGCGCCAGTGAGGGTAGCGTTGCAACCGGTTGACGGGCTGCGTTGAGCGCCATGAGCCCGGCCCAGGGCCAGAGTTCGATGCTGCCAAAAGGGGTGAGCCCGCTTTGCAATTGGGCCGCAATCGGTGCAAGCAGGTTGGGGATGATTAGTGGTGCGCCCAACGCTACTCCAACGCCGAGCCCAATGGTTTGGTAGTGCAGTAGGCTGGTAGGTTGTGCTCCTTGACGCGCCAAGCGGGCCACCGGCAACGCGGCAAGCAGCGCGGCGGCCCAGAGGCTTACGGCCAACAGTGTCATGCCCCCGGCAAGGGCGGCGGCTACAGCAAGCCATGCGCTGATGAAGGGGGCACTGAGCGGCAGAGCAGCGCAGAGCAACCAGTAGCTCCAGTGGGGCGCTTGGGGCTGGCTTAGGCTGAAATGGACAATCGGCATAAGCAGGAGGCTATACGTAGCAAGGATGATGCCCGCGTCGGAGCCGAGTCCCGCGCCGGTGATGATCAGTCCGCTGAGGTAGCCCCCTTGCCATGCCGCTGTCTCGTTGCTGGGCGCGACGGCCCCTTGCCATGCGGCGGCAAGGACGATGGCACCACCCACGAGCATCGTGGCGAAGAGCCAGCCTATGTTCCATGGCCCTAAGCTAAAGAGCCGCAAAAGACAGTAGAGGCATGCCACGTTGATCAACGGGTCGAATTGAGGTACTCGTCCGCGTACCAGATCGAGCCCGCCGCTGCCAATGGTGGCCGCCAAGAGCAACAGGCCAAAGCTGAGGCTGTTGAGCCCACTGCCCGCCATGGGTGCGGCGTAGTGCCATGCGCCACTCTGAAGACCAAGCAGGATCAGTCCACCCGCTGCTGCAAGGCTGGCCACGAGCAGAACTGCGAGAGATCCGAGAGCAGCGCTATTTTGTTGCGTACCTTGAACATAGGCATGACGACCACGGAGCAGCGCCGCACCCACGAGCAGGCCGCTCAAGAGCATCAGGTGACCAGTGAGCATAGCGAGACTCAACAGGATCACTGGTAGCAATAGGTGTACTTCTGCTCGCGTTGCAACCCCGCCCACCTGATCGCCTAGCTGCGACAAGCGCGGCCAGCGTTGCCGACCCTCTGTCTCACGGGCCATGAGATCTTCAGCATGAGCATCGTGCTGCTGTTGGCGTACTTCGCTGAGCCCATAGCCGGCAAGGACACACAGCAGCAGGGCGCTGAGCGCATCGGCACGTACCCAACCCTGGAGCCTACCTGGATCAAAGGGCCGGTCGGCAACAACGAGCAGCAGTACGAAGCCACTGGCCAGCAGGGCGAACAGGAACAGCGTACGCATCATCGGCGCGGCCCTGAGACCAACTCCTGGCGGCGGTAGCGACAGTGATCGCAGTAGGCTACGCGGTAGCCTGCGACGGTGGCGCGTTGCAACGGCCCACCACAATTGGGGCAACTCAACGAAAGCATGCTGCCTGCGCCGGTCACCACGGGTGGCACGCTTGGTTCAGGGCGGGCGGCGGGCGGCGGGGGCGTAACGGGCGGGCCATTGGGCGACGGATCACTCATGGATGCGGGGGGAGCAGCGGGGGTCGGGCGTAATCGAGCCTGAAAGCCCCACCTGCTACTCAGATGTTCCACAAGGCGCGCATAGTCAGCCGCCCCACGCGAGCGGGGGTCAAACTCATAGATCGAGCGCCCCAGCGCCGAAGCCTCCGAGAGGCGCACATTGACACGGATCGGCTCGGTGACGAGGGCACCATACTGGCTCCGCAGATCGTCGAGCAGGGCGACGGATTGGCGCGTGCGCGGATCATAGAGCGTAGGCACAATCGCACACAGGCTATTATTGCTCCCTTTGATCCGCATCAACTGATTGAGTAGGAGCGTAAGCCCCTTAAGCGAAAAGGGTTCGACCGTCGTTGGCACCAGCACATCGGTGGCGGCATTGAGCGCATTGATATTGAGAACCGTCAGCGAGCCACCGCAATCAATAATGGTGAAATCATAGTTCGCGTGGAGCGGCTTCAGGGTTTGTTCAAGCACACGGGGCCAATTGGGGCGTTGCGCCAACGCGGGTTGGGCCATCAGCAACGACTCATCGGCGGCAAGCAGATCGAGGTTAGGGCGGGCATTGGTGAGGCAATCGGCGGGTTGGGCCCCATCAACCAACACCTCGTAGAGCGTGCGACGCGGGCGGATACCAAGGGCCATCGCAAGATTACCTTGGGCATCAACATCCACCAACAGCACACGAGCGCCCTTGAGCGCCAAGCCCGCACTGAGATTAACGACCGTCGTCGTCTTGCCAATCCCGCCCTTAAGGTTTGTAACTGCAACCACACGGCCCATAGCTGCCTAGCCTAAGACAAAGCGGATCATGTGGAAGTAGTGTACCACAGACGTAACCCTGATTACTCCTCCCCCGTGGCAAAACTCCATCTCAGATCAAAGGCTTGCCCCAAGTACGACCCTTGTACCTGTACCTCGATGGTGGTGTTAGGAGGTAAGTTGGTATCGGGGGTGAGGACGATGCCTTTGTGGCGTGAGGGCAGATTTGTGGTGGCCTCGTGGCTGATGGCTGTCCCAGATGCGGTACGGAGCTGGCTAGAAGTCAGGATGGGCGCTGCGTCAAAGTAGGGCCATTGGAGTGAGATGGGCATGGCGATGGGGGGGACATTGCGCTGCTCGGCCTCAGGGTAGCGCACCGGCCACCCGTTATAGGCGCTATCCGCATCCATATTGGCCCGCGAGAGAATATCCATCGCTGCGCCACTCGATCCGTTATTGCTGTAGAATCCATAGCCAACCGCGCTGGTGGTGGGGTAGAGGAGCCAGAGGCGGTGCCCAACCGAGTGCATCCAGCTATCAATCGTCTGGTAGGGCTCCCATATGCCACTATAGCCAATCCACACATTGCCCCGTTGGGCGCAATGCTGACCCTCAGGCGAGGCCCAAGGGCGGCTCGTGTCTTGGCTGTGGGTCAGATGGCGATTCTCCGCAACATAGCGGGCGTGCTGCTGGCAGTTCTCATTCAGCGTCGCATCCTCGCTGACGGGCGGAACCCCCGCGAGGGCGCGGTAGGCATTGACCCGCTCGATCCAATTGGTTGGCAGGCGCTCTGGTTCTGCCTCCGGGGGGCTACTAATCAGCGGTAGAAAAACCATAAAGCGCTGATTGGCCGCCGCTTGTGGGGGGGAGAGCCAAACCATGACTAGTGCTAAGAGCAGCAGTAGGCTCATGAGGATAGTGCGGAATGGTAGCTTACGAACGGAGATGCGATCCATGGTGGCTGCTCCTGCGTGTGTTTTGGATTACTGGTTTAGATAGTATAGGGACTGATTAAGTATAGAATAAACCTGTTTCCAACATGTAACCAATGGTTCTTCGTCTTGGTGGCGAAGCCGCCAAGACGAACAAAGCAGGTTTGGGACGCTGTTCGGCAATCTGCAATCTGCAATCTGCAATCTGCAATCTACAATCTGCAATCTGCAATCTACAATCTGCAATCTGCAATCTGCAATCTGCAATCTGCAATCTACAATCTGCATTGGCATTATCTGGTACACTATGCCTATTGACAGATTAGGGAGATTACGATCATGCGTTCGTTGGCTCACATCCTATCCTTCGTCCTGCTCCTCAGCTTGGTTGCTTGTAGTAGCCCGCTAGAGCCCGCACCAGAGCTGGTGGAGCTGCCGACAACGACGTTGACGTTCGCTGGTTCGGGTGCGGGTACCGTTATTTTGCGCCATGTGCTTGCGCCTTTTGAGCGTGAGTATGGCATCCGGCTTGAGTTTCTGGTGAGTAGTGGTGGGCAACCTGCCCTGCGTGGGGCTCAGGCGGGTGAGTTTGATGTTGCGGTGCTGCTGACGGATAATCCGGCTGGTATTAGTCGCCCGGGTTTGACGCTGATCAATCTAGCAAAGGATCCGGTGGTCTTTCTGCGCCATGCCGACCTGCCGATCAGTGGGCTCTCCTCTGAGCAACTACGGGCGATCTATCTGGGCAGTGTGACCAACTGGGCCGAGTTGGGTGGCCCCAATCTGCCGATTGTGGTGCTGACCCGCAATGAGGATGATGCCGCAACCCGCATTTTGCGTCATCACCTCTTTGGTACGGGGGCGTGGCCACCGATGGCGATTGTCTTTAGTCGTTCGGCTGACCTGCGTGAGGCAGTGCAGCGCACGCCGGGCAGTATTGGCTTTGATTCCTATGGCGCTGCAATGATCAATGGTATGGCAGAGCAGGTCTTGACCGTTGATGAGCTGCATCCCGGCGCGCTGGCGCAGGCTGGCTACCCGCTGCCGCCGCGCCGCTTGGTACTCGCCTATCCCACCGCCCAACGTGAAGCCCTTGCCCCGTTGTTGACCTACGTGCAGAGTGAAGCGGCACGGCATGCCTTGGCCCTTCAGGGATTGGTACCCAATGAGTAGTCATAAGAATAGTTCGATTGCCCTGCGTTTGTTGGGGCTGATTTTGGGCATGTTCCTGACGTTGCTGTTGATTACGATTGCGACCACCCTGCTGGGTTTGAGCCAGTTTGAACAACGGGTCATGGCGAGTGAATTGGCAGAAGAGCAACTTCTATTCCAGCAGAGCATGCAGATGCAGCAAGATCACCTGCGTTTTACCGCGCTTGTGTTGGCTGAAGATGCAAGCTTGCTGGCGGCGGTGCAGGCGAATGATCGCGCTATGCTCCAGCGTGTCGCTATTCCGTTACAGGTGCGCTATCAGCTTGATCACCTCAAACTAGCAGGCAGCGCGGGGCAAACGCTGTTGCATACCGGGCCAACGCCCGCTGAGACGCAGGTGGCGCTGCGACGGGCGCTACTCACCATTGAACAGGCTTCGCTGGGCGTGGTGCCCGAAGGTGTGATGCTGCTTGCAGCAGTGCCGATCAAGGGTGATGATGGGCTTACAGGTGCGCTGGTGGTGGGCCAGTTACTCAATGATCGGCTCTTGCATACGCTCAATGCGTATCGTGACGACCCGCTGATCGGGTTGTACACCAGTACAGGTGAACTCTTGGCGAGTAGTACGCGCAATGAGGCTGCGCTGCGCTTGGCCGATCGTCAGGCGAGCTTTTGGCAGCGCGTTGGACAGGGTGAAGTGAGCGAAGCCTTCCAGTTGGGGCGTGCGGATCGCTATCAAGTAACCTATGCGCCACTCAATCCAGGCGATCCGGCGACGCCTATCTATAGCATTGCGTTGTCTACCAATCTATTTCAGACCCTGCGCTTTGCGATTGTGCAGCAGAACCTCATTATTCTCGTGCTTGTGGCGCTGATCACTACTGGTGTGCTGGTGACTTCAGTTCGTACAATGATTGTGCGTCCACTCGGCGAGTTGGATGCTGCTACAGCACGTGTCGGTGACGGCGAACTTGATTTGCAATTGACGAGTGAGCGCAACGATGAGATTGGGCGGCTGACCAATAGCTTTGGTGCGATGACCGCACGCTTGCGGGCGCTCTTTGCCGCCCTTGATGCGCGGAATCAGGAGTTAGAGACGGAGCAGGTGCAGATCGAGACGGCCCGCGCCCAGTTGCAACGCGAGGTCGAGCAGGCACAGCGCACCATTATGAACATGGTGATGCCACTCATCCCCATTGATCGCCAAACGATCATTGTGCCTCTGGTTGGTGCCCTGGATGAAGTGCGGGCAACCCAACTGCTCGCCACGCTGCTTGAGGGGGTCGAGCAGCGTAGAGCCCGTGTGGCGATCATTGACATCACCGGGGTGCCAGTGGTTGATCAAGCGGTCGCACAGATTCTGCACCAAGCGGTGCAGGGCGTCCGCCTGCTTGGAGCCCAGGTGATCATCACCGGCATCCAGCCCGAAGTGGCCCAGAGTATGGTGGGGGTGGGCCTGGAGCTTGAGCAACTCCAGACCTATGCTACCCTGGAGCAGGCGATTAGTGCGGTGAACAAGCGAGGCGGAAGCCGGTAAACTCGTTGCGTACTTCGGGCAGCAGGCGGAAGCGACAGGCGCAACGAGCGAAGCCGTGGGGGTTGGCATAACAGCCCCCCCGCATAATCCGGCGGCCAGAGGCGTGCAAATCCTCGCGGCCATCATCGGGCTGGTAGGGGTAGCCCGCATCGAGTGAGCTTGTCCATTCCCACACATTGCCCGCCATATCGAGGGCACCAACGGGGCTTGCGCCTTCGGGGTAACTCCCAACCGCCGTCGTGCCAGCGGCGGCACTCTCGCGGGTATTGGCGTAACGTGGCTCGAAGCTTTCGCCCCAGGGAAAGGTGCGCCCATCGCTGCCGCGCGCAGCCCGTTCCCACTCGGCCTCGCTCGGTAGGCGCAGAGCCAAACCAGGCAGTTGGCTGTTCAGCCATGCACAAAACTCCAGCGCATCGTGCCAATTCACATCCACCACCGGATGCTCATCGAGCATGGTGGGGGGCGTGGCACCACGCCAGAAGAGCGGTGCCCGTGCATTGGTAGCAGCCACATAGGCCGCATAGAGCCGATTGGTTACGGGCGCTACGGCAATTCCAAACGCTGCCAATTCAAGTGTATGACGTGGTGCCTCTTCGCGGTAGCTTTCACGGGTGCCGCCATAGCGCACCGCCAATTCACTCAACTGTGCGGCTGGGGTTCCCATCATGAAGGTGCCAGCGGGCACCGTGATGAAGGCTGGTAAGGAAGCTTGTAGATCACTCATCGCGGCCAAAGATGCGCTTGAGGCGCACTATCTCACGCGTATAGACCGTTTCGGCAAAGAGGTTGATGTTCTGCACGCCGGTGACCGCATCGTAGCCCCTGACCAAGAAGGTATGGGCGGCCTCTAGGCCCAAGATACGGGCGAAGATTTGCGAACTGTGGAGTGCAATGCCGAGCAGGTGCGAGCGCGAGAGGCGAAAGACATTGTAGATGCTGTTGTCTACCAGCTTGATCTGGTGCAGCCGCTCTTCGTAGTTGTCTAGTTCGCGGTAGCACTGCTCATAGGCTGGCTCATCAAAGTCGAGTCCAATCTGCTTATCGAGCATCCGTTGTGCCAATTCATCATCGAGCCGCTTGGTCAGTTCAAGCAACTCCAAGACCTCATTGACATCGCGCATGCCCACACCGGGTAGGATTTGGGTCAACTGATGCAAACGACGGGCGGCAGCATCACGTTCACTAAAATCGTGCGGGCCATACATCTCGTTAAAGAAGAAGTCACCAACCGGCTGATACTGCGAAATTTCGGCTAGGTCGCTATAATCACGACTCAACCGTTTGGACTGGAAGCTTTGAAGAGCTAGGCGATACTGTTTGAAAGTTGTCATTAGGCTAAGTAATCAGGCGCTCTAGTTGTAAGCGGGCACGCAGTGTAAACTCACGCTGTGCATCAAGTTCGATCACGGTACGATAGGCATTGATCGCGTCGTTGGTACGTCCGAGATCTTCGGCCACCAATCCACTGTAGAGGATGGCTTCAACATAGGTAGCATTATAGCTGATCGCACGCTGAAACGCATGCCACGCCGGTTCAAGGCGGCCTTGGGCGTAGTGGGCCCGTCCAAGCCAGTAGGCCGCTTCGGGGAAGTTGGCTTGCAGATCGGCAGCACGGCTCAGGTCACGAATGGCGTTATCGTAGTCACCCTGCTGAATGCGTAGCACCCCACGGCGGTAGTGGCTCTCAGCGATCTGTGCATCAGCAGCAATCGAGCGGTCATAGACATCAAGGGCTTGGGCCATGTTGCCCTGTTCTTGCAGCAGTTTACCCTTGAAGAGCAGCGCTTCCGCATAGGCTGGGCGCTGATTGAGCCCAAGGGTGACGGTCGCAAGGGCTGTGGCAAGATCCCGCTGGGCATAGCGGGTCTGGGCGAGGCCCAGGTAGGCTTCGGGGAAGGTGGGCTGCAGGGCGATGGCACGTTCAAAGCGGCTTGCAGCCCCCACCAGGTCGTCGCGGCGCAACAGGCTCTCGGCGAGCCAAAACTGGGCAGCGGCATGCTCGTCGCCTGCAGGTTGCGCGGTGGCAGTAGCAAAATGGCCATGAGCAACGCCCCAATTGGCTTGGCCAACCGCCACCAAGCCCAAGCCGATGTGGGCCTCAATCCGCGTGGGATCGAGTTGTAGCGCCTGGTTGTAGCTGTTACTCGCTTCATCAAGGCGACCCTGCAAACGGCGCGCCTCAGCGAGGCTCACGAGGCTGCTGGTACGCAGGGTGACTCCCTCTGGATCGGTAGTGTCAGCGAGCAACTGGAGGGCACGGTTGTGGGCAACCGCAGCGGCTTCATATTGGCCGCGTTTGGTTTGCGCCAACCCAAGCTTATGGTACAAACGCGGCTGCTCAGGTTGCAACTCAACCGCTTGGGCATAGGTGGTCTGGGCCTGATCCGCATTGCCATTGGCCATTGCGGCATCACCGATACGTTCGAGCCACTCAGGATCATTGACCCCTTGGCGCAGCGCAGCCTGGAATTCCCGTTCGGCCCGTCCCGGATCATTGAGCGGCCCTTGGTAGAGATCAGCGAGGGCCAAACGGGCTTCAAGGTGATCCGACTCAAGCCGTAGTGCATCACGCAGGGCTTGCTCGGCGGCAGGATAGTTCCCTTGGCGGATGAGGGTTTCGCCCAACTCAAACGCAGCCACGCTACTACTCCGATCAATGCGCCGTGCATCGCGGTAGGCACTGATCGCCTCATCGGGGTGTCCGGTATCATTGTAGAGCCGTGCCAATTCAATCGCAGCCATGGCATGGTTGACACTCAAGGGCCGCAGGATGTGTTCAGCTTCGGTCCAACCATCAGGACCACTGCGCCGCAGATCGTGGGCAAGGGCGATCAGATTGCGCGGGCCGCTACGGATTTCGGCGAGGGCGCGGCGATGAGCCACCGCTGTAGCCCAATCGCCATGCTGCTCCGCAAGGCGGGCCAAGGCAATCCGAGCGGGAAAGAAGCTCTCGTTGCGCTCTAGGGCCACCATATAGAGTTCGCTTGCCCGTGCCAGATTGCCCTGCTCGTAGGCCACTTGGCCCTGCCCAAAGAAGCCAATCGGCATCTGCGGGGCCAAGCTCACCACCTGCTCATAGTACGCATTGGCCCGCTCAAAGTCGCCCGCAATCAGCGCCGAGCGCGCCATCGCTGCGTGCAGGGCGGGATTGGCTGGCTGGCGCAGCGCCAACTCTTTCAGTAGGGTCATACTGGCCGCTTCAGAGTCGCCGGTACCAAAGAGAACATCAAAGAGACTCGGAGCCTGCCGGGCGGTCATGCGTTCCTGCTCAATCATGATCAGCGCGAGGTAGTAGCGCTGGCGTGCCGCTTGGAACTCAAGCTGTTCCGCTTGGCCCCCGGCCAAGAGGCCGGTTCCCGCTTGCGCTGCGCTCTCCGAGGCCGCGATCCGCCGCCACTGCTGGACAGCCTGTTGACTCAAGTCGGCGGCACTACTCAGGTCGTTATGCATCGAACGTAGCGTTGCTGCAGGGTGGGCCGGGGCGATCTCAAGTTCCCACACTAGTGGCCCCTGCATCTCCAAAAACTGAGCCAAGGCCAAAAGCCCCTGCTCTTCACGCAGGATGGCGTTGAGCCGTTGGGTTTGGAGCGTGCGGTAGGGACGGGGCACCAGGCGCTCATCGCGGCGCACCTGAGTTGCTGCACGCTGCAAGACTGCCTCGGCATCAGCGAGTCGACCGCTCTCGCGGTAGGCCGTAGCCAGATCGAGCAAGAGCGGCGCATTGGTGGGCAGCATGTTGCGGGCTTGTTCCAGTTCACTCGCCGCAGCCACAGGGCGACCATCAGCGAGCGCAAGCGCCCCCAGATTAGCACGTAGCGCCCCCAGATCACGCCCATCGAGCAGACGTACCGCTTCAGCGAGGGCCGTTAGCACAGCGGGATCGCCCGCATCGAGCAGGATCGCGGCAAGATTATTGACCAATAGTTCAGGTTCTTCGTTCGGCTCACTTAACGCGATACGGTAGGTCTGCGCCGCTTCGCCGTAGAAACCCCGCGCCCAGAGGATATTCGCCCGCAAGAGACGCGGCAGGCTCGGATTGAGGCTCGGATAATCCTCCATCAAGCGGGTCAACAGCATATAGGCATGGTCGGGACGACCATGGATATAGTCACCAACGGCAACAATGAGCGGCACGAGCACCGCTTGGCCATTGATCGGCGCATTGGCCAGCGCAAAATTGGCGGGCATCACAAAGCGACCCTGGTAGCCCGCCCAGGCATTGGGCCCATAGGGGCCAACGGGGGTATAGACGAGTTGCGGGCGCAGGCTTGGGCTATCGAGCATTGCCCCGGGCTCTACCTCACCCCAGATCAGCAGGTCGGCCTGTTCGGTTTGCGCCAAGGCAAGGGCATCGGCGCGATCCTGGGGGCTCCGCAGCGCCACCGCGACAGTCGTATCGCCACTCAGTTGCTGATTGAGCAGCCGCACCAACTCTGCGGCCACATTGCGCCCCGTCTGCCCATCGGCACCATCATTGAAAGGGGCCACAATCACCACAAAGCGCTCAGGGGCACGGGCAGTACGGCGCTCATTGAGCATATAGCCCAAACCAGCAAGCAGCACGAGGGTCGCAAACACCAACAGCAGCATGCGACGACCAAGCCGCCACGGTGGTTTAGGCGGTGGCGCTTCATCCGCACTCACCACCAGATTGCCATCCTGATCCTCAACCTGCATCTCGATCTCAGGTTCAGGTTCGGGTGGCGGAACATGCTGCTGACTGTTGCGGCGTCGCCGCCAGACCAGCCCGAGAACAACGACGACCACCAACACGCCAAGCAGAATCAATAGCGACAGCGTATCCATAGGTTTCGCGGGCTCCTTGGCAGGGCAGGCCAACACCGCCTGATCTACGCCCTATTGTAAGCGATTGTGGGCAGAGATCAATAAGGGAAGGATACAGAAACGAGAAAATAGAAGGTGGGTCTGCGGCATCCTGCCCCAATGGAAATTACGGCTCGCGTGCCCGCCTGCGCAAGGTAGTGATGGTAAAGATACCAAGGATAAGGATAACGCCTACGAGGGCGACGCCAACTCCGGCTACTTCGCGCCACACATTGAACACGGTAGGTGGGGGGCGCTCATGCAAGTCTCTTGCTACAACCGGATCATGTGGCGCTTCAAGCTGGACAAGTGGTTCGCCCAGGGGCTGTGTGGTGGGGCGAGGCACGGCAGTTGGCAAGCTGCGTGGTGGTGGTGCGGCTACCTGCGGGCTCGACAAGGGCCGACTGCTATGCCAAATCCGCCGCTCGCCCCAGTCACTCACCTCGGTATAGGTGAACCAGACGGCATGCAACGTATTTCCTTGGGCCACCACCGCCCGCAACCACATCGGGCGCTTCGTACTCTGATAGACAATCTCTGGTGATGACCACGTTGTACCGTCCCAGATGAGGTGCAGCACCATCGGAATACTTGCCGGGCTATCTTCGGGAAAGCCGACCATCAGCAGATGCAGCCGATTGGCGCTATCGCGCGCTAAACTAAAGCTATCCAGCCCCCGCTCAATCGCTGCCCGCGCCCGTACCCCTGGAATCACCGCAGGCAATTGCCACGTCGTTCCCCCATCGGGCGAATACTGGGAGAAGAGCCGCTCGCCATTGGCACTCCGATAGACCACCAATGGATTACCCTCCACCGTCAACCCAAGGGTCGTCTGTAGCGTGGGCTCATTGGCAATACCCAATGCCTGGGGCACGTGCCAACTGACCCCTCCGTCATCCGAGCGCCGGTAGATCCCATAGGCGGGATTGTCAATCCCCAGATACCAATCGCTGCCATGATCCCAAACCACATGGATGCGATCCTGCTGATCCACTTGGATTTGCATGCGTTCATCGCCACCCGACAGGTAGGCAATATTCTGCCGAATAGTCCATGTCTGCCCGCCATCCTCCGAGCGGCGGTAAAACACTTCACTTGCCAAATTGGCTTGTTCGCTTGGATCAAAGACAAACTCATGGTAGAGCATATGCAAACGCCCTTGACTATCAGTAGCGAGGGCATTGTAGTAACTGGTTCCCAAATAGATCTCATTGCTCCAAGCGGATGCCGTTCCCGCCTGATCGGCAGGAGCACTCATGGCCATCACACTGGTGCAGAAGCGCACCAGTGCGTTTATCTGTCCATCAATATTGACCACAAGGCTATTTCGGACGGTATAGCCACCTTCACAGGTAACTGCGATATCGGTCATAGGGCCCCAAGCCCCATTGCGTAGCACGCGGTAGCGTAGCAGATCAACATCTACAACGCTCTGATCAATCTGCCGCATCCGCTGCGTGCCCCCGCCCCAGATAACATGGAGATTGCCGTCAAGATCAACCGTGAGATCAGGAAACCAGCCGAACTGATTCTCAGAGATCTCCAACGCGGGCCGCCAGGCCGACTCTTCAGCCCATACAGAAGAGCCCCTCGCGAGCACGAGGAGAAGCATGAGCAGGAATATGAGCAAACGGTTGTTATACCATTTACGATTGTAGATTGCAGATTGCAGATTACCGAACATGGCATCCCAATGGGCGTTAGCGTTCTTGATAATGCGGCATGTTCAAGGGTAATTGGTATTAGACATTCAATCCAGCACCACTTCACGCCGAGGACGGCCCATACGGATCCGTGAGCTACGCGAACCATTGGCAATCCGTGGGCGGCGTTGCGCGTTGTTGCTACGACCGAATGAGATATTCTTCCAAAAGCCCGCCTGAGCATTCTGGGTAGTAGCTTCGGATGTTGCCTCACGATGCCCATGCGTCTCAGCTTCAGGCGTTGTCTGGGCGGATTGCTCAAGCTTCAGCAGATCTTCCCAACGCAATGTGACATCTTCATAAGCGGTTGCGGTTGGCTTTGGGTCTGTCGTGAGATCGGTTGCTTCATTGGGCGCAGGATTAGGTGTGCTGGATTGTTCTACCGAGGATAGTGCCAAGTGATGTTGATGATCGTAAGATTCATGCGACGTAGCATGAACTGCTTGTGACACCACATCCTGCTCACCCAAGACGATGGTGATGCCCTGACGGTTCAGAGCCAACTGGAAACGCTTCTTGCCTCCTTGCGAGGGCTTACTAGGCGTATGCTGCTGCCATCCGCCAGATGCTTGGCGCACCACAATGGCCCCCAAGAACTGCTCTTTCAGAGCTTGACCCAAATGCTGACGCGCCTTCATGACGGTCGAACGCGGGTCTTGACGCCCATCAAGCACCAGCAGCGAACCATCAACCAAAGAGGCCAAGATGCCCGCCTCGGGGCCTTGTAGTGACGCAGGGCCATCAAAGATAATAATGTCGGCAACATTGCCCAAGCGGGACACCATTTCAGACCAATAGACCAACGGCACAAGTGAGGTCAAGCGCTGATGCCCTGCATTGCGCCCAGACAACACAAGCACATTATCAATTGCACTCGGCTTGAGGTAATTCAACAGCCCATTCTGTTTGTTTTGTTCCACCACGTGCTGCTGATCGTTTGGATGCCAGCCACTCTGGGCCAACTGTGCAGCAACAAGCTCAAGCTGGTCAAGCAAGGCATCTTCATCGTTTGCAGCATCCACAATAATCACGCGATGACCCGTGCGCGCATACATGGTTGCGAGGTCAAGCGCTACTGCGCTGCGGGCTGCACTTGGTTGCGGGCTACTGATGAGCAACGAACGCGGGAGCCGGTTCTGGGCTGCTAACACCATGTTCGTATAGGACTGATTGATTGCATGTTCACGTTGCCCCGCAAGTTTGGGGGGGGCTGCCAGCGCCGGCGGAGTGTCGGGAACCTCACCCAAACTCTTCAGGCGTGTGCGGCTCTGGAGTTCGCCTCCAGTGCGCCAACGCTCATCGAGCATATCGAGGAGCAGAATTGCCATGATCGCCAGCACCAAAGCTCCGGCTCCTGCCATCGCCATCGTCAACGTCGTCTTCTTGGGCAACGGATAGGGCAAGGGCTCGGCGGCCTCAAAGACCGTAAGGGTATTTACGAGGGTCTCGTTGCTGAGCCCCACAAGGATGCTATACTCGCCACGCAGGCGCTCACGGACAGCCTGATTCGTTTCAATTTGCCTTTGGATGTCATTAATATCAATCGCCGACGTGAGCGAAGTCATGCGCGACTGCAATTCCGCCAATCGTGCCTCTGTCTCTTGAAGATCACGCTCTATCTGCTGGATTTGGCGATTGATCTGACTCTGCTGGGCTTCAATATGATCTTGTGAGGTTGGGGTAAAGCGAATCAGCGCATCACCAAGCGCATTCGCAATGATCGCCGCTCGCTCTGGATCGGTATCAGCAATGCGAATCTCTAAAAGATTGGCACCACGATCAACGCGGGTACTCAGCATGCGATCGCGCAGCACCCACCAAGAAAAATCCAGGCCCAGTTGCTCAACCACTGGCCCAATAATTACTTCACGTTTGGCTATGGCCGCATAGTAATCGGCCAATACATTACTCAACCCCACCTGCGCTTGGTCTGGTGCTGCAACCGAAAAGTTGGTACCAACCGACAGCGTCATCACGGAGCTGTACATATTGGGTTGCTGACGAACCACAAACCAAGCTGTGCTGGCTGCCAGAATGATGGCCGCCACAATCACAAACCACCAGCGCAGGAAGAGTTTCACATAGTAGAAGACATCTCGCCATGTGAGCATCATGCGCTCCTTACGCTACAACACCAGCCTGCCGACGTTCAAGCTCAACTAATTGTACCGCTTCTAGGAGGTCGGATGCAACATGCGTTGGTGGCGAATTGGCCCACTCAGGCATGCTCAGTTGCGCCTGACCGCGCCCCGTGCGTACCAAAATGGTGCGACATCCAGCCGCTTGGCCAGCCATAATATCAGTCAGGGCATCGCCAATCATGTAGGTTGTAGACAACTGAACACCCATCTGGGCCGCCAGCGTGAGCAACATGCCCGGTTGGGGTTTACGACAGGTACACTGCGTTTCGGGACGGTGGGGACACCAACGTACCGCACTGATCTGCGCCCCATGCTGTGCAGCCACTTGACCCATCCGCCAATGGATCTGCTCAAGTGTGGTGCGGCTCAACAACCCGCGCTCCACTGCGGCTTGGTTCGTCACCACAAAAATACGGTAGCCCCACTGGGTCAAGCGGCGCAAGGCTTCCAATGAACCCGGCAGAAAACGGAATTGCTCCCACGTCGTTACATGATCGACGCGATTCTCGTTAATCACTCCGTCGCGGTCGAGGAAGATAGCTGGTCGTTCCATAGTCTTCCGAGCCTAGTCCTTCTGCGTAAACTGGCGCTAAATCAAGCCGTATGAGAAGCTGACATTTCATTTACAGCTAAGGGGGATGGTTTCAGAATGTCGCAAACCTATTTTCTATTTTCTCGTTTCTGTATCCTTCCCTTAACCAACCTACCTACGGCCCCTACTCGCCAGTACTTAGCACAGGCCAAAATGCCACTTTTGCCACCTCCCCACTCATGACTACCGGCATACTCACGGGTGCTTGACCATGAGCTGCAATAAACGAGACGCTTCCCCGGCCCCCGCCAATGATCTCTTCACGCTCGTTGTAGGCAATACCATAGATGGTCACACCCTCAAAATCACGATCAAGCGCGTTGCGTACTATGCCGGTCAAACTTGGTTGATCACCTGGTACCAATGCTGGTTCAACAACCGTTAATCCTTCCAAAAGCGGAGCTACCCCATCGGTCACCCCAATGGCCCGAGCTCTAAACACATCCACATCAATCCGCGAGACGGTCAATTCGGCATTTAAGGTGATGCTTCCTACAATACCAATCTCTTGGTTTGCTCCAATCTGGGCAATAGTGCCATCATGGGTACTCAAGACAATTCCGGTGCTATCATAGGCGGCAATGCGGTAGCGTACTTCCTGAAAGAGTTGATCTGGATTGGTGTTGCTCACAATAAAGGCATAATTCACGGTTCCTGCAACTTGGCCAAAGCCCGATGTAAGCACCTGTGGCAACGCTGGTGTTGGAGTTGAGGTCAATGCTACAGGCCCCTCGATGGTTGGGGTTGCGGTTGGGCTAGGGGTGCTTTGCTCGGCTGTAGGCGTGACCGTCACCTCCAAGCGCTCAAGGGTTGGGGTGGCAGTCATTCCACTGGGGGCCGTACTCGTCACTGTTTCGGTGTCGTACAACCCATCCGCCGTTAGGCTTGGAGAGGGCAAGGGATCAGCTTCGGCCAGCATAGGAGGATCGCGTAAGATGAAGCTTACACGTAGCAATAACATGATGCTGATGATGAATATGAAGGTCGCAAAGATGGTTTTCCAAGAAATATGAATCTGCATGATCTCGATCAAAGGCTTTCAATAGCACGCAACACGCCACATTATACCATTTCAGATTGTAGATTGTAGATTGTAGATTGCCGAATATGGCTTCCAAATGAGCTTTCGCGTTCTTGATGATGCGGGATGTTCAACGGTAAGTGGTATTATACCCCACTTCCCTTCGCTGACGATGAAATACGCATTGATTAACGTTATGTCATATCTTGCAAGCATTTATTTACAGCTTATTTAGTGTGAGTTGCTACGATGCTTGTTGCTACATTACGAAGCCCCCACGCCACATGTAAGGAGTTCTCATGATTATCTCACGTACACCATTACGCATCAGTTTTGCCGGTGGGGCCAGCGATCTGGCTGCCTTCTATCGCCATGAGCCGGGTGCGGTTGTCACCATGGCGATTGATAAATATATCTATATCACGGTTAATAAAAAGTTTGACAATCGCATTCGTGCGAGCTATTCGATTACTGAGATTGTTGACAGCGTTGATGATCTAAAACATGAATTGATTCGTGAGGCACTGCGGATTGTGCAAATTGACCGAGGGATCGAAATTACCTCGATCTCCGATATTCCCTCGGAAGGCACGGGCTTGGGCTCTTCAAGCACCTATACGGTGGGCATTCTCAATGCGCTCTATGCCCACTGCGGCCACTATGCCGGCGCTGAACGGATCGCCCATGAGGCATGTGAGATTGAGATTGAACGCTGCGGTGCGCCCATTGGCAAACAGGATCAGTATATCGCAGCCTATGGCGGCCTCCAGTTCATCCAGTTCAATCCCGATGAGAGTGTCTTTGTTGATCCGGTGATCTGCGCCCCTCAGACCCGCCAGCAACTGCAGCAACACATCTTGATGTTGTATACTAGTGGTACCCGTTCAGCCCCGAATGTCTTAGCTGAACAGCGCACCAATACCGAAAACGACCCGGCCAAGCGCAAGAACCTGCGCCGCATGGTACAGTTGGCCCGCGAACTCTACAGTGCTCTGCTGAAAAACAATATTGCCAGTTTTGGTGACATCCTCCACGAGAATTGGATGCTGAAACGTGAACTGGCCTCCGGGATCACGAATCCCCAGATCGATCACTGGTATGAGCGTGCGCGGGCTGCTGGTGCCCTCGGTGGTAAAATCCTCGGTGCTGGTGGCTGTGGCTTCCTGATGCTCTTTGCTCCGCCTGAACGCCACCAGATAATCCGCGATGCCCTACCTGAACTGCGCCCCGTTCCTGTGGCTATGGAACCCCAAGGCAGTAAGATTATCTATGTTGAGGAGGGATCGCGCAGTTGAGTCCCTAGAGAGAATGAGGAGCCTGTGCGAGAACACAGAGGTTTTCACCACAGAGGCACAGAGAACACAGAGGTATGGTAAGGTAGGAATATCCTTTTGTTCATGTGCGCTTAACATGCAGAATCTCTGTGCCCTCTGTGCCTCTGTGGTAAAATTCGCTCTAATCCTCTCTACAGCTCTTCCCAAGGAAAACCAATGCGCCGACTCATCCCCATTGTGTTGCTCGCCCTCTTGTTGCTGGTTGGTACCTTGGGTGCCAGCGGGACGTATACGCTCTACCTGCCGCTTGTTGCTCGCTCTGGCACCCCCGCAGCACTACCCTCGCCTACGCCCACTGTATCGCCCGCCCCCGCCCCTTCGCCAACGCTCCAGCCCGCCCCCGCCCCTTCGCCAACACCTCGCCCCGATGCTCCACCCCCAACCCAACGCCACCGCGTCAATGCGCCCTACTTTGCTACCCAAGAGCTTGATGATCGCTTTCCTGAAATGGCGATCTTCTGGTTTGGTCGGGTTGACCGTACCAACAACTATGCCGATGTGCGCGTGGGCTATAACGATAGCGAACTCTATGTTGATGTGACCGTCTTTGATCGCCGTCTCTGGTATGCTCGCAACCCTACCCGTGCGACCCTGACCGACTGGGATGCGCTGACGCTCTTCCTCGATACGGGCGATACCCGTCATCGCTTTGTGGCTCAGTTTAGCCACGAAGATCTGCCGCGCGAACCATACCAAGCTGCCTATCGGGCCCAAGGCAGCACATGGCAGGTAGCCAATACCGCCTTTCAGTCGCGCCCTGGTTGGCGTGGTGAGGGGCTCAATGATGACGTGGACGACCGTGGTTGGGCGATGACCTTCCGCATCCCCTTTGCCAGCCTGGGCCTTGACCAGCGCCCGCCTGAGGGTACCCGTTGGCTTATGGCACTGCGCCTCGATGACCGCGATGATCGTGCGGGTACGCCCATTGAGCCTCAGTTCTGGCCGCCTGCATGGCAAGTGGACGATGCTGCCTCTTGGGGGTTGCTCAATTTTGGGCTGCGACCAAGCTATACCCCGCCGAGTACACGCAACCCCCAGAGCTTTACCCTGCGCCAAGGGCTTGATGGCCTGACGGTGCCCGATGTGGCGGTCGGTGGTGGCACCGTTTGCGGCGATGGCATCGATTTCTGGACTGAATGGGGCCACTTGCCCCACCACGCAGGAGCCAGAGATTTCAATATCCAAAATCAGTCTGAAATTGCCGATTGGCCCTGCTTCTCCAAGTATTATGTCACCTTCCCGCTCGATAGCCTGCCCTCAGGTCGGGTGGTGGTTGACGCCAAGCTCATCCTGCACCAATTCGGCAATTCGCAGCCCGCAGATGCTGAACCTTCCCTAATCCAGGTCTTCACCATTGATGACGATTGGCAAGAAAACACGATCACATGGAACACTGCGCCCCTTGCCCGCGAGAATGTTGGGGCCGCGTGGGTCCCTGTGTTACCCGACTTTCCCGGCTGGCCTGGCGTGCCCCGCGAGTTTGATCTGAGTTCTGCGGTTGCCGAAGCCTACGCCGCTGGCGAACCCTTGCGCCTCGCGCTCTACTCGGCTGATAGCGCCTACCATAGCGGAAAGTACTTTGTCTCTTCCGATACCGAAGATTGGAATGCCGTGGCCCGCCCTACCCTCGTGGTCAGGCTAGGTAACCCTTAGAGGCTGTCTGAAAAGTCTATGGTTTGGCGTTGGAGTGCCGGCTTTAGCCGGCTAAAGCCGGCACTCCAGCGTGTGCCCCCCGGCTTTTCAGACAGCTTCTTAGGGTTATAGCGCACAAGCAGCAATTATGCGGTACATAGGTAACCCTTAGAGGCTGTCTGAAAAGTCTATGGTTTGGCGTTGGAGTGCCGGCTTTAGCCGGCTAAAGCCGGCACTCCAGCGTGTGCCCCCCGGCTTTTCAGACAGCTTCTTAGGGTTATAGCGCACAAGCAGCAATTATGCGGTACAATAGCCTGCATCAATTCGCCTGAAGTGAAGGAGTGACCACATGACCACTGGCGTCACAACTGCTGGCACCTTGGCCGACCGGCTTGTGCCTGCACGGGGTTCCTTGGCCAATCCCCTCGTCCGCGACGGTCTGCTTGTGTTGGCTGGTACCATCCTTATGGCCCTCCTCGCCCAGATTAGCATCCCGCTGGCACCCTTTAGCCCGGTGCCGATCACTGGGCAGACCCTGGGCGTCTACCTGATTGGTGCTATCTATGGGCCGCGCTTGGGCGCGATTACACTCGCTGCCTACTTGGGCCAAGGTCTGTTGGGCCTACCCGTCTTCGCCATGGGGCTGAATGCCTGGAGCCCCAGCATGATCCCTGGTCTGCCGGTGATCATTGGCCCGACCGCAGGCTACCTCTTGGCCTTCCCCCTCGCCGCCTTTGTGGTCGGTCTGCTTGCCAATCGGGGCTGGGATCGCAATGTCCGCACCGCTATCCCTGCGATGCTGATCGGTGAACTGATTATTCTCGTCTGTGGCTTTGCGTGGCTCGTTACCGCCACCTTTATGCTCACCGGCAGCGTCAGCCTCACCGCGCTCTTCCTTGTCGCCGTCCTCCCCTTCCTGCCCGGCACCGCGATCAAGATTGCCCTCGCGGCGGTGGCCCTGCCCAGCGGCTGGCGCTTGATTGGGAAGTAGGAGGTTAGGAACGTAGGAACGTAGGAACGTAGGAACGTAGGAACGTAGGAACGTAGGAACGTAGGAACGTAGGAACGTAGTCTAGGTTACAGCTTTCCTATTTCCTACCCTTTCCTCTTTCCTACTTTCCTACCCTTTCCTCTTTCCTACCCTAAGAGTCGCACCATCTCAGCACGCAAGCCCCGTAGGCTGACAGGTTTGGCGATATATGCATTGGCCCCCGCTGCCATACAGCGTTCGCGGTCGCCCGGCATGGTGAGGGCAGTCAGCGCAATAATAGGGGTATCTTGCAAGCCATTGGCCCGTATGTGCCGCATCGCCTCTAGCCCGTCTAAGCATGGAATCTGGATATCCATCAGGATGATGCTTGGCTGGAGTGCGTTTGCCATATGGATCGCTGCGATGCCATCATGGGCAATGTGAAACGTGCAGCCCAGTTGATCAAGGTAATCGCTCATCACTGCGATATTTTCACTATGATCCTCGACCAACAGCACCAGTGGTGCTGGGTATAAGGGGGTAATCTGAGTTATCCCCTCCGCTGAACCATCAGGTTGGGGCGTTGCTTGGTCGGTGCTGGTACGCAATGAGCCGAACGTCATCTTGCGCCAAGGCAACAGCACCTCAAAACGACTTCCATGCCCCGGACTGCTCGTTAGGCTGATGCTGCCTTGGTGCAACTTGGTGAGCCGTAAGACCAGCGCCAAACCAAGTCCGCTACCACTATGCGTGCGGCTGAGCGAACTATCAATCTGGACAAAGGGCTGGAAGAGCCGCGCCTGATCATGGGTCGCAATCCCAATGCCCGTGTCCCACACCGTAAAGGTGACCCGCTCATGCTCAAGGTTGCCCTCCACCTCAAGGCCCACGCTGCCACCTTTGGGGGTAAACTTCACCGCATTACTCAGGAGGTTCACCAAGATCTGCTTGAGCCGCCGTGGATCAGCGATGATGTTGGTGACGGTAGGATCAAAATGGCTGCTCAGGGAGATCTGCTTACTCAATGCCAACTGCTTGACCATACGGATAACCGAGCGGCAGAGATCTTCCACCTCACACACTTCAGGGCTGATTTCCAGCTTGCCCGCTTCGACCTTGGAGAGATCGAGAATATCGTTAATCAGGCTGAGCAGGTGGCGTCCAGATTCTTCAATGCTCTGGATAGCGTGATCCTGGCGCGGTGTGAGGGTGCCATAGATCTGTTCACGCAGCAATTCAGAGCGGCCAAGGATGGCATTGAGCGGGGTACGCAATTCGTGGCTCATATTGGCCAAGAATTCGTCTTTGAGTTGCACCGCACGAGCCAATTCCTGGTTAGCCGCCCGCAAATCAGCGGTACGCTCGGTCACTCGTTGGGCCAAGAGCGCCCGTTCTTGTTCAAGGGCTGCCTCGGCCTGACGGCGCTCCTCGATCTCGCGCTGGCTCTGGGCAAAGAGTTGCGCATTGGCAATCGCAATGCCCGCCGAAGCGGCGAGCAACTCGGCGGTACGCACATGATCGGTACTGAAGCCCCATGGTTCGCTGTGATCAAGCGAAAAGAGCCCAATCAACTGCCCCTGAGCCAATAGTGGCACCCCAATCCAACAGCACACATGCTCGGTGCCAGGCAAGCGCACCCATTCTGGGTCCGCAGCCGTATCAGGAATAAAGACGGTTGCCTGTTGCTCGACCAAGCGCCGAATAGGGCCAACGGAGCGAATATCAAAGGGGAAGGTCCACAAGGATGTGCTATCTGTCCACGCATCATAGTGGCGCAGCGCCTTAATGCGAAAGCAATATTCATCGCTACGCAGCATAATATTGGCCGTATCGTAGGGTACCAACTCAGCCAAGGCATCAAGCAGCATGGTAAAGACCTCACTTGGATCAAGTGAGGTCGAGAGTGCCATGCCAATCGTATGCAGCCGCTCGGTAAAACGGCGTGCCTGTTGTTCGCGTTCAATCAGGCGGGTACAATGGACAGCCACTGCCAACTGGTTGCCAAGTGCAATGATCGTAGCGACCGCTTCAGCGTCGAAGGCGTTTGGTTCACGCGCCAAGAGCGCCAAGATGCCAATCTTCTTGCCTGCCAAGCTTAACGGCATACGCACAAACGAACGAATTGAGCGCAAACGCAACACATCAGCAAAGGCGCCCATGTAGTGCGCATAATCAACAAACGCTTCAACCTGTGCTTGGCCATAGGGAATTTCATCTAGCCGATCTTCAGGCGGAATTTGAAAACGCCGTCCAATTGGTGGCGGTGGCCCCAACGCATCGGCAGCGATCAGCGTAGCCGCCGTGCCGTCATCATCATCCAACAAGACCGCCGTATACTCACAAGGGATCATCTGGCGCAGACGCACAACCACATGCTGGGCAATCGCTTGTGGCGCTTCCAGCGATAAAATGGCGCGATCAATGTCACTGAGGATCGCGAGGCGCTCGGCATAACGTGCTAGTTGTTGATTGTGTACCTGCTCGCCTAGATTGTGGGGGCCATCTGCCATCGTGTGGTTCATTATGGTTCGGCAATCTGCAACCTGCAACCTGCAATCTGCAACCTGCAATCTGCAATCTGCAATCTGCAATCGTAACTGGTATTAGTGTAGCATATCATGGATTACCATGGCTATATTGTAGGAGTAAAAAAACAGTTATGGGCTACACCTTCTGCTACCCTGGTGCGCTCCACATTCATACCCGCTACTCCGATGGCACGGGCAGCTTTCCCGAAGTGATTGCTGCCGCTCGGGCTGCTGGGTTGCGCTGGATCATTGTCACCGATCACGATACTCAAGCAGGAGCGAGCTTTGCCGGTTGGCACAATGGCCTGCTCGTCATTGTGGGCCACGAGATTACGCCTGAGCACAACCATTTCCTCGCCTTGGGCCTCAACACGGTTGTGGATCCATGTCTGCCGCCTCAAGCATTTCTTGATCAGGTCTATGCCCAAGGGGGCTTTGGGATCATTGCCCACCCCGATGAGCGCGTGGCCAACCGGTTCAAAGAGATTTACCGCTGGGATGATTGGCAGATTGACGGCCCTACGCAGCGCGAAGGGTGCAGCGTCGGGCTTGAACTCTGGAACCTGATGAGCGATTGGAGCGAAAACCTTACCTCGCGCAACCGTGTCCTCAACTATTTCGTGCCCACCCTCGGACTAAGCGGCCCCACTCCGGCGACCCTCGCTTGGTGGGATCGCCTCAATATGAGCGGGCGGCGCACCTTCGGGGTAGGTGGGGTAGATGCCCATGCGTTCAAGTACGCGGTGCCGTGGGGCGAGGTTGAGATCTTCCCGTACCGTTGGCTCTTTAGAACGCTGACCAACTATCTGCTGCTGCACGAGCCGTTCAGCAGTGATGCAACCACGGCCACCGCCCAGGTCTATGCAGCACTAGGGCAGGGCCGCAGCTACTTCATCAATCGGCTGGAGGCCAGTGCGCCACCGCTGCTCTTTAGTGCCACGCGGGGCAGCGAGTGGTACGGCATGGGCGACAGCGCTACGCTTGGGCCAGGGCCGCTCACCATCAGCGCCGATGTGGGCCAGCGTGCCGACGTGCGCCTCATTGCTAATGGCAAGGCGATTGCCACGGCGCGACGCCAACTCCACCTGCGCATCACCACTCCTGCCGTCTATCGCCTCGAAGCCTATCTTGGGGCTAGAGCCTGGCTCTTTAGTAATCCGATCTATGTGACGGCCTAATGCCTGTAGAGGGGCGGGGGGAAACCTAGTTACCCCCCAACTTCGTATTGCACCCCGCGCCCCCTTCCGTTATAATGGCTCCCAGTTATGCGAGTTCGCGTAGGATAGCAAAAGGCCAGGGTTGTGACAACCCTGGCCGCCCTTCCACTCAAGCAAAAACCGTCTACCCTTGGGGTTTCATTAACGTGCGGATACACTGGGTACACATCCGTACCTGTACCGAAGAACCATCATGGTTGATAATGGTCTTCTTCTGCAGGTTCGGACGCCACATGCGGTTGGTGCGGCGCTTCGAGAAGCTAACGTTATGGCCAAAGGAAGGCCCTTTACCGCACATCTGACACTTTGCCATAGCAGACAAACTCCAACATCATTATATTGCACTATCTCCGCGCAACTATACCATACACTAACCTCTTTGGCAAACTCTTTGGTCACCATACCGCTTTGGTATGTGTGTACCCCCTACTAGGTTTTTTCGATGGCGAAGATTACGATTGTGACCGATAGCTCGTCCGATATCGATCCTGAGCTGGCTGCTGAACTTGGGATTGAGGTTGTTCCTGTCTTGGCTGAAGTTGATGGTAAGGTGTATCGCGTTGGTATTGATCTGAATGATGATCAAATCTATGAATTGATGGCGACCGGGCAGAATCGGGTGCAGATCAAGGCACCCTCTTCAGCAGCTTTCGAGCAAATCTATCGGCGCTTAATTGGCGATGTGGACTATGTCTTTTCGATGCACTTGGGTGCGCGTCTCGGTTCACTTCATGCCAATGCGGCGGCGGCCAAGAGCCGCTTACCGGCTAGTACCACCCGGCTTGAGGTCATTGATAGTAAATCGGCATCCTATGGCCTTGGCTCGATTGCCGTTGCGGCAGCCCAAGCCGCCCGGGCGGGGGTTCCGCCCGATGATTTGAGTCGTATGATCCATGCGACCATCCGCCATACCCATGTGGTCTTTTTTGTGGATACGATGGAACACCTTGAGGCGAGTGGTCGCTTGACCATTGCGGCCTCGGTGCTTGGTTCCATGCAGCGCATTAAGCCGCTCATGATTCTTGATGAGGGCGAGATTGTGCCCTATGAGCGCACCCGTACCCGTGCGAAAGCGATTGAAGGTCTCTTTACCTTTGTCGAAGATTTTCCGCGTGTGAAAGAAGTGACCGTTCTCTATGTCACGTCGCCCGAAGATGTCGAGAAGTTGCTCGATAAGCTCGATCCCATTTTCCCCCGTGATCGTGTGCGTGTTGCTCGCTTTGGGCCATCCATCGCTATCCACTTGGGCCCCGGCGCTATGGGGGTCGCGGTCTTTGAAGGTCTTGATGAAGGCTAATTCCTCGTTGTGACGATGCAGTATCGTGAACCAATCATTACCCTGGGGCGGGTCTTGGCCGCTGAACAGCGCGGTGGCTGTAAGGATCAGGCGACCGCCCAGGGGCTCGATCACTTCTTGGCTGACTGGCAGGCTGCCCATGGTGAGGCGTTGGCTGAACCGGCGGTGCGGAGTGCCCTTGAACTGCTGACCGACTACCGTGCGCAGACGCTCTCTGCGCGCTATACCCACATCCAACGGGCAATTACGGGTCTGCGGGCGCTCTTTCGCCCGGCTCAGCAGCCCACTCCATCTGCAGCGCTTGCGCTTGAACATGAGGTTGCGCCGCGTGCTGATGCTCCAAGCCCCCCACACACCACGCAGCAGGCTGACGCATCCCCGCCACCACCTAAAACGAGAACCCGCAAGCCAAAAACGAGGACAAGCGCTGCCCCGCTTGATCCGAAGCCAGCCTTTGATCTCGAATTGAGCGATGGGCTTGAACGGGTACCGGGCCTCAGTCGTACTGATATTAACGCCTTCAAACGGCTGGGGCTGCGTACCGTGGAAGATCTGCTCTACCACTTTCCCCATCGCTACGATGACTTTTCGCAGCAGCAGGGGATTGCTCATCTCGTCGTGGGTAGTAGCGTGACGATTGTGGGCGAAATCACTGATGTGCAACTGCGTGGTGGCCCGCGCCCCCGCGTGGAGGTGGTGGTTAGTGATGAGAGCGGTTCGATCAAAGCGGTCTACTTCAACCAGCCTTGGCTGATGAAGCAGCTTACGGTGGGGCGGATGATTACGCTTAGTGGCAAGGTTTCGACCTTCAATGGCCTGCGCCAACTCACCTCACCCGCTTGGGAACCCTACATGCCCGATGTGGAGTCGCTCCATACTGGGCGTTTAGTGCCGGTGCATCCGCTCACCAAGGGGCTGATTGAGCGCAATGCCCGCGCCGCAATTAAACTGGTGGTTGATGCGGTCACGCCGAAGGTGCCCGACTATCTGCCCGCAGCGGTGCGAACCCGCCGCAACCTGCTGCCCCTGGGCAGCGCATTGGCCCAGATCCACTACCCCGCCGATGCGGCTCAGATGCAGCGTGCCCGCGAACGCCTCGGCTTCGATGAGTTCCTCTTTATTCAACTCGGTGTGGTGCAGCGCAAGCTGCTCTGGCAGGGCGAATTGGGCTACCAATTGCGCTTTATGCCCGAACTGCACGCCGAACTGCAACAACAACTGCCCTTCAGTCTTACCGCAGCGCAACGCCGCTCGCTCGACGAAATCTTTGGCGATATGGCCCACCCCAAACCAATGGCGCGCCTGCTGCAAGGCGATGTTGGTTCAGGCAAGACGGTTGTCGCGGCGGCTGCGCTGCTGCAGGCCATCGGCAACGGCTTCCAAGGGGCGCTCATGGCCCCTACGGAAATCTTGGCTGAACAGCACTACAAGGGGCTGAAGCAACTCTTAGGCCGCGTGGCCGTGCCGCGCAGTGCCGCCCAAGCCTCCGACGAGAACGCATGGCAAGCCGAGCTTGACCCCGAAGAGGCGGCCCGTCTCGCTGAGATCAAGGCCATCCTGGGCATGAGTGAAGCCGATGACATGGAGGGCAAAGGGGTGCGTGTCGCGCTGCTCACTGGCAGCCTGGGCGCCCGCGAACGCCGCCGCGTGCTAGAGGGTATTGCCAAGGGCGACATTGATCTCGTTGTAGGCACCCATGCACTGATCACCGAAAGCGTGCGCTTCCATGCCCTCGGCCTCGTAGTGGTAGATGAACAGCACCGCTTTGGGGTTGAACAGCGCCAACGCCTGCGCGATAAGGGCTTCAACCCGCATCTGCTGGTCATGACCGCTACGCCTATTCCGCGCACGCTGACCATGACGATCTACGGCGATCTCGACACCTCGCTGCTCGATGAGTTGCCGCCGGGCCGCCAGGCGATTCGCACGCGCTGGGTGCGTAAGCGCGAACGCGACAAGGCGTATCGCCACGTTCGCCGCGAGGTTGAAAAGGGGCGTCAAGTCTTTGTCATCTGCCCGCTTGTTGAAGAGAGCGAGACGCTGGATCTGCCCTCGGCTGAGGAGATGTACGAGCAGTTGCAAGGCACGATCTTCCCCGATCTGCGCGTCACACTGCTGCACGGACGCATGCTGCCGCGTGAAAAGGACGAAGTGATGGTCGCTTTTCGTGAGCGCCAGTACGACATCCTTGTTGCCACGTCGGTCATTGAGGTAGGTATAGACATCCCCAACGCCTCAACGATCATCATTGAAGGCGCAGAGCGTTTTGGCCTCGCCCAGTTGCACCAGTTTCGCGGGCGGGTCGGGCGCGGCCAACACCAGAGCTACTGCATCCTGATTAGCGATAAAGACGACAACGAGGCAACCAAGCAGCGCCTCGAAGCTATGGAAGCCTCTACCGACGGCTTCAAGCTCGCTGAGATTGACCTGAATCTACGTGGCCCCGGCGAATTCTTTGGCACACGCCAAAGCGGCACACCCGACCTCAAGATCGCCGGGCTGACCGACACACGCCTGTTGCACGCCGCCCGCGAAGAGGCGGTTGCGATCCTTGAGGCCGACCTGCAACTAGCCCAAGCCGAGCATGCGCTGCTGCGCCAGAAGGTTGAAGCCTTCTGGGCTGAAGCAGCGAAAGCTGGCTAAGGCATGCCTCAGCCCTATCTCCTATCTCCTATCTCCTATTTCCTATTTCCTATTTCCTATCTCCTATCTCCTATTTCCTATCTCCTGCTTCCCTTCCCTCTCTAGCCTTGACATTCACTCATGTGTAAAGCTATCATGAGGATCAATAAGGCAACATTGCAGCATAGACATGGTGCTTTTGCTTTACGGTTTGTAGTAGACTCTTGATATGCGCGGAGGTCTCTATGGCCCATAGCTTCAGGTTCGCTGCGCTCAAAAGCGCACTGGCGTTGATCGTAGTAACCACATTGCTGTTGAGCGCCCTTCCGGTTCAGGTTCAGGCCCAAACCGATGAGCGCTTCTTTCCCGAGACAGGCCACAGTATCAGGGGCGGATTTCGGGCCTTCTGGGAGGCTAATGGTTCGATTCCTAACTTTGGCTTCCCCATCACCCCCGAGTATCAAGGCCCCAATGGGCGCATCATCCAGTGGTTTGAACGGGCACGCTTTGAGTTGGTGACTGAAGGCGGCCAGAGTCGCGTTGAGCTTGGTAACTTGGGGCTTGAGTTTACCCAGGGTCGGGTCTTCCCCAAGGTGCCGCCAATTGAGAACTCAGAGAATTTCCGCTATATCCCTCAGACACAGCATATTATCAAATTTGGCTTCAAAGAGATTTGGGAGACGCGCGGTGCCGAGCGCATTTTTGGCTACCCGATTAGCGAAGAGATCCAAGAGGTTCTCGATAATGGCGAGTGGCATACGGTTCAGTACTTCGAGAAGGCACGCTTCGAGTATTGGCCTGAGCTGCCCCCCGGCCAGCGTGTGCTGATTAGCCACCTTGGCCGTCGTTTGGCTCCGACGCAACTCCCCGAAAGCGGCCCGCCCCCACCGCCCTCTCCGCTCGGCGAGTTGATCCACGACCAACTGCCCCGCCAGGGCGATGCCTTCATTATGCCGCTGGCCGCACCTCCAGGTGAACCCTTCTTGCTCTATGGGGCTGGCTTTGACCCCAATGAGCGGATTAGCGCATGGCTGACCAATGCTGAGGGTGAGAGTATCCCCCTTGATCATGAATGGGTAGAACGTGACGAGGATACGGCATGGCTTGGGTTTGACACCACTGATCTGCCCGAGGGCAATTATATCGCGGTGATGCAGGGCACAAGCAGTGAAACGGTTGCGGCGGCCCATTTCCGCCTAACCCGCGCCTTTGTTGCTGGGCCAGGTACACCCCGTCCTGCCAACATGAATGGCAATGCTACCCCGGCTGAGGTCAACCCGGGCACCCGCGTGCGCATCACGGGCCATGGCTTGCGGCCTAACGAAATGGTTGAGCAGTGGCTGACGGAACCCGATGGCTCCTATGTCCTGATGTTTGTCGGCGATCAAGCCGATGCTTCCGGGCAGATTGGGGTACAGTCTGAAGCGATCTTCTGGGTACCTGAAGATTCATTGCCCGGCGTCTATGGTATTCATATGCGCGGCCTCGAGAGTGGGGCACGCATTAGTGTCTACTTTACAGTTGTGCGCTAAGAGAAGGATACAGAAACGAGAAAATAGGAAATAGGTTTTCTGAAGCCTCAGCCCTATTTCCTATTTCCTTGCGCTTACAACCCAAGCCCGTTCTTGCCATCGCGCTTGGCCATGGTGTCGAAGGCCCACAAGCAGAGGAAGGCGGCACAGAGGCCCGCCATTGCGACATTGCTGAAGGTTGCGGCGTTCAGGCCGAAGCTCTGTGCGCCAATGAGACGAGCAACGTTGCCCAAGGGGGCAAGCATGCCCAACAACGCTACCACGCCTGCCCCCAGAATGGCCGTGTTGCCAACCTCTGGACGACGGGCGAGTAATCCTGCGATCAACATGAGTAGCCCAAAGATGGCTGGGATGGCGGCAGTGCCCGCTCCGGTAGCGATCCATCCCCCCACGCCTAAGACGATCAGTGCGGTACCAAGCCAAGTCGAGATACTAGCCATATGCTCTCTCCACAAACAGAAGGCGAACCAACCAACACGGCAGCAGTAGTATACCCGAATTGTGATGACTTTCGCAACCACGCTGGCTTGCAGACGCTGGAATTACGGGTTGTGGGTATGGATTGCGCCGAATGTGCGCACCATGTCCAGACGGCCCTAGCCGCACTGCCTGGTGTCGCAGAGGTGCAGGTATTGCTGGCTGCCGAAAAGGCTTTGGTGCGCCTCGATCCGCAGTCTGTGGATCGCCAGACCCTCGCGCAAGCGGTGGAGGCGGCTGGCTATCATGTACCGACCGATGCAACCCAACACGCGCCCAATGCCCCCCCGCACCATGGGCCCAACGTTGCCAACCAAGTCCTGACCCTCTTTGGTTTGGTCTTTGGTGCTGTCCTGCTCGTGGTAGTCCTTGGCGAGTGGCTTGGTCTCTTTGCTGCACTCACTGCTCAAGTACCCTTTTGGCTTGGCGCTGCGCTCGTTATCCTCGCGGGCTGGTCGCTCTTTGCCAATGTTCTGCGCGCCGCTCGACGTGGTCAGGTGCTGGCCCATACCCTGATGAGCCTGGGCGCTCTTGCGGCCCTCGTGGTTGGCGAATGGCCCACTGCTGCCGTGGTGGTCTTCTTTATGCGTATTGGTGAGTATGCCGAACAGTTCACCGCTGCACGAGCCCGCCGTGCCGTGCGTAACCTGACGGCCCTTGCACCGCAACAGGCTCGGATTGAACGCGAGGGCACAACGTTCATGCTGCCGCTCCATGAAGTTCAACCCGGCGATCTCGTGATTGTGCGTCCTGGTGAACAAATCCCGGTGGATGGTGAGGTGCTTACGGGCCAAGCTACGGTCAATCAAGCTGCGATCACGGGCGAGAGTATGCCTATCGAAGCTATGCCCGGAACCCCCGTCTTTGCCGCAAGCATCATTCAGTTTGGGAGCCTGCGTCTGCGTGCGACGCGCATTGGGGCCGATAGTACCTTCGGTAAGGTGATTCGCCTGGTTGAAGAGGCCGAGACTCATCGGGCTGAGGTGCAACGCCTCGCCGACCGCTTTTCAGCCTGGTACCTGCCGGTGGTCATTCTGGTTGCGCTGCTGACCTTTATCCTGCGCGGCGATGCACTGGCGACCGCTGCCGTGCTTGTGGTTGCCTGCTCGTGTGCGTTTGCGTTGGCCACGCCCATTGCGATGCTCGCTAGTATCGGTGCTGCCGCCAAGCATGGGCTGATGATCAAAGGTGGCAAGTATATTGAACAACTGGCACGCGCAGATCTGCTGTTGGTAGATAAGACCGGGACACTCACGTTAGGTCGTCCGCAGCTTACCGATGTGTTGCCGCTGGCTACTTGGAGCAGCGACGAACTGCTTGCGCTCGCCGCCGCTGCTGAAGAGGGCAGTGAACATCCCTTGGCTGAGGCGGTACGCCACGCGGCCCACGCACGCGGTTTGCAGGTGCCAGAGGCCGCGCATTTCAGTGCTATTCCTGGCCAAGGGGTACGGGCCATCGTCTCAGGTCAGCAGATCGCGGTTGGCAACGCCCGCATGCTGCAACGCTTACCGCCTGAGATTGGCAACGAGCTCGCAACTCAGGGTAAGAGCCTGCTCTATGTTACGATTGACGGTCAGCTTGCGGGCCTGCTCGCTGCCGCCGATACCTTGCGCCCTGAAGTCGCCGCTGCCCTAGAGCGCGCCCGTGGCTTGGGGATCAAACGGATCGAGATGCTCACCGGCGACAACGCAGCGGTCGCGGCAACCCTTGCAAACGAGCTAACAATAGACTATCGGGCCGATCTTTTGCCCGAAGACAAAATCGCCGCAGTGCAAGCCTACCAAGCCGAAGGCTACACGGTCGTGATGGTTGGCGATGGGGTGAATGATGCCCCCGCCCTGGCTCAGGCCGACATCGGCATCGCCATGGGTGCAGCAGGCAGCGACATTGCACTCGAAGCGGCCCACATCACGCTCATGCGCGACGATTGGCGGCTCGTGCCACAAGCCCTTGCCATCGCCCAACGCACCATGGGCGTGATCCGGCTCAACTTGGGCTTCACCGCCGCCTACAATCTGATCGGCCTGAGCCTCGCGGCAAGCGGCATTCTGCCCCCAATGCTCGCCGCAGCCGCCCAGTCGCTACCCGACCTCGGCATTCTTGCCAACTCCTCGCGGCTATTGAAATGGCGCGAAGAGAGAGGATGGTATAATGGCCCCTGAGGGATGGTTTGTAACCACGTTACCATTTGCGAGGACGCGAGGATGCGTGAGGCGAAGCTCTCGCCGCTTCGCCTCACGCATCCTCGCAAGATGGTAAAGCAACCGTTGTGCCCTTCACGGAGGTGTTATGTCCCAGCTTGATCTCGCGAGCCTTGTACGGAACATTCCTGACTTTCCGCAGCCCGGTATTCAGTTCAAAGACATTACAACGTTGATTGGCAACGGCCCAGCGTTCCAGCAGGTTATTGACAGTTTGGTGGATCGCTACAGTGGCATGCAACTTGATGCCATCGTTGGGGTGGAGTCGCGGGGCTTTATCTTTGGTGCGCCCCTCGCCCTGCGCCTCGGTTTGGGCCTGGTGCCGGTGCGGAAGCCCGGTAAGCTGCCCGCCGATACCTTCCAGATCGAGTATTCCCTTGAGTATGGCACCAATAAGCTCGAAATCCACCGCGATGCGCTCAATGCCGGTGCCCGCGTCGTCGTCGTTGATGATCTGCTTGCTACCGGCGGAACGATTGAAGCCACCGCCAAGCTGGTTGAGCAAGCCGGCGGCAGTATCGTTGAGATGGCCTTCGTGATTGAGTTGGCTTTCCTCAATGGGCGCGAGAAGCTCGCGCCCCATAGTGTCTTTTCGTTGATCCAATATTAATTTTTTTGTTCCGTTTTTGCGGCAAAGCCGCAAAAACGGAACAAAATTTTTGCGGGAGAGGCGTAGCCTCCCACCCCCCCAAAGGAGATTCATCAGCGTGAGTGAGCCTCAGTCCCCCTACCTTGCGGCGTTGCGCCAGCGTGTGTTGCTTTTTGATGGTGCGATGGGCACCAGTATTGATACGTTCGATCTTTCAGTGGAAGATTATGGTGGTGAACAGACGTTTGGAAATCGGGATTATTTAGCCCATACGCGCCCCGATGTGATTGCGGCGATCCACGCTTCGTTCTTTGAGGCTGGGGCTGATGTGGTTGAAACGAATACCTTCCAGTCTTCGCGTATGCGCCTTGAGGAGTGGGGGCTGGCTGAGCGGACGATGGAGTTGAACCGTGAGGCTGCTGCGTTGGCGCGTGGGGTTGCCGACCGCTTTGCAGCGCAGGATGGTCGCCCCCGTTTTGTCGCGGGTTCGCTTGGGCCGACCGGCAAGCTGCCTTCCTCTGATGATCCCGCCCTCTCTGATATTACCTTCGCTGAACTGAGTGAGGTCTTTCGTGAGCAGGCGGTTGGCCTGATCATGGGTGGCGTGGATGTGCTCTTGGTTGAGACTTCGGTTGACATCCTGGAGGTGAAGGCGGCAATTGATGGCATCCGCCGCGCCAAGGAGGAGTTGCAACGCCCCGATGTGGCGGTGCAGGCGCAGGTCTTCCTCGATCTCTCTGGGCGTATGCTGCTTGGCACCGATGTGGCCTCGTTCCTCGCTACGCTTGAGGCGTTGCCGATTGATCTGATTGGTCTCAATTGTTCCACCGGCCCTGAACACATGCGGAGCGCGATTGAGTATCTCACCAGCCATGCGCGCAAGCTCGTCTCCTGTCTGCCCAATGCTGGCCTGCCGCTCGAAGTGGACGGACGCACGGTCTATCCGATGGAACCGGAGCCCTTTGCGCGCATTCTGGGTGAGTTTGTGCGCGAGTATGGCGTGGCCGTGGTTGGTGGTTGCTGTGGCACGACGCCCGCCCATATTGCGCGGTTGCGCCAAGAGTTGGGTGATGCTTGCGCCCCAAAGCCGCGTCAGATCGCCTACCAGCCGAGTGCTTCCTCCGGTATTCGTGCCGCCGCGCTGCGCCAGGATGGTACGCTGACCATGATTGGCGAGCGCGTCAATACCCTTGGCTCGCGTAAGGTCAAACGGCTGCTGCTCAACGATGATTACGACGGTGTGCTTGAGGTGGCCCGCGAACAGGTGGATAGCGGCGCCCACATGCTCGATGTCTGTGTTGCGATGACCGAACGCAGCGATGAGCGTGAGCAGATGGTGCGCTTGATTAAGCAGCTCACAATGAATATTGAGCTGCCGCTCGTGATTGATACGACTGAACCAGAGGTACTGGAAGCGGCCTTGGCGATGTATCCGGGCCGCGCTGTGGTCAACTCCGTCTCGCTTGAAGGCGGGCGCGGGGCCAAGATCGATCAGGTGTTGCCGCTGGTGGCGCGTTACGGCGCGGCGACGGTGGCGATGACGATTGATGAAGCGGGCATGACCCACACCCGCGAGCGTAAGCTGGAGGTGGCTCAACGCATCGCCCAGATCGCCCACACCGAGTATGGCCTGCCCGCCGAAGCGCTGATCTTCGATGTGCTCACCTTCCCGCTTACCACCGGCCAAGAGGAGCTACGCGGTGCTGCGGTTGAGACCATCGAAGGCATTCGGTTGGTAAAGCAGCAGATTCCGGGCTGCTTCACGACTCTCGGCGTGAGCAACCTGAGCTTTGGGGTCGCGCCCCATGCCCGCGCTACACTCAACTCGGTCTTTCTCTACCACGCTGCCGCCGCTGGTCTCGATAGCGCGATCATCAATCCGGCCCATATCACCGCCTACGCCCAGATTCCCGCTGAAGAGGTGGAACTCTGCGAAGACCTGATCTTCAACCGGCGCGAAGATGCCTTGGCGCGCTTCATCAGCCACTTTGAGCAGCACGGCGCTACGAAAGAGACGGAGCGGATTGATCCGACGGCGGGGCTCAGTGTGGACGAGCGGTTGCACTGGAAGATTCTCAACCGCAAGAAGGAGGGCATCGAGCCCGATATTGATCTTGCCGTGGCCCAGCGCATGGGACTTGAGCAAGCGGACGATCTTGCCGCCGCGATCCTGGCGGCAGGCAGCAACGCCACCACGCCCAAAGGCGAAGCGGCGGTGGCGGTACTCAACAATGTACTGCTGCCCGCAATGAAGCAGGTGGGCGACCTCTTCGGCGCGGGGCAACTGATTCTGCCCTTCGTACTCCAATCGGCGGAGGTAATGAAGCGAGCGGTGGCGCGCCTCGAACAGTACCTCGACAAACTCGAAGGCAGCACCAAAGGCAAAGTGGTACTCGCCACCGTCTACGGCGACGTTCACGATATTGGCAAGAACCTCGTGCAGACCATTCTGGTCAATAATGGCTACACCGTCTACGACTTGGGCAAACAGGTGCCGATCAACACGATCATCGAGAAGGCGCTTGAGGTAGGCGCGGATGCGATTGGGCTCTCGGCGCTCTTGGTCAGCACCAGCAAACAGATGCCCCTCTGCGTGCAGGAGTTGCACAAGCGCGGCCTCAGCTTCCCGGTACTGATTGGCGGTGCGGCGATCAACCGGCAGTATGGCCAGCGCATCAGCTTTGTGGGTGAGGAAGCAGCCTACGAAGCGGGCGTCTTCTACTGCAAAGATGCCTTTGAGGGGCTTGAGACCATGGATCGCCTGAGCGATCCTGAGCAGCGGGCACAGTTTGTTCATGCCACACTGAGCGAAGCGGCCAATGCGCTCAACCGCCGCCCCACCGGGCGGGTCGCGCTAGAGGCATTGGGCCAAGCCAGCATGGGGGCCAACGACGTGCGCTCCAACGTAAGCCGCGACATTGCGGTGCCCACGCCGCCCTTCTGGGGGGCGCAAGCAACCCAACGCATCCGCCTCGACGACATTGTGGCCTGCCTGGATCGCAACGCGCTCTACCGCCTGCAATGGGGCGCAAAGAATGCCAAGGGTGAAGAATGGGAGCGGCTCAAGGCCGAGTTTGAGCTCAAGGTGCGCGAGCTCATGCGCGAGGCCGAGCGTGAGGGCTGGTTGGAGCCCAAAGTGGCCTACGGCTACTTCCCGGTGCAATCGGCGGGCCACGACCTAATCGTCTACGATCCTGCCGAGCGCAGCCGCGAACTGACCCGCTTCAGCTTCCCGCGCCAGCCCGAACGGGAACGGCTCTGTCTGAGCGACTACTTCCGCAGCGTCGAGAGTGGTGAGTATGATGTCGCCGCCTTCCAGGTGGTGACCATGGGCCAGCGCATAGACGAAGTGACCGCCGCGCTCCAGAACGAAGGCGACTACAGCCGGGGCTACTTCATCCACGGGCTGGGCGTCAGCCTCGCCGAAGCGCTGGCCGAGCAGACCAACCGGGTCGTGCGGCAGAGCCTGGGCTTAGGCCCAAACCGGGGCAAACGCTACTCGTGGGGCTACCCGGCCTGCCCCGATCTCGCAGAGCACACCAAACTCTTCGCGATCCTACCAGTCGAACAGATCGGCATGAGCCTCACCAGCGCCTTCCAACTGATCCCCGAACAGAGCACCGCCGCCATCGTCGTACACCACCCCGAAGCCAAATACTTCAGCATCGGCAGCGTCGCCGAGCGGGCGGAGGGGGATGTGGTGTGATGCCATTTCAGATTGTAGATTGTAGATTGTAGATTGCCGGAGAGGATGGCAACGCTGCCACCACGCTCCACCTGGCGGGTCTGAGGTGCCAAGGGCCCATGATTGGTGTGTAAAGGGTTTTTGACGCGCTCCAATGAACCAAGAGCAATGCACCTGACCTAGCAGGTGGGGCGCGTGCAGCCGCTCGTGGTACCCAAAGAGCCTTCCGCGCCGCACCTGCTAGGTCTCATGCTTGAACAGGCCGCATGATCAAGAACGCTAAAACCCATTGGGACGCCATGTTCGACAATCTGCAATCTACAATCTACAATCTGCAATCTGCAATCTACAATCTGCAATCGTAAATGGTATGATACGCTCAAGGGCTTTGGTGCCGTGCAAAGGGCTGCTCAGGCAACTTCTCGCGTTTGCAGATCATCTGGCTCATGTTGAGGATACTCGTCCCAAGTACGCCCATCGAGCAGACGCCCCCCACGTTTTGGCGTCCGCCCGCCCCACTGCTTGAAGAAGAAGGCTGTCCCTGTTGCTTGGCACTGATCGCGCAGTTCACGCACCCAGGTGGGATCACACGGGCGGTGCGCGGGGCCACTCTCGCCGCCAGCGATAAGCCAGTGGATGCCAGTGAGATCAAGGGTTTGCAGCGAGCCAAGCAGCGGTTCGGCGCTGATGAAGCGAATGGCTGCGGGCACCTGACGTAGTTGCTCGGCGCGCCAGGTGTACTGCATCGTCTCAATCGAGACGCCCAGCCAGATGTGGGCGGGCCAGGTTGCGTTGCGGCCAGTGTGGTGTCGCAACTGTTCACTGATCTGTGGCACCATACGCACGAGACGTGCTGATCGCTTGGTCAACACCTGGAAGGTGTGCCAATGGGCCTGGGCCATAATCGCAAAGACTTGCAGAATGAAGGCATCGGGCACATCGCGATGGAAGAGATCCGACATCGAGTTGGTGAAAATGCGGCGCGGCTTCTTCCACTGGAGCGGGTACGTGAGGCGCTCTGGCCAGAGTTTTAGGTCAAAGCCTTGTTCGTAGGGATGGTTGGGTACGCCGCGAAACCGTTCGGCAAAGGTGCGCGCATAGCAGTGATCGCAGCCTGGCGAGACCTCGGTACATCCGGTCACCGGATTCCAGGTCGCATCAGTCCACTCGATGTCAGATTGCAGGCTCATGGGTGCTTACTAGAGAATAAACAAAGTTTCTATTCCTTCTCAAATATAATATTTCTCTCCCTTTTTTCTTCTGCCACATTTAGTGCAAATATATCGATCTGTATAGGCGTTCAAACCATCGTTATATATATCAGCAACTTCTTTAGAGTTGTAATATGGATCCCATTGATGATTGCACTCATCATGCGCGAGATGGTCTCGTGTACCGTTCCGCTCTTTAATCGCAATATATATAACTATTGTGATTACAGTGAGAAAGACAATAAATAGTATAGTGTTTGACATTGTTCCTCCGTGGATTAAGGGAAGCGGATGTTGTTGATTGCCTCGTTGCTTGGCCACCCTGAGCGAAGGTTCGTAGGAACGTTCCTGTTTGCGTCGTAGGTAGTGCCGACGTTAGTCGGCTTCCCATCGCTGGCAAAGACCTCAGCCGACTAACGTCGGCACTACGATGCCCGCCCATGGACTATTCAGCATAACAGGCTGCTGGGGTACTTAAAAATTTCTGCTTCCCTAACACCCTGTGGGATGCCATGTCCGGCAATCTGCAATCTACAATCTGCAATCTACAATCGTAACAAGAACGCTAACGCCCAGTGGGATGCCATGTTCGGCAATCTGCAATCTACAATCTGCAATCGTAAATGGTACTCCCCCCTACTCCCCCAGGGCACGCCGTTTCGCCTCAGCGAAGTTGCGCGATTCGAGGCGGATGCTGGTGGTGAGGCGGCTGATCTCGGCGCTCTCTTCGCTGGTGATTGGCCCATCGGCGGCGGCAACGGCGAAGAGTGCATCGAGAAAGCGTAGCCGCTCTTCAACGCTGGTGATCTGGGAAAATTCGTAGGTGAGAATGTAGGTGTCGAGGTTGCCATCGCTCTCAGTAATGGCCGCCTCGGCCACAATCTCGGCCCGCGTGCGATCCAATTCCCAACCTTGCATGAGCGCTTGCACCATCTTTTCGCGTTCCACGTCATCTACCCGGTCATTAACGCGGGCCACGGTGGCCATGATGCCGCCCGCGAGCGCCAGTTTCCGCGCCTCAATCGCGGGCACCCCTAAGCCTTCAGCGGGTGATTTCCCCAGGCGCACGCGCACCGCGTAGTAGACCCGGTTGTGCAGAAATTCTTCGAGGAATTCTTCGCGGTTGGGGCCATGAGCGCCACGCGGGGGCAAGCCGATGCTGCGCCTGAGTAGCGCACCTAGCCCGGAGAGTAGGCCCGCATCGGCGCGACTGAGCGCCGCCCGTACCTCTTCGGCCACCTTGCGCTCCTCCTCGGTATGGACACGATCGGCAGCCATCAGCCGATCAAGCGCACGCAGCGCCATATTGCGCTCCTCAGGCGTCTCCATGACGGCGGCCAACTCGGCCACAAGGCGGCGGCGCTCGGCGGTGCCCACCGGAGAATAGAGGTAGATATCCAACTCGGCCCAATCCTCCATGGTTAGCGCCATCTCGCCGTGGCCACCAGTCTGCCCAAGTTCAGCGAGGAGATTTTTGAGGCTATTGACCTCTTCATTGGCCAAATGGCCATCGGCCCACGCGGCTGCAATCACCACCTTGGCCAACGCCATCGCAATTGGTTGTTTCGTCATAAATTACTCTTCTACCCATAACGCAGTAATTGGAAAGCCGATCTGTCGGGAAGTATCAGGTTCAGCATGCGTGCTTGAACGCAACGTAAGCTGGGTTGCCCCGGAGGGTATGATGAAGACGAGGGTATAGTCACGTCGCGCCGGCAGGGTATCCCAGCGAGCGAGGAGTTCCTGGCCGGCCCAGAGTTCACTCCTGGATTCGTACTGGCCATCCACTGCAAGCTGGAGCCTGATGGTACGCGGTTGCTCGCTTGGATTGACGAGCCAAAGCCGATTCTCGGCTCCAGTCCAACGCCAGACCTGTGCGTCGTCGCGCTCCAGTTCATACCAATCGGGATCAAGCAAGATGAAGGGCCGACATGCAGTCGCAAAGAGTGGCAGTTGGTAGACAATGTAGCTACCATCATTATACGTAGGAGTGAGTGGCATGCCAGTTAGGGTTTTGAGGATTGCGCGCAAGGAGTGCAACTCTTCAGTGCTCATCGTTGCCCGATCCACAATCACATGGCGCAGGCGATAGTAGCACTGCATCGCACGCAAGCTCGTGGCATCAAAGGGGATAATATCATGCTTCCACGCTTGCAGCGATCCAATTTGACCAAGCAGCGGATTGTGGGTGAGCGTTGGGTAGGCTGGACGGCGTGCGACATAGCCGCCCAAGATGGGTTGTTGGTGTACAATTTGGTGGCGTAGCGCACGGCTGGTCCAGAGGGCTTCATAGGGAAGATCGGCAACAGCCCCTGGTTCCTGACGGATGTTTTCAAGGAAGGTTGGGGTCTTGAATTCATAGTGAATCCACGAACTGGGCCAGAGTTCAAGCATGGCAAGCGCAATCAGGCTGGTGAACAAGATGCTACGCATGGGTTGGTTGAGCTTCTGCAAGCTCTGTTGCAGACCAATGGCAGCAAAGATCATGAGCACAACGATGCACAATGCCGCGAAGTGGCTAGGGCGTCGCGCCACTGAGAGTAACGGCAACTCCTGCAGGATGGCATAGGGCATAGGGATGCCCAATTTGAAACCTGCGACCGTCAGGGTTGGGCCCAGCGAAAGCAGCCACATGCAGCCGCCAACAAACAACCAGCGCCAACGGAGTGCGCCTGCATACCAGACCCCAACGGCGGCCAAACTCAGCATGAGCCATCCCGCCCCCACATACCAGGCTTCAGCGCCATACTGCGGGGGCGTATGTGGCGTGAGCGCCTGAAGGATGCTGCGGTGCTCTTCAGGCGCTAAAAAGGGCCAGAGGGCGGGAAAGAAGAGCCCAAGCGCATCGGCAGAGAAGTGTTCATTCTCACCACGCCACCACTGCTCGCCTGCCACCGGGTTCAGTTGCAGACTCTCACGCACACTCCAGATGCCCAACAGCAGAGGAGTTGTCAGCATCAATGTATAGAAGACAAACCACCCATAGGCCCGCAACTGAGCCTGTGGGGCTGCGTGACGCACCAAGCCAAAACCCAACCAAGCCAGCGTAAAGAGCGCACAAGCGAAGACCCAGTACCAGTCGGTGAGCGCCACCAGCAACGCAAGCAGCGCAAGGAGCAAGGCAGAACGTTGATCACGTCGCTGGTCGAGCCAGATCAGGGCCAAGAGATAGAACACCATCCACTGCATACTCAGCAGATTCAGGTGGTTGCCCTGCAACTTCATCAGGTGGAAGGGGCTGGCGGTAAGGAGCGCCCCGGCGAAGAGCGGAACCGCCATGCTTGGCACAAAGGCCCGCGCCAGCAGAAAACCCGCATAGCCCGTCAGGGTCAGTGCGAGCAGAATGGCACAACTATAGGCCACTACCGGGCCAAAGGCATAGTGGATCGGCAAGACCGGCACAATCCCGGCGAGATTGAGGGTCTGAAAGTAGAACTGAACCCCTTCTGGATAGTAGAGCATGTCACTCCAGAAGGGGTTCTTGCCCTCAATGAGGGCGTGGCCAACCCACCAGACATTCCAGATATTCTGTGAGGCATCCTCAAAGGCAAAATTGCGACTCTCGTAGCCACCAATCACGAGGCTACCGGGGTGTGTAGCGAGTGGCCAGGTTAAGGCAACAGCGAGCCCAAGATAGAAGAGTAGTACCCCAAGATGGCGCATGAACGATGTTATACCAATGAGCCTTGAACATGCCGCATGATCAAGAACGCTAACGCCCATTGGGACGCCATGTTCGGCAATCTGCAATCTACAATCGTAAATGGTATTAGCCTTATTTTAGCGCCGACGGCCACCGCCGCCACCACGCCCAACGCGGCCACCGCCACCACTACGCCCGACGCGGCCACCGCCGCCGCCGCGACTGCCCCATGAGGAACTGCCGCTACTGCGGCTACTACTGCTGCCCCTACTGCTACTCCAACTGCTACTGCTACCCCAACCACCACTAGAGATCGGGCCAGGGCTGCTCATGCTGGGGGAGCTACGCGGGATGCGCCGACGCACGTTGGCACTCGCTTCGCGTGCCTCCCGTGCGATACGCTGAGCTAACGCTACGGTCTGTTCAAGGTTTGCTTGGCCGGTAATGGGCATACGGATCGCGTCAAAGCTGGCACGTGACTGCTGGAGCACTTGGACATCACTTGCAAGGGCGTGTGAACGGGCTTGGCGCACCATGCTTTCGCCCTCATCAAGCGCGCGTCGCGCGTCGGTCAGGTGTTTATTCAGTTCGGTACGCAACTGCTCAAGGCGTTGCACATCAGCGAAGGCCCGTTGGTAGACCCCCTCGCCCTCGCCTTGGATGCGGGCATAGAGGGCCAGCGCCTGCTCAAGAGCATCACGGCGCTGGTCTTCAATGCGCTCTTCAGCTTGACGCTCTAAGGCTTGGGCCTGTTCATGCTGCTGCACCAAGTTCTTCACTGCCGCTGTGGTTTCAGCCTGAATGTCTTGGCCGTGGAGCGTGACATATCTCGCAATCTTCGCAACCTCAGCGGTCGCAAGGGGGCGCAACTTGGCAATCTGCTGACGCATGCGATCCATGCTGACGGCTTCATCGCGGGCACCGGCGAGAGCCGCATCGGCGAGGCGGTCGGCGGCACTGGCCGCAACAGAGAGGCGCAGCCAGTCGGGTTTGTCCTGTTGAGCCTCGGTTTTAGCCTGATTGAGATACTGAGTTGCCTCGCGGATCTGCTGCTCAGGCTCTTGGCCGACATCGTCATCATTAGAACGCACAAACTCAATGGCATCGTTGAGGCTACGTTCAGCTTCAGCCAGCAACGCGGGAGCACCATCACGGGCTACTTCGATATCATTGAGGCGCGTAATGATCGCATCAACCAGTTGTTCAACAAACTCCAACTCAGCAGTAGCAGACTCCAAATGGTTACGGGCAGCAAGAAACTGTTGCTGCTCCATCGAATTGGCGGCAGCGGCCAATTCCCAATGTTCTTGGGCGCGATCAGCAGCGGCCTGAGCCTCAGTATCATTGCCACTAATATCGCTCCAACTGCTCTCAGCAAACTCATCTACCTGATCAAAGGCTGCAAGCCCCTCATCAATGCGGGCTGAAGTGGCTTCGCCCAAAGCCTCCACCTCAGCGAGGCGCTCTGCATTGGCGGCGCGCAACGCAGGAGCGCCACTGCCACTTGCAATCGCCTGCTGCAACAACTCCTCAGCCTTTTCAAGGTGGGGGGTTGCCTCGGCTGGGCCTTGACGCGACTTCAGGGCCGTAGCGGCGGCAGTGAGGGCAACCGCTCCGGCATCAATGGCTGCGTGGGAAGCATCAAGGCGATAGCCCTGCTCGACAACGGCGCTACCAGCGCTGCGTTCAGCGGCGAACTGCTGCATGATTGTACCGAGACGCTCGGCAACATGGCCAATCGCTTGGGCTAGTTCTGACGCTGCTTGGGCCGCTTGGGTGGCGGGGATGGCTTCATAGCGCTCCATCGCCGCCTCAGCGTGCGCCATCTGCTCATTGGCGGATTGGAGGGCAGCCGCCGGATTGGCCATAGCGTTGCCCAACGCCTCAAGCTGATTGGCAGCGTCAGTTAGGTCTTTTTTTGCGCGTTCAATTGCCTCCCGTGCCGCTTGGGCTTCGATGTCGAGTTTAGCCCGCAACTCCTCAATTGCGCGCATCTGCTCTTGCACCTGCTCGGCTTGGGTTTGCACCCCCTGGTAGCCTGCGGTCGCCTGTTCTAGCTGTTCATTGGTTGGCTGCTCACGGCGATTCAGCTCCTCGGCGGTTGTCTTGAAGCGATCCTGGACTTGGATAAAGGCTTGAGAGACTTGCGTCTGCATTACTCTGAGGCGATCAACATCGCCGGCAGCATAGGAGACGCGATCAAACTTAGCCTTCTCCTCCTGTGCGCGGAAGCGCATGCCCAAATTGGTAATCAGGGCACTCGCCTGCTCACGGGCATCTTTCAGTTGTTCTTCGAGCCTGGCCCGAACCTCAAGGGTCTGGCGTCTGCGCCGATAGGCATAGACCCCGCCGCCAGTAGCGGCAACACCACCGCCAACCAGGGCAGGCCAGAAGAAATCGTTGACGGTTACCCCGCCCGGCCTGGGTGGGTTCGCCGCAGCAGCTTCAAATGCCCCCAGGGTATTCACCACCGCAGCAGTAAAGTCGCCCACATCAAGTTTGGGATCAAGCACCGTTTGCCGAATAGCTTCGTGGTTATCATTCACTGCAAGAGCGGGATTCCACTGCGTTCCAAAGGCAAATTCACTCCAGCGATCACCAAGCTCATAGTAGATTGCCAGCCCATTGGAGCGAAAAGCACCATCGGGTGACTGCAAACCAGCAGCAACTAAGCGATCATCAAAGTCATAGACGCCATCGTTATCAACAATATAAATGGCAAGCATTGCGCCTCGGGCAAGCAATGGTTGCGCGGCGGCACGAACTGCGGCCTCGTCCAAGCGTCCATCGGGATCATCAATAAACAGGCTCCCCTGAGCCTGAACGAGGCTAGGCAGGGCCAAGAGCAGCAACAAACCTGCCACTGCGGCCCAACGGATGAGATAGCGCACTGCAAGACTCCTTCCCTGCCGGGCTACGAAGGATGCCACTTCTGAAGATTATAGCATGCCCAGCAGATTCAAGGAGCGCGGTAAGGCAAAGGCTTGCCTGTTTAAGCGATAGCGTGTATACTGTCTACACGATACCGACTAGATGGAGGGTGCAGTGATCCGACTCGGCTTTGCGGTGCGCGCCTTAGGGCGTCCGGGCTTGGTATGTGGCGGGCGTAGCGACCAGCAACACCTGAGTATCGCCCTGACTGGCTTGGGTGATATGGTGAGCTACCTGGGGCAGATTGGGGTAGGCTTCTACCGGGCGGCCTTCGTGTTGCCAGCAGAGCATGGGATGCGCCAAGTGGCCGACTGTAGTGATCTGCTTCGCATCCTGGCCAAGCGTTTAGCCGCAAACCATGTACGCATCAGCCTGCACCTGCCCACCAACTTGAGCCTAGCGAGCAGCGATGCAAGCCACGCAGCAGCGGCCAGCGCGATAATTGAGGCCACCGCAGTACTCCTAGCCGCCCTTGATGCGGCGCGCCCACCAGAGGTTATCGAGGGGATCATGGTGGTCCACTTGGCCGCCCCAAGTGGCGAGGCGCAGAGCTACCACCGTTTTGCCACGCGCTACCACGCGCTCTCAGCACAAGCGCGGCAGCGTCTGGCTATTGAGCATGGCAGCAGCGGCCCTAGTTTGGGCCAGTTGCTCATGCTGCACCAGCAGTGTGGCGTAGCCATTGTCTTCGATGCGCTGCATTGGGCCTTGCACAACCCTGAAGGCTTAACCCTCGACCTCGCCTTGGGTTTAGCCTTAGCCACATGGTCGCCCAGCGTCCGCCCCGAAGTGCATCTGAGTAGCCAACGGGGCGAAGCGCACCTCTTGCCCGCACGGGCAGGCCAAGCAGCCCGCATCCTCCCGCCCCGTCCTGGGCAACATGCCGACTATGTTGCGTTCAGCGATCTTGAGCGTCTCCTGCATGCCGCCCATGGGCTGCCCCCGTTTGACCTCATGCTCGAAGCGAAGGCGGGCGATCTCGCGCTGTTGCGCCTGCGCCACGAATTGGCCCAGCGTGCGCCTGCACTGGTGCAGCGGGTTGCATAATTGCTATATAATGCTTGCGCTTGTGCCACCCTTTGCACCTTCTATGCTGAATGTTACTGAAGAGGAAATCCGATGAGTTCACCACGTTCCAAAGGTCGTACTACTCCACCACCAAAGAGTCCCTTGCCAGGGATTATCTCAGCCTTAGTCGTAGTCGTGATCCTTGTTTTGCTGGGCGTCCTGCTCTTCAACCGGGCAAATGAGCAGACTGCCGCTGTGCCAACTCCGCTACCAGATACGCCCTTGGCCCCAGAGTCAGATGATCAGTTTGAGCTAGAGACGATCTCTGAACCGGAGTTACCGGCTGAACCTGCGATAGGCTCATTGCCCACGGCAACCAGCTACAACTTCCCAGGGCCACCGCCAATGAGCATCGATCCTGAACGGGAATACATTGCTACGATTATCACCCCACGCGGTGCGATTATCGTTGAGTTGTTGCCCGAAATTGCCCCGCAGACGGTGAACAACTTTGTCTTCTTGGCCAACAACAACTTCTACAATGGCTTGACTTGGCACCGGGTGCTGCCCAACTTCATGGCCCAAGGGGGCGATCCGCTTGGCGACGGGACGGGCGGGCCGGGCTATAGCATTCCGGCTGAGTTTACCGACGAGATCCTCTTTGATCAGCCGGGCCTGGTGGCAATGGCCCGTTCGACTGATCCTGATAGTGCCGGTTCGCAGTTCTTCATCACCACTGATGTAACCCCTTGGCTCAATGATGAGACGGGCATGCGGACCAACTACACCATTTTCGGGCGGGTGATCGAGGGACAAGCGATTGTTGACGGTATTCCGCTACGCGATCCCATGAACCCGGCTGATGCAGCCCGACCCGGCGAGATGATTCTTGGCATCACCATTGATGAGCAATAGCCGGTATGCTGCGATCCATGTTATCTAGCTTCGTGCGCGTGTTGCGGCGTGATGCCTTCGTACTGCTCTGGTATGTAGGCCTGGCCCTCGTAGCAATGCAGTCGGTCTTGCCGCAGCCGCGCGAGCTGATCTTAGGTGATCTTGGCGACAATATTCATTATGTCTATATGGTGGGCTGGTCGGCTCAGGCATTCCTGCTAGACGCATCGCCCTTTATCGATCCACGCTTAAACTACCCTGACGGCCTGCCCCTCTCATCGAACGACTGGCCTTATCTAAGTTACTTGCTGCTGGCACCCGCAACCCTGGTGCTTGGGCCGGTATTTGGCTATAACCTCGCCATCTTCTTTAGCCACCTGCTTTCGGGCTACTTTACCTACCTCTGGGCCCACCGGCTTACCGGCAGTCGCCTTGCCGCGCTCTTTGCCGGTACGGCTTTTATGTTAACCCCCTTTCGCCTGCTGCGCAGCCTTGGTCATGCCAACATTGTCACGACCCAGATGCTACCGATCTTCTTCTGGGCGCTCGATCACTGTCTGAACACACGGGCCAAGCGGGAGCGTTCGCTCTGGTTCTTAGGCATCGCTACCGCCCTATTGGCGAGTTCGTCCCAATACCTGCTGATCATGAGCCTGGTGTGTGGTGCGCTCTATGCGCTCTACGCGATTCTGCCGGATGTGCGTTTTCTGCTGCTGCATGGTTGGCGCATTGCGGCAAGTGTATTGCTTGGCACGCTTGTGGGCGCACTTCCATCGTTGAGCGTCTTGGGGGCCAACACCTTCACACCATTTGCGGTTGGACGAACGCGCATATGGTCGGCTGACCCACTAAACTTTTTGCTGCCCTCAAGCCTGCACCCGCTCTGGGGTGATTGGGTGGAACGGCTGCGCCCTGAACCCTATGCCGGTGAAAAGACGCTCTATGTGAGTCTTGTGGCACTGCTGCTCGCTGGAATCGGCTTCTGGAGGCTCATGCGCGAAGCACAGGGACGACGCCGCGCCTTCGTCTGGGGGGCCACGGCGCTCTCCGCACTGGTCTTTGCGCTCGGTACGGACCTTTGGATCAACAACGAACCGCTCCAGCGCAATGATCCCTTCTGGTTACCTGCGTACTACTTGGCACACCTGCCTGGCTTGGGCATGATGCGTGTCTGGTCGCGCTTTGGGATCATTACGATCCTCTTTGTTGCCATGTTTGCCGCCTTTGGGCTACGCTACCTCTTGGCCCGCGAGCGTAACCTATGGCGACAACGCATACTCGCTACGCTAGTTTTTGGCTTGCTGCTGCTCGATCTCATGCCAGGGCCGCTACCTGCAAGCGCCCTCGGACCACGCAGCATCGATCACTGGCTCGCAGCTCAAGAGGGCGACTTTGCGGTAGCCTTTTTGCCCGTAGATAAACCCCTGATCAACGATCTAGCCATCTTTGGTTCGCTCTTCCACGCCAAACAACTCCCCGCCTACATGCATGCCGCGCATCAACCACGGGCCTATCAGGATTTTGCAGCAATGGCGTTGAACTTTCCTGATCAGCGTTCGGTTGACTATTTCGCATGGCGCAAGTTCACCTATCTGATCCTCGACACCAACGAATACAATGGTTGGCGTGCGCCCGCATGGGCCGAGGTTGAACAACGCCTCGCGGAATTTCCTGAGTTGCGCCGGGTTGCAGAGGTAGAAGCGTTTGTGGTGCTTGCGTTTGAGCAATGATCAGCGCCCAATCACATTGACGCGCCGGTGGCTCCGCGTATAGTAGCGTACCTGCCGGGGCAAATTGGGGTCTAGGGGGGTATCTTGCACAGCCTTCACGATCGTCTTGGTCGCTTGGGCGATACATTGGCGCACATAGTCGGGCGAGGCGCCATCGGCGCGCAAGCGTCGCAGTTCGCCTTCCCAGGGGACACTACAGACACCACGGGCAGCGATGCCCACGAGGTCGGGCATCAGCTTGCTATGGCGCAACCAATTGAGGCCCAGACAAAAGGCGGTGGCTTGGCAGGGCAGATGTTCAACTGTACGCAGCAACAGTTCAGCTTCGCGTGCCACAGCAAAGACCAGGAGAATCCGGTCGCTCTCGCCCAACTGCTCGGCGGTACGGACAGGTAGCTCAAGGAGTTCGGCAAGCGCAACCACCAATGGGCGGGCAAGCGTATCAGCGGCAACAATCGCCGTAAAGTGCCAATTGGCACTCGCCGCCAAGGCCAAGAGGCGCTGGATCGTAGTCGCAATATCCGGGTAGGTAAAGTGAAAATCCTGCGTCTCACTCAACTGCAAGCCATCATCAGCGGCTGAACCCAAATAGATCACGCCCTCGTCGGCATAGAGTTGGTCTTTGACCGTATTGACTTGACGAAATTCACGGTAGCGTTCAACGGTATTGATGTTATCAATCACTTCAGCCTGAGCATAGGGCGAGCCAGCAAGCAGCAATGAGCGTCCAAATGCGGCTACGGCTTCATCGTAGCGCCGCATGCCCAGCAAAGAGCGCCCAAGCAGATTATGCACCTCCCAATCTTCGGGGTAACTCTCCAAGGGCAACTGCAAATGGTTGATTGCATCGCTATACTCACCACGGCTCAGATAGATCAAACTTAACTCAAAGTGGGTCGCCGAATCCTCCGGTGCAAGACTCAAACATTGGGCAAAAGCGGTCAGGGCCTCATCGTACCGTTCCAATTCAACCAAGACATACCCGAGATTAAAATAGGCCAAGAAGTCACCATCAAGGCTCGCAACCGTACGAAACGATTCCGCAGCCTTGGCCAGCAAACCATTGCGTTGGTAGTAGAAACCAAGCGCATTGTGGGCCTCGCGCAGATGCGGGTTACACGCAATTGCCTCACGGTACTGTTGTACCGCCTCAGCAACGCGATTAGCCCGCTCAAAGGCGAGCCCACGCTGGAGGTGGCGTAGTCCTTCGGCACGCTTTTGGTCGTTGACCATCGCCTGCCTCCTTCCAGAAGTTGTCTACCATGTACAAAGCATATGCGGGTGTTCAATCTATCCCGTTCGGTAGCGGGAACATGCAAGGGCACCTGAGACCCTCGTACACCCTACATATCAATCATAGCATGAAATAGTTTGCCATGCAAAGAAAGAAGCAATAACAAGGGTTACGTCAACGTCGTTGGGGCTACGCCCCAAACCCACTTTTTTGTTGCTGTTTGGCGGCTTCGCCGCCAAACAGCAACAAAAAAGATTGTTAGCGCGAAGAAGCCTTGGGTTGGTATCCAACGCGCCGCTGGCTGAGCCTGTCGAAGCCAAGCGGCGCGGCCCAGGACTTTTTCGCGCTAACAAAAGATTGGGGGGTGACCAAAATATGTGGGGAGCCAGCGTCGCGGTGGCGCGGCAATCTCCAATCTCCAATCTCCAATCTCCAATCTCCAATCGTACTACCCCAAGCGTTCAAAGATGCCCGCTGCCCCCATGCCTCCGCCAATGCACATGCTTACCAGCCCGTAGCGCCCGCCGCGCCGCTCGAGTTCGTCGAGCAGTTGCACGGTCAGTTTGGCTCCCGTGCAGCCCAAGGGGTGGCCCAGCGCTATCGCTCCACCGTTGACGTTGACTTTGGCAAGGTCAAGGCCCAATGCGCGCACGACAGCTAACGCTTGGGCCGCAAAGGCTTCGTTCAGTTCGATCAGGTCTATGTCGCTCACGCTGAGCCCGGCGAGCTTGAGCGCCTTGGGGATGGCAACGACCGGCCCGATGCCCATGACCTCCGGGGCGACGCCGCCTACCGCGAAGCTGATGAAGCGTGCCTTTGGTTTCAGACCAAGCGCCTCGGCTTTGGCCCGGCTCATCACGACAACAGCCGCCGCCCCGTCGCTCATCTGCGAGCTGTTGCCCGCTGTGACGCTGCCCTTCATGGCGAAGGCGGGCTTGAGCCGCCCTAACGCCTCGAGCGATGTGTCGGCGCGTGGCCCTTCGTCGTGGCTCAAGCTGCGCGTCTGGCGCTGGGCCTGGCCCTCAAGCAGTTCGGTCACCTCAAAGCTAAGAGGCACAATCCCAGCCTCAAATGCGCCCTCCGCTTGGGCCCGGAGCGCATTCTGGTGCGAACGCAACGCAAAGGCATCCTGGTCTTCACGGCTGATCTTATGCTCGCGTGCCACCTGCTCGGCGGTGAGGCCCATGCCCATGTAGACCGCCGGATCATGCATGGCTAGATGGGGGTTGGGGGCGAATTTGTGGCCCCCCATGGGCACCATGCTCATGCTCTCGGCCCCACCAGCAATGATGACCTCGGCCTGTCCCGCGATGATCTGTTGGGCCGCACTGGCAATCGTCTGCAAGCCAGAGGCGCAGAAGCGGTTGATGGTCATGCCACAGACACTGTCGGGCAGCCCGGCCCGTTGGGCCGCAATGCGTGCCAGATTGAGCCCCTGTTCAGCTTCGGGCATAGCGCAGCCCAGCAGCACATCTTCCACTTCGTGCGCATCCAAGCCGGGTACCCGCTCCAATGCCGCCTTGATCACCGCCGCCGCCAACTCATCGGGGCGCACAGTACGTAGACTTCCTTTGGGCGCTTTACCAACAGCGGTGCGCGCCCCAGAGACAATCACAGCTTCGTGTGTCATGGTATATCCTTGATATGAAGAAGAATAGGGGAACAGGGGAACAGGGGAACAGGAGAACAGGAGAACAGGAGAACAGGAGAACAGGAGAACAGGAGAACAGGAGAAAAGATCGCTTCGTATGGATAATATCCCACCCTACTCTGTGTCCTCGGTGCCTCTGTGGTTCAATCCTCGCTACATCTTCCCCTAGTTACGCAACGGCTTGCCGTGTTCCAACATGTGCTTGGCACGCGCCATGGTGCGCTCGTCACGCAACAGACTGACGATGGTCTCCAGTTCGAGGCGCATGATGTAGGACTCATCTACCCACTGGGGGCTGCTCAGTTCGCCGCCGCAGAGGACGTAGGCGATCTTTTCGGCAATCACCGCGTCGTACTCGGTGGCGTAGCCGCCCTGACGCATCTGGTGGATGGCGATGCGTGCAGCCGCAAGCCCATCGCGCCCCAGTGCGTAGCAGTTGCGCTCGGTCGCCGGGGGTTGGTAGCCCGAACTGGCGAGACGCAACACTTCGCGCTTCGCTTCGCCCAACAGGTAGTCTTGGTTGAAAACAACGGTATCACTGGGGCGCAAAAAGCCTAAGTCTTTGGCTTCGAGGGCACTCGTGGCGATCTTGACCAGCGCGATGGTCTCGAAGACCTGTTGGAAGGCTTTGAGCGTGTCGCCGTTGTTGCGCGCCGCTGCACCAATGATGCGCCGGTTGAGCTCTTTGCAGCCGCCCCAGGCGGGCAGCAGCCCCACCGCAAACTCCGGCAGGCCGATGTAGGTCTCGGCAGCCGCCACAGAAGCCGTGCCGGTAATAGCCAGTTCGGTGCCGCCGCCCAGGGTTTGGCCGAAGGGCGCAGTGACCACCGGCTTAGGGCTGAAGCGTAGCTTGAGATAGGCATGTTGCACGAGCCCAACCAGTTCAGTGAGGTCGTCCCATGCGCCCGCTTCCACCGCCGCGCCAAAGTCGTTCAGATCGGCCCCCGCCGAGAAGCGTGGCCCCTGATTGCCCACCACGAGGCCCACCCAGCGATCCTGTTTCAGCTCCTCCACCGCAGCGAGCAGCATCTCGATCACCGGGCCACCAATGGTGTTGGCCTTAGAATGGAGTTCAAGGCAGAGCACGCCGTCGCCCAGGTCAACCAGACTAGCCCCCTTATTGCCTTGTACAAGCTTGCCCGCCGCTTTGAGTGCGGCAAGATCAAGCTCACGGGGATCGCGTTCGCGGGCCACATACTGGCCGGTAGTCACATTGTAGGCAGCGCCAGCTTTATAGAAACCGGCATCACCCTTGGCGATCAGATCATCCACCCATGCGGGCACCGCCAGCCCCTGCGAGCGCATCAGGTCGGCCCCTTCAGCCACGCCGAGCGCATCCCAGATCTGGAAGGGGCCAAGCTGATGGGCAAACCCCCAACGCACAGCATTGTCTACATCGGCGACACTATCGGCAATCTCGGGCAGGCGGCGGGCGGCATAGGCCATCATGGGCAACAGGGCCAGGCTGACAATCGTAGCGGCGCGATCATCGGGCTGTTCAGCGGCACGACGCAGCATAAAGCGCAGGCGTTCGGGCAGATCCTTGATCTGCTTGGCCGCTGCGATGAATTCATCAACCGCTGCGGTGCCTTGCAGCGGCGCATGGGTCAACGTCTGCAGATCGAGAGGCCGAAACTCACGCTTACCGCCCTCCTTAAACTCCTTATAGAAACCCTGACCGACCTTCTTGCCCAACAACCCCGCATTGGTCATCTGGGTTAGCAGATCGCTCTCCCTATAGACCCCTCGGCTCTCATCGTCGGGGATGGCATCATAGAGATTGAGCGTAATATAGTGCATCACATCCACACCAACCTGATCGAGCAGGCGGAAGGTGGCGGTATTAGGGCGACCCAGCAGCGCGCCCGTGAGCGCATCAACCTCTTCGATGCGATAGCCCTGCTGCATAGCGGCATTGAGCAACACCTGGCCAGCGTAGCAGAAGATGCGATTGCCCACAAAATTGGGGCGATCCTTACAGAGCACCACACCCTTGCCGAGCGCATCTTCCGCAAAGCGGCGGAACTCAGCCACCAGCGCGGGATCGCTTTCAGCACCGGGAATAAGTTCCAGAAGCTTCAAATAGCGAGGCGGATTAAAAAAGTGCGCTCCAAAAAAGTGCGCCTTAAACTCAGGGCTACGCCCTTCAGCAATAAGCGCAATCGGAATCCCGGAGGTATTGGTCGTCACAAACGCACCCGGCTTACGCACACGCTCAATCCGCTCCATCAGCGCCTGCTTCGGGCCAAGCTGCTCAATAATCACCTCAACGATCCAATCACAATCGGCCAGCAGCTCAAAATCATCCTCCGTCGTACCAAGCGTAATCAAATCCGCACTCTGAGCATGCAAGAGGTTCGCTGGACGCGCAGTACGCATGCGCTCAAAACCAGCCTGCACGATGCGCCGCCGCACCGCAGGATGTTGCAACGTCAAGCCCTGCGCCTCTTCCTCGGGCGTCAGCGTAGCAGGAGGCACATCGAGCAACACAACAGGCCGACCAGTGCCTGCAACGAGGCCAGCAATGGCCGCACCCATAGTTCCAGCGCCAATCACAGCAACACGCTTGATCCGGTGGTGCATAAGGTCCTCCTTGACCATATCGTAAACATTAGGGCGATTACGCGATGCGTTATGGGTATGATACCACAGTTTTTATACCATTTACGATTGCAGATTGCAGATTTCAGATTGCCGAACATGGCGTCCCAATGAGTTGTAGCGTTCTTGTGTATGGGACATGTTCAACGGTAATTGGCATGATCTCATTCAGAACATCAAGTGCTTTGCAGATTTTAAATTCATAGTTTATCATAAAGAAATAGTTTGAGGGTACGTTACAGTCTTGAGACATCCAAGGCGTTCTGAAGCCTCAGCCCTATTTCCTATTCTCTGTATCCTTTCCGAGAAACTACGATGCAACCTGCCCTACCCATGTCCCAAGAAGAAGATCCAAAGTATCTACAACGTGAATTAATTACCTGTATTGGCAATAAAAGAGGACTACTTCCTTTCATTAACGAAGGCGTAACATTAGTAAAAGAGAGATTAGGAAAAGAAAAGTTGATTTTTGTAGATCTCTTTTCAGGAAGTGGTGTCGTTTCAAGATTTATGAAAGCTCATGCTGAGCGCATTATTGCGAATGATCTAGAGCTATACGCAAACGTTGTCAACGCTTGCTATCTTACCAACAGAAGCGACGTGGACTGGGAGCAGCTTCGTTATTATAGTGACTGGCTTAAGCGAGCTATCGCGAACGATTGGCGAAGAGGATTTATTGCAGAGTTGTATGCTCCGCTTGATGACTCAAATATAGCACCCGGCGAGCGAGTCTTTTATACAAGAAGAAATGCGGAGTATATTGATACGGCAAGACAGCATATTAGCAACATCCCCGTCCACCTTCAACACTTCTTTCTGGCATCTCTTATCGTGAAAGCCTCTATCCACAATAATACGGGAGGTGTCTTCAAGGGTTTTTACAAAAACAGACAAGGTCTAGGGGCATTTGGTGGCGAAGGCTCACACGCACTGACCCGTATTTTAGGCGAGATACAAATAGATCTGCCTGTTTTATCTCAATTTGAGTGTCATGTTCACGTTACCCAAGAAGATGCTGTTCAATTTGGTGACCATTGGCTTGATAGTTTCGATCTTGTTTATATAGATCCACCGTACAACCAGCATCCATACGGATCGAATTATTTCATGCTTAATCTCATTGCGACCTATGAGCGGCCTGTTTCATATAGCAACGTGAGCGGCATCCCGAATAACTGGACGAGAAGTCCTTTCAATAAACCGCAATTGGCCAAGCAAGCACTGCTTTCCATTATCAGTAAGATCAAAACGAAGTATTTCCTTATATCTTATAATAGTGAGGGCTTTGTACAAAAAGATGAGTTCATAGCTGATTTACGAAAATTTGGTGTTCTTACCATACTGGAATCACAGTATAACACCTATAGAGCAAGTCGCAATCTTGTTCAGCGTAATCAATATGTTACAGAATATTTGTTTCTTTTAGAAACAAACCCTACCCACCTCAATCCCAATTACCCTTGAACATACCGCATTATCAAGAACGCTAATGCCCATTGGGACGCCATGTTCGGCAATCTACAATCTACAATGGTATCACTCACCCAACGGCAACTCCGCAATAATATGGGTACCCATGCCAAGTGCGGCTTCGATGGTGATCGTGCCGCCAATCAGTTGTACGCGCTCCTGCATGCCGCTTAAGCCGCCGGTGTATTTGTTGGTACGTACTTCTTCCAGATCAAAACCTTGGCCCATATCGTCTACGCGCAGCATCAGCCGCTGATCGTTAGCAATGAGACGTACTGTGGCGGCTTGAACTTCAGCGTGGCGGGCGACGTTGGTCAATGCTTCCTGGATAATACGATAGGCAACCGTCTCCACTTCGGAAGTAAAGCGTCGGTTGAGACCGTAGTGGCGCAGATCGATCTGGATTCCCGTGCGTGGGATGTAGCGTTCGAGGAACCAGCCCAAGGCGGGCAGAAGGCCCATGTCGTCGAGTAGCGCCGGGCGCAAGTCGAGTGAAAGGTCGCGCACGCGCCCCATCAACTCGGTGAGCGAACCTTGAGCCTCGTTGAGGGGGGCAGCAAGCTCGGGCGGCGCATTGAGCGTTGCGGCAGCCAACGAGAGCTTCAGGCCGGTCAAGACCTGCCCAACCTCATCGTGCAGTTCGCGGGCTATGTGGCGTCGTTCGCGCTCGTGGGCCTCAACCAGGCGGCGCGAGAGGTGCTGGAGTTGGTCGCTGGAGGTGCGGAGTTCCGCTTCGGTCTGGTAGCGGGCACTGACATCGAGCCAAGCCATACAGACGCCACCAATTGATCCACAAGCCTGGCGGATGGGCACATAACTCACCGCAATCCAGAGCGGTACATTCGGAGTACCAAGGTTCATTTCGGTATGGATAGACTCACCGGCAAGGGCACGCTGCATCATTGCGAAGCGGGTGGCTTTCGCCTCAGCGATCATATAGTCGCCAACCGGACGCCCGGCGCGCAAGATCAGCCCAGTGCGCTTCATGATCTCAGCTTCAGCAATGTGGTTCCATTGTAGCAGCCGCAACTCGGTATCAACCAGAATATAAGCTTGGCTCGTTGCGGATAAAACCGCCTCTAGGTGGGACTCCACCGTAGCCAGTCTAGCCACAGCCTGACTACGCACCAGATCTTCACTCAAGGTGCGGAGATAGGCCAGATCATGCTCCAGCGCGGCAATACGCGCCTCCAGCGCGGCAACACGCAACACCGGCGCAACGGAGTGATCAAAGCGTGACGCCATCACGCAAACTCCCGCTTGTGCGTCCAAGGCATAGCTACTACGTTTCAGTCTGTTGGCTTAACCATACGATAATGCTGTAGCTAAGGGGTTGAGGTGCCCCAAGTAGTCGCGCCAATACCATGTACGATTGTAGATTGTAGATTGCCAAACATGGCGTCCCAATGGGCGTGAGCGTTCTTGATCATGCGGCATGCTCAAGGGTAACTGGTGTAAGTGATTCAATTGTACCACTTGGTATCGAAAATCGTCGCGCGCCATAGGGATTACCTTACACGATACCGCTATACGATAGCGGTAGTATAGCTCAAGTTTTCTTGTCTGTCAAGAAGTTGCCATGCGAACCCAAGTAATGCTACAGTCATGCTACGATACGTTCTGTTCCCCAGTTCTCTGTTCCCCAGTTCTCTGTTCCCCAGTTCTCTGTTCTCCGGTTCCCCCGCTATGCTCTCCCTATCCTTCATCTATCCCCTAGTGTTGCTGTTGCTCTTGCTAGTGCCGCTCTTCTGGCTCTTGGCTTGGGCTCTGCGTGAGCACTATGTGTGGCGCTTGGGGCGGCGGCGCTATCTGTTGCTGTTGGCGTTGCGCTCAACTATGCTGGTGGCGCTGGTGTTGGCGCTGGCGGGGGCGCAGTTGGTGCGGGCAGTGGACGAGACAGCGGTAGTCTTTTTGCTCGATGGCAGCGATTCGTTTGCGCCTGCACAACGTGAACAGGCGCTGGCATATGTGAATGAGGCGTTGGCCGCAGCAGACCCCAGCGACCGTGCGGCTCTCGTGGTCTTTGGCGAGCGCCCTGCGGTGGAACGGGCCGCTGGGCCGCCCACTCCAGTGACGCGCCTGACTTCACTGGTCAGCGGTAGTCGCACCGATATTGCCGAGGCGCTTCAGTTGGGTTTGGCGCTGTTGCCCGCTGATGCCCAAAAGCGGGTGGTGCTGCTCTCTGATGGCGAAGAGAACCAAGGGCGTGCCCGTGAGATGGCACGGCTTTTGGCGCTACGCGGCGTGCCCATTGAGGTGGTGCCCCTCGCTGCTGAACATGGCCCCGATCTGGTGCTGGCCAGCCTTGAGGCCCCGGCAAGTGCCCGCGAGGGCCAACAGATTCCGCTGCGGGTGCAGCTTGAGAGTAGCATGGCGGGTGTGGCACAGCTTGAAGTCTTTGCCGATGGTGAACTGGTGGCGACTGAGGAGTTGCAGGTGGAACGTGGCGCTACGAGCTTTAGTTTCAGTCTGCCTGCTGGTGAGGCGGGCTTTCGGCGCTTTAGCGCCCGCGTGGCGGCCCCCTTTGATACCCAGCCGCTCAATAATCAAGCCTCTGCCTTTACTCAGGTTGAGGGGCCGCCACGCATTCTCTTGGTTGCCAGTGAGCCTGAACGCGCCGCGCCACTGTTGGGCGCACTTGAGGCGGCGGAGTTGCGTGTGCAGAGCGTGCCGCCCGACCAGGTGCCGCGTGATGCCGTCATGCTGCGGCAGTATGATGGGGTGATCCTCGTTGATCTGCCCGCGACCCGCATGCCGATGGTAACCCAACGCGCCTTAGCGACCTATGTGCGCGATCTGGGCGGCGGTTTGGCAATGATTGGCGGCGCTGAGTCTTTTGGCGCGGGCGCATGGCGGCGCACGCCTGTGGCTGAGTTGCTGCCGGTTGAACTCGATCCGCCTGCCGATGAGCAGCGCCCCGATGTGGCCTTGGCCCTCGTGATTGACCGCAGTGGCAGTATGGCGGAAATGGTGAGCGCCGGGCAAAATCGGCTCGATCTGGCCAAAGAGGCGGTCTTTTTGGCCGCCCGTGGCCTCGCCCAGATTGACCAGATCGGCATCTTTGTCTTTGATGAATTTGCCCAGACGATCATGCCCATCCAGCCACTCCCCGATCTCTTTACACTTGAGGATTTTATTGGGCGGATTAGTCTTGGTGGGGGTACCAACATTCGCGCTGGGATCGAATTGGGTGCTCAGGCGTTGGCTGCAAGTGATGCGCGCATCAAGCATCTCATTCTGCTGACCGATGGGATTGATAATAGTAACTATGCCGATCTGGTTGAGGCAATGCGTGCCGATAATACGACGGTGAGTTTTATTTCGATTGGTACCCATACCAATCAGAGCTTGGAACGGCTGGCGGAGCGGGGTGGGGGGAGTTTCTACCGTGTGACCGATGCTCAAGCGGTGCCGTCCATCTTTTTGAACGAGACGGTACGCATTGCCGGACGCGATCTGGTGGAGGAGCCCTTCTTTCCTTTGCTGCTGCTCGATGCGCCGCCGCTGCGTGGTCTTGGGCCATTGCCGCCGCTCTATGGCTACAATGTGAGCGAGGCGCGTGCAACGGCGCGCACGCTGTTGAGCGCCCCTGATGGGGCACCGATCTTGGCGCTCTGGCAGGTAGGCTTGGGGCGTAGTCTGGCCTGGACAAGCGATCTGAAGGGCCAATGGGCACGCGATTGGCTCACCTGGCCCGGCTTTGGCGCCTTTGCTGCGGGGCTCGCCGATGCGCTGCTCGCGCCCCCTGCAGCCGGGCGCTTGAGCCTTGAGTTGCGTAGCGATGGCCCCGATGCCCTGCTTGATCTGATGGTCTTTGACAGCGATGGGCGGCCAAGTCGTGCTGCGGCGTTGCATGGCCGCCTCCTTGATCCAGCGGAGCGGGCGCTTGAGCTTGAGTTTCGCGCCGTGGCTCTTGGGCGCTACCGTGCCGTGGCCCCCGCCGCCAATCCTGGAGCCTACTTGGCGCAGATTCTCGCCTTTGATGAAACCGGCACAGCCTTTGGTAGTGTGAGTGGCGGCCTTGTGGTCAGCTATTCACCCGAATACCGCCCCATCGTCTCGGGCGAGGCGCTGCTCAGCGATCTAGCGGCACTCACTGGAGGGCGCATCAACCCGCCCGCCGCGAGCCTCTTTGCCAGTGCGGGGCAGCAGGTGGGCCGGGTACGTGACATTGCTATGCCGCTGCTCTGGCTCTGTTTGGTGCTGCTGCCATTGGACATTGCGCTACGGCGGCTCTTCCTGCGCCCCCGCGAACTTCTGCCCGCGTGGCATAGGCGTAAAAGAAGCCAGCCTGAGCAGCCCGAACCATTGCTACAACGGCTCCATGCCGCCCGCGAACGCACCCGCCGCCCGTCGGCAGGCAACGCCACCTCCGCACCCGCTCCACCACCAAGCCCACCACCAACGACAGCGCAAGAGGCAACAGAGCCAACGTCAAGCCCTGTCTCGGCAGAAGAGCGCATGGCCCGCCTCTTGGCGACACGGCGGCAGCGCGGAGGAAAGTCGTAGTGCCGACTTTAGTCGGCATCCGGGGGGGGTGTCGGCGACCTCAGCCGACTAAAGTCGGCACTACCTAACCA
>NZ_NQWI01000163.1 GCF_002532535.1 Candidatus Viridilinea mediisalina
GGTTACGCCACGCGCTGCGCCGCTGGCGCAGGCGGCGTAACGCCAAACTGTAAAGTAACTATGAACCATGTCTAAGGTGCCAACGTCCCATGAGACCTAGCAGGTGCGGCGCGGTGGGATCGTTGACGTCCTCATGGTGGCTGCACGCGCCCCACCTGCCAGGTCATGTGCGTTGCTCTTGGTCCATTGGAGCGGGTCAAAAACCCTTTACACACCAAGCGGTGCTGCATTGTCTCAGTGGCGGGGTAGGGTGCGCGAGGGAACCTGGTTCCCTCGCATCCATCAACTCCAGCCGTCCAAGGAGGCGCAGTACCTCAATGCGTTGGCTGTCGAGTGGCGGTAGCGCCGCGTAGGGTGGAACATGCTCATGACTGCCCATCACGCGGCTCCTCTGCGGCAAAATCGTAGCCCGCAGCCACATCCTGCGCCGACGGACGCCGCCCCCGTTGACGGAGCAGCGCCTCGGCAGAAGGGCCAGCCGCATGGAGCGTCTGCTCCGGCGCGGTCTCGGCGGCCAGCCCCGGAATAATCGCGTTGCTTGCCGGACGCGGCGCCGCATTCTCCTCCACCTCGCCCCGCCGCGCACGCGGCATGCGCCCGCTGCGCTGGGACGGCGGTGCAGGCGCGACGGCGCTCCGCTTCGTCATCCGCATAAACTGAGCATCAACCAACAGCCCCGGAATGCGCGTCTCTAACCGTGAAAGCCAAGCCAAGCGACGCATCTGATCAGGAACCGCCTCCGCATTGTCGCGCAGCAGTTGATAATGGGTGCGCCGGAGCTCCTCCCACTGCGCCAGCAGCTCCTCCCACTCCTCACGCGAATATACACTAAGCTGCTGCACCAATTTCGTAAACACTTTCAAAGTCTTTGTGGGCAAAATCATCCAAACCACATCGCCGATTGACACTCTGAGTCAAATGTTCTATAATATATACGTCGGTTTTAGGCTTCAGAATGGCATAAAACCACTCACTGATCCTGCTGACGTTACGCAAAGATAATCATCTCTCTCGCGGAGGAGTGGTAGACGAAGCCAGTGTTTCGGGTCGGTGGCGGTGCGCGATAAAGGGGGGGGCACCGTGGAAGTACATCTTTCAGCGATACAATTACTGAACTTGACGCACGATGGTCTGCTACAGCTAGGCTATCGTGACGGCTTGATCCGCCGTGACTACCCCTTTGCTGATGTACTCATCGAGTCCTCGCCAACCCGTATGATTGATTTAGCCGCCTTCGCACAAGAGCCACCATCATACCGAAGTGCTTGCTTTGGGGTGGCTATCCACGATCAGTACAACCCAGAAACACTCCAACAGTATCGTGCACTTGGCGCTCCCCAGATACTGGTACTCTCCCCTGAACACAGCATCGTGCGGCGATGGCGCATGACCGCCACTGGTGCGCCGACGTTTATCGAAGAGATTGCACCGGAACATCTCCGCACTGCTTTTCATGCCAATCGAGACGAATGGAGTCCTAACGCAGTTCTGCGAGCCAAGTCCATTGGTTTCGCTCGGAGATCTGTTCAACTTGACTTTTTTGATACCGGGTTGCTTCCCACGTTGGAAGGAACAACGCATAAAAAACTTGACCAACTGCTCCGCGATGTACTCGCTACCTGCAAAGCGGTTTACGCTGAACACCACGACAGTGAGCCTGATTACCAGTCGCTCTTCCGACTGATCTTCCGCTTCATCGCAGCGAAGATGCTTGCGGATCGTGGCTATCCCGGTGACGATTGGCTGCACCCTGATCCCCAACGGGTAATTGTTGCCGTTGACGCATTTTACTTTTGTCAGGCTCCCGATGAGGGGCTGTTGCAGGTTCCACTTGTGCAGCGCGTCGCATGGGATAAGATCCGCAACGCGTTTCTCTTTCAGAATCTCTCTGTTGAGGCCTTGGCGTACGTGTACGAGAACACCCTCGTTAGCGAGCGTAACCGCAAACTCTTCGACACCCACGCTACACCGCCACAGATCGCCGAGTACATTGTCCAACAACTGCCCTTTAATGAATTGCCACAACATGAGCGGCGTGTCTTTGAACCCTTCGCTGGGCATGCACCATTTCTCATTGCTGCACTTGGACGGCTTCGCACACTCCTTCCCTCCACCATGAATACAAATCAACGACATGACTATTTTGTAGGCATGTTACGTGGGATGGAACTGGATGCGTTTGCTCGTGAAGTGGCCCGCTATTCGCTGATTCTGGCTGACTACCCTAATCCTGATGGATGGGATATCCAGCAAGCTGATCTCTTTTCATCGCCACACACCGACACCTATCTCCAACATGCCAGGATTGTGCTCTGCAATCCACCCTTCAGTGATCTACCAACACGCGGAACAGAAACGCGCCCGCGAGCAGGTGCGGCCAAACGGGCGGTTGAGGCGCTGAATCGGGTCATGCGCTACCCGCCTGCACAGCTTGGTTTCGTCTTGCCAAAGGCTTTTGTGAGCGGTCAGGAGTACCGCAATGCGCGGAAGCAATTGGCAGCATCATATCAGGAGATAGGTATCGTCGCGCTCCCTGATACCGTTTTTCAATATTCCGATGTTGAGACGGTTCTACTAACTGCACATAGTCCACGCACGAATAGTCCACGTCACCGTACCGCTTCCGTCAACAAACAGGATTATGATCGCTTCCTGCAGACTGGCATTCCTACGTGGCAGGAAGAGTTGCCAACTGACTTGGTTGACACCGCTGACTATCCGGTATTCTGGCGTACACCGCTTTGGCGCGTGTGGGAGTCTCTACGCCGCCTGCCCCGGCTTGGCGATGTTGCCGAGGTGCATCGCGGGATTGAACAAACCGGTTTTCGAGAGCAGATTGATCATTTTATCTCTCGAGAACCTGCCCCTGAACTACTGGCAGGATTAGTCAATGTTGAAGATGGCTTTGAGCCATTTGTAACTCCCTCTCCAAAATACCTTCGCATCGACCCAACACGATTTCGACGTGGTCATGAATTTCTAAAACTTGCAGCAAAGCCAAAAGTAATCGCCAATGCAGCTCGCCTGAGTCAAGGGCCTTGGCGAATTGCAGCAGTTATAGATCGGCAGGGTCTCGTTTGCTATCAAAGGTTTCACGGAGTTTGGCTCAAGGCAAACACCTCTCTAGAAGAAATTGCATCCGTACTCAACAGCCCCCTATCTAATGCTTTTCTTTATACCCATCCGGCAGCAGGAGGACGCGACAATCAAATACGTGCTATTAAAGACCTACCTTTTCCAGATTTCACGCCAGCACAAACTCAAACTCTTGTTACTCTTGTAAACCAATATAAGCTATATCGCTCTCAGTGGCTACAAAATCCTGACCAAGCTGAAGAACTTGGGGAAGCTTGCCGACAAGTATTGGTACACATTGACGCCGAGGTTCTTGCAGCCTACGAACTGCCTCCACGATTAGAGAAACAGATGCTCGATATATTTGCTGGTTATCAACGCCCTGGCCCAGTGCGTTTCACAGGCTACTATCCAACCGATTTTCGTCCAGCTATTCCGTGGCGCATCTTCATTTCCCAGGGTTTTCAACATGCCGGAGCCCGCTCTACCATCAGCCGTCTACCAGTGCTGAATGATCCGGTAATCTCAACTGCTGTACGCGATCTCGACGCCTCATCAGACGATGATTATGACATCGACGCCTGACGCCTACTTACTCGACACCTCAGTTGCCAGTATCGCGTGGGATGGTGACAACAGAGATCATACGCTGATTCGAGGGAGATTAAGCGCCCTCGGAGAAAGCACCGTTGCGGTTTGCGCTATCTCCATTGGCGAAGTAGCCTATGGCCTTGAGATCGCTGATGGTGCCGATCCAAGTCGGCACCAAGCTGTACGTAATGCCATGGAGACCTATTTTGTCTGGCCCGTAGATAAAGATACAAGTCAGTACTACAGCGTCCTGCGCGGCGAACTCTTCCGGCGATACGCGCCACGCGATAAACGCGGACGAATAAAGGTCAAGCGCCCCGAAGATTTGCGTGATACGACGAGTGCTCGTGAACTTGGTATCCAAGAAAACGATCTTTGGATCGTAAGTGTTGCTGTTCAATACAACTTGCGTTTAGTCACTCGCGATGAGCGCCTGAAGCGAATTCTCGAAATTGCTCAATCTAAGTATGGCTACGACCGTTACGAGATCTGGTCGGTTTCAGCATCTACACCAACTGGAACTTCATAATCTCCTAGCCACTTCCTTCGACGTACCCGCCTGAGCCATCAGGACGGGGAATTCGCGCATTCCTCTCCTGATTATTGAAGGAAAGGGGTGCGCTTTGTGGTGTTGGTCTTCCGCTGATCTGGCTCGGCCCTCTTGTCCACGAGCCCAAACGCGCCATCCGCTGCGCTGCAGCGTGGCCTATTTGGCGCACCCGCCGCCCGTGTGCGCTCCCGCGTGCTTGTGGCGTGAGACAAGGTTTCAGGGGTCAGGTTTCAGGGGTCAGCCTGAGCGCATCAGAAAGCGATGCGCGACGCTAAACTGGAAATTGGCCGGCGGATCACGGGTGATGCGCGGTTTGTGCCTGCGCCCCACCATCTGGTGGCGGATCGTCAGGTGGGGCATGCGGCGTTTCGCCTCTGGTGTCTGCTCCACCGGCTCTGGTTTCTGCGTGAGCCGCCGGTGATGGAGTTGTTGCAGGAGTTGATGGGCCATCGGCGGGATGAACATGCCGCTTGGCAACCAGCAACGCGCCGTAGTGTCGAGCGCTGGCTGGCAGAGTTGGAACAGGCTGGCTGGTTGGTCTGGGCGCGTCGCGGTGAGACGACGCGCCGCTACCATTTGCTCTCGGCTGGGAGCGGTGCTGGCGATACGGCCTTGCTGCGTGAGCTACGTATGTTGCTGAATTCGGGTAAGGCGACTTTGGCTGTGGTGCAGCGTGAGCTTGAACGACGGCGTGAGCTTGGCCAGGGAATTGGGGCGATGGTAACGACCTGGCGGGTGCAGCCGCCGCGTAAGGCGGCGCCGGTTGCACCCGCAGCGCCAGCCAGCGACCAGCATGCCGAGAGCGCCAAGGCGCATGCACTTCGCAATAGCCCCTGCCGACGCGAGTGCATTGGAGATCCAGTATCTCGCGCTGGATCTTGAGGACAAGCTGCCGCCGGATGCTGCGCTTGCCAACCTGTTGGCGCGTCGCGCCAACGCCACTGGAGGAGGAGCATGATGACCAGTAGCACCAACACGAACCGTTGGCAGCGCATCGGGGTTATTCAGGTGGGCAACACGACCTACCCGCGCATTGAAGCGCCCCCGCCACCCGCCGGCACCTGCCCCACCTGCCGTGGCGTCGGCTTCCTTGTCGCGGATGTGCCCTACGGCCACCCGCGCTTCGCTGAAATGATCCCCTGCGACTGCAAAAAGAGCGAGCGGGTGCAGCACCACCAAACCATGCTTGCCCGTTTGAGCAACCTCGCCGGCGTGAGCGACCGCACCTTCGAGCGCTTCAACCCCGACGTGCCTGGGGTACGCAAGGCCTACCTGCGGGCCCACGAGTTTGCCCAACAGATGCAGGGCTGGCTCTTGCTCTTCGGGCCGTGTGGCGTCAGCAAGACCCACCTCGCCGCTGCGGTGGCCAACACCGTGCTGGCACGCGGCACCCAGGTACTCTTCACGCCGGTGCCCGATCTGCTCGATCACCTCCGGTCAATCTTCGGCCCCAATAGCGAAGTTGGCTACGACACCCGCTTCGACATGGTGCGGAGCGTCCCGCTGCTCGTACTCGACGACCTGGGCACCGAGAGCGCCACCGCCTGGGCGCGGGAGAAGTTGTACCAACTGCTCAACCAACGCTACCAAGCCAACCTCGCCACCATCATCACCAGCAACCTCCCGCTGGCGCGCCATGACCAGCGCATCGTCTCGCGCATGCAGGAACGCGCCTTCGCCGGCGAGATTCTGCAGATCGCGGCGGCGGATTATCGCGCTTCGATGGGCAAGGCGAAAGGGGGGTGAGATAGCCTGCGCTCCCAGGGCTTTTCCGCCCTGATAGGTTATTGCACAATACCGCAAAGCCACCTTGCTGTTCACGGAGCACTGTCATGCTGAGTATTAAATGGCCCGCGGGCCAGTGGGCCGTGAGAAACAAAATGAGCGTGGCGAAGGTATGCGCTGGCTGAGCTTGTCGAAGCCAGCCCCGGAGTGCGGCGCGGCGGCGCGGGGCTTCGACAAGCTCAGCCACCGCGCCGCCGCACCGCGTTTGTTCCTCAGGAGCGCAGCGAAGCATCTCTTTTGGTCACTACGAGAAACCCTTCGCTGCGCTCCTGAGAAACAAATGCCTTTGTCATGCTGAGCGCAGCGAAGCATCTCTTTTGGTCACTACGAGAAACCCTTCGCTGCGCTCCTGAGAAACAAGGCTTGTTTTTCACAGGCCACTGGCCCGCGGGCCATTTCGTACTCAGGGTGACAGAAACCGCGTGACAGCCTTACTTTTGCGCTACTGCGTTACTGCGTATCAGGCACGAGCGTGAGAAATTCCGCCACAGTAATGATCTCAATAGTACGAAATGATCGCAGCGGCAACAAATGCCTCCGGTCGCCCGTCACAAGGTAATTGGCCCCTGCTGCAACAGCACACTCCAGTACACGGTCATCGTCGGGATCTGCGGCAATAAACATAATATTTTCTTTAATTTTAGTTATGCGAATAAAAGAAAGAATGTACGTCAATGTTTGTTCGACCTGAGAATCTGAAAAAACGAGCTTTGTACGCAGCTTATCACGTAGCTCTTGAAGTAAATCTTCGCTGGTGAAGCCTATGGCCAAACCATGTCGTACACGATCAAGGCACAAAGCTGGACGGCCACGCCAACCAATTGCCGAAAGGAGGACATTGGTATCAAATACAACGATTGGCAGCATCAGCGATCCTCATGAATCAAGTCATCCACAAACGCCTCGCGCGCATCATCGTCCAGTTCATCCCAGACAACGCCGCGTTCGGCGGCACGCATGCGGAGTTGTTGTTCGGCATAGACCATGTTTTCGTGGTGATGGGTGTGGGCTTCTTCGGCAAGGGTGAGCAGGACGAGATGCTTTTGGGTTGGTGGGAGTTGGCGAATCAGTTCCACAACTTGATCGTTGGTAAGGGTTATGGTTGGCATAGCTACCTCATTGTGTGGGTGGGGTTTTAGGGGAGGGCGCAGCCCGCCCCTAACCCCTTCCATTGTAGCCTATTTATGGAAGGAAATCTCAATGACGACCACTCCGCCCATCTTGATTGCCGCCGACATCGGCAATGTGAACACCAAGTTTCGTCGTGCGGGCGGCGCTTGGGTCAGTGAACCGTCGCTGGTCTGGTTGAGCGCTGGCCGCCAAGGGTTTAGCTTTCGCGCCGACGACGCCCCGCTGCGCCCCGTCATCTACCGTAGCGGCCCGGCGGAGCTTGAGCGCAATGTGCCCTACTTGGTGGGCCACGACGCGCAACGGGCTGGTATGGCCGATATGGCGATTATCGGCAGCGCAGAACATCAAGTGCTTTGCAGATTCCAAATGTATAGTTTATCATGGAGGGAGTCAGAGATCTTGCCATACGAGGTGCTACGATGCAACGTGCCCTAACCATGTTCCAACAAGAAGACCCGAAGTACCTGCAGAGTGAATTGATTACCTATATTGGCAATAAAAGAGGATTGCTTCCTTTCATTAATGAAGGTGTCACATTCGTGAAAGAGAGACTAGGCAAAGATAAACTCATCTTTTTAGATCTCTTCTCAGGAAGTGGTGTTGTTTCAAGATTTATGAAAGCTCACGCTGAGCGCATTGTTGCGAATGATATAGAGCTATACGCAAAGATTGCAGGTAGAGAGTTTTTGCAGAGATGCAGAGGATTGAACCACAGAGGCACAGAGAACACAGAGCAGGGTGTGGCATGGCCCATTGTTGACACTCCCTCCGTACCATCTCTGTGCCCTCGGTGCCTCTGTGGTTCAATCCTCGGTACCTCTTCTTGTTGGCGTTTTGAATGCCTTGTTCAAAAACTCTCTAC
>NZ_NQWI01000164.1 GCF_002532535.1 Candidatus Viridilinea mediisalina
CAGCCGGCTAAAGCCGGTAGCCGGCTTCAGCCGGCTAAAGCCGGTAGCCGGCTTCAGCCGGCTAAAGCCGGTAGCCGACTCCAGCCGGCTAAAGCCGGCACTCCACAGTGTGCCACATAGTATGAAATGGCGCTAACAACCTTTTCAGACAACTCCTGATCCCCATTGCTCACTCACCGGGCAACACTAACCCCACGCGAATAGCATAACGCACCAACCCTGCTATATCATGGATGTTCAACCGCTCCATCAGCAGGGTTCGGTGCGTCTCTACGGTCTTGGCACTGATCGTTAAGGTCTGTGCGATCTCGCGGGTTGTGCGCCCCTCGGCAATGAGCCGCAGCACCTCACGCTGACGCGGGGTCAATGCTTCCTCGGGCTCTGCATGTTGGTCAAGCCAGCGCATGCGGTCGCTGGCTACATGCTTGGAGACGGCAGGACTCAGGTAGGTTTCGTTACGCATCACGATCCGAATGGCTAACTCTAGCTCGGCAAGACTCGCATCTTTGAGCAGGTAGCCTTTGGCCCCCGAGCGCAACGCCTGTACCACATAGGCTTCGTTGGCATACATTGAAAGCATAACCACCCGCACCTGTGGGAAGAGCTGCGCGACCCGCTTGGCCACTTCGAGGCCGTTCATCTCGGCCATGGCAATATCAAGCAGCAGCAGGTCAGGTTGGAGCTGCGGTAACAGGTTCAAGGCCTCTTGGCCTGAGCCTGCTTCACCAATGACCTCAACCTGGGGCAGACTCTCAAGCAGGGAGCGAATGCCCATGCGCACGAGGGTATGATCCTCAACCAGCATGATGCGGATAGTGGTGTCCATACTCTTTTGAACGTCCCTGAGCGAGCATTTTAGCTTCGCCTAACGTGTTCAGTGTAGCATACTTTCGTACCTTGGTACGTAACACCACCGTAGCGATCCCATGCTATCATGATCGTGGTAGGTTCAGGTTACGTTATACCTATTGATGCCACAAACCTATTTTCTCTTTGTTCGTTTCTCTCTTCTTCCTTCAGGAAAGCACCATGAACGAACCTCAACGTGTTGAGATTCTGCTTGTTGAAGATAACCCTAATGATATTCGGCTTACGCTTCATGCATTCAAACGGCAAAATATCATTAATCAAATTCATGTTGTTCGCGATGGTGCCGAAGCGCTCGATTTTCTCTTTGGTACTGGCGACTATGCCGGTCGCCAACTCGAGCATGGCCCAAGAGTGATTCTGCTTGACCTCAAGTTGCCTCTGGTTGATGGCCTTGAGGTGCTGCGCCGGATTAAACATGATCCCCGCACCCGCTCGATTCCTGTGGTTGTTCTAACCTCTTCTGCTGAGGAGCGTGATGTGGTTTCGAGTTATGAATTGGGTGTCAATAGTTATATTGTAAAACCTGTTGATTTTGAGCAGTTTACTGAAGTAGCGCGTAGTTTGGGTATGTATTGGTTGCTCTTAAACTATTCACCACAGAGTTGATTGGTAACTTGGTATGACTGAATCATCCAATACTGATGAACGTCTCCGTGCCAGTGAGCAGGCGCTGCGGGCGAGTCGCCACCTCATTCAGCGTATTACCGATGCGGCCCCCGCGACGATCTATATCTATGATCTGGTGCGTCAACAGAATGTCTATTCCAATCGCAATATTGTGGCGACCCTGGGTTATAGCCCTGAAGAGATTGTTGCGATGGGGAGTAGTGTCTTTGCCCAATTGATGCACCCTGATGACCTTGCCCAACTGCCTGAGCGACTTGGGCGTTTTGCCACGGCCAGCGATAGCGATATTCTTGAACTTCAGTACCGTATGCGCCATGCCGACGGTAATTGGCGCTGGCTCTTTAGCCGCGAGGTAATCTTTGCCCGCGATGAGGCCCACCAGCCTACCCAAATTCTTGGCGTAGTGCAAGATGTGACCACCCAAGTTGAGGCGCTGAATGAGGTGCAGCGCCTCAATCTAAACTTGGAAGCCCACGTCCAAGAACGCACAAGCCAACTGGAAGCCGTAGTCCACGAATTGGAAGCCTTCTCCTACTCGGTCTCCCACGATCTGCGGGCGCCGCTGCGGGCGATTGATGGCTTTTCGCGGATTGTTTGGGCTGAGTATGCCGATCAACTGGACGCCGATGGGCGTGAGTATCTACGCCTCATCTGTGACAATACGCGCCAGATGGGTCAATTGATTGATGATCTGCTCGCCTTTTCGCGCCTCAATCGCCAGCCGCTGCAACGCCAAACTCTGGCGATGAATGATCTCGTGAGCCGTGCGCTCGAAGGTTTTACCCGCGAAATCGCTGAACGCCAGGTGTACCTCACTGTTCAAGATATGGGAACCTGCCAGGGCGATCCTGCGTTGCTGCGGATTGTCTGGGTGAATCTGATCTCCAATGCGCTCAAGTATAGCCGCCAACGCGCTCAAGCTGAGGTTACGATCGGTGTACGTCAAGTTGAAGGTGAAACGGTCTACTTCATCAGCGATAATGGCGTCGGTTTTGCAATGCAGTACGCCCATAAACTCTTTGGCGTTTTCCAGCGGCTCCATCGTGCCGAAGAGTATGAAGGCAACGGCGTTGGCCTCGCAACCGTCCAGCGCATTGTGCAGCGCCACGGCGGGCGCGTTTGGGGTGAAGCAGTGCCCGACCAAGGGGCAACGTTTAGCTTTACGTTGCCAATAAATCTATGACAACGCCCCTGAATCTCCTTATTCTCGAAGATCGTGATGCCGATGCGCTGCTGATTGTGCATGCCTTGCGCCAAGCCGGTTTTGACCCCGCATGGCGTCAGGTCTGCGCTGAGCCCGACTATCGTGCCGCACTGACTTCTCCCCCCGATCTGATCCTTGCTGACTATACTTTGCCTCAGTTTGATGCCCTCCGCGCTCTCGATCTGTTGATCGAACTTGAACTCGAAATCCCTTTTATCATTGTCTCTGGAACCATTGGTGAAGAGATGGCTGTGGCGGCCCTGCAACGCGGAGCCGCCGACTACTTACTCAAGGATCGCCTGAGCCGCTTGGGTATGGCTGTCCATAATGCCTTGCAAGGCCAACAGTTGCGCCGTGAACAGCAAGCGGCGCTGGCTTCGCTGCGCCATAGTGAGCGCCGCTTTCGTGCCCTGATTGAACATAGCGTTGATGGCGTGGCACTTGTTGATGCCCACGGGATCATTACCTATATTAGCCCTGCGGCGGAACGCATCCTTGGCTTTCCTTTGGATGAATTTGTGGGCTCTGAAGCGCTGACCTTTATCCATCCCCGCGATCATCAGAACCTGCGCTACCTAGTCAAACGCCTAGCCCCCACTGGCGATGTGGCCAACCTTGAGGTGCGCGTGCGCCACCAGGATGGAACATGGCGTTGGATCGAAGCCTTCTTCAGAAATTTGCTCACCGATCCCGCAATTGAAGCGACCGTCGTGAACTACCGCGATATTACCGCCCGCATCGCCACCGCCGATGAGTTGCGTCGCTTCACCGATGAACTGGTCAATCTGCACCACCTCGAACGTCGCGCCCGCCTCCAAGCCGAGACGCTGCGCGCCGCGAACCTTGCCCTCACCCAAAGCCTTGAGTTTGAGACAGTGGTTGAGTCGCTCTTTAGTGCCCTCGCTCGCCTGGTACCCAATACCCGTGCGAGTCTCTTTATGCTTAATGATGGTAGCCTGAGCGCTGCCTATAGCTTTGTGCCGGGCCGCGATGCCCTCGTCAGCAGCCTGGCCCTGGATAGCATTGAGCTTGAAAGCTCGCCGCTTGCTCAGGCTGTGTTGCAGAGTGGCGAAGGGCGCATTATTGACACCGCTGAACAGAGTATGCTTGGGGTTCCGCTGCTGGCCCAAGGCAGCCTGATTGGCCTCTGTGTGATTGAAGCCTACGAGGATGTGAAGTTGAGCGTTGACCATCTGCGTTGGACTGAGGCGGTTGCTGCTCAGGCTGCCGTGGCAATCCAGAATGCGCGTCTCTTCGATGAAGTTCAGTATGCACGTCAACGCCTCCAAACGCTCTCCCATAAGCTGATTCAGGCCCAAGAGGTTGAACGACGCCACCTCGCCCGCGAACTGCACGACGAGATTGGCCAGGTCCTGATTGCTCTGCAGATGAATATGCGCGGGGTGGCCCAGGGTAAGCTCGATCCGAAACAGCAGGCACGCCTGCTCGATAGCAGTACCCTCGTGGATCGCCTCATCCAACAGGTGCGCTCGCTTTCGCGGGAATTGCGCCCGCCCCTGCTCGATGACCTTGGTCTCGTGCCTGCACTCAACTGGCACCTTGACCAGATCGCAACGCGCTTTGGGATTGACATAAAGCTTACCACCCAACTCAATAGCCAGCGTATGCCGTCTCAGGTTGAATTGAGCATCTTCCGTATTGCCCAAGAAGCCCTGAATAATATTATTAAACACGCCCAAGCCACGCGGGTGCGGGTTGAATTGCGCCAGAATGAAGCTATGTTGCGCTTGATCATTAGCGATAACGGGATTGGCTTCGAGACCGATGCGGCCCAACTGCGTGCCGCCAGCGGGGCGAGCCTTGGCCTGATCAATATGCAAGAACGGGCCCTGTTGGCGAATGGTACCTTTGAGATTATCTCGGCACCTGAAGCCGGGACGTGTGTCTGTGCATGCTTTACCCTTGATGCTACCTTGAGGAAGAGCCCATGATCGAAGCCCACGCCCTCAGCAAACAGTTTGGGGGCTTTCAAGCCGTTCACAACATTGACCTTGAAGTGCGCCCCGGCGAACTCGTGGCCCTGCTTGGCCCCAATGGGGCCGGGAAGACCACCACGGTACGTATGCTCGGGGCTATTCTGCGCCCAAGTAGTGGCCAAGCCCGTATCTGTGGGCTTGATGTGGTAACCCATGCCCAGACGGTGCGCGCCAAGGTGGGCCTGCTCACCGAGTATCCCGGCCTCTACGGGCGCATGGCTGCACTTGAGTACCTCGATTTCTTTGGCGGTCTCTTGGGCCTTGATGCGGTCACGCGCCAGGCGCGGAGCACCACGTTGCTCCAGCAGTTTGGCCTCTGGGAAGCACGCGAGCGTAAGCTTGATGGCTATTCCAAAGGCATGAAGCAGAAGATCGCCCTGGTACGCGCCCTCATCCACGATCCGCCGGTGCTCTTCCTCGATGAACCTACGACCGCTATGGATCCGCAGAGTGCCCGCACCGTGCGTGATGCGATTGGGGAGTTGCGCCAGGCCGACCGTGCGATTCTGCTGACCACCCATAACCTTGCGGAAGCAGAAGTGCTTGCCGACCGGATTGCGATCATTAGTGGCGGTCAGATCATTGCCCTTGGCACTTTTGCCGAATTGAGCCAGCGCCTACTCGGTGCGCCGCGCTACGAACTGCGCCTCGCCAGCCCTGAGCAGGCTGCCCAGGTGCGCTCGCTCCTTGACGGGATCGTAAGCATTGAGGAGTGTAACGGCGTCAGTATATACTACCGTTGCAACGAACCAGACCAACTCAATCCCCACATCCTCAGCCATCTTGCCGCCCACAACCAGCCCGTCGTTACTCTCTCCGAGGTGCCCCGCAGCCTTGAGGATGTCTATTTACGTATTGTGGAATGATGCAGCTTTTTTGTTGCGTGTTGGCGGCGCAGCCGCCAACACGCAACAAAAAAGCGCTGTTTCCTGTTTCCTATTTTCTATATCCTATTTTCTTCACAATGGTTGGCTATGTGCGTACTGTACCGGGGCTGCTGCTACAGCCATTACGTCTGGTTGGTTCCTATCCACTAACGGCCTGGCGCGCCGATCTGCTGGCGGGCTTGACGGTTGGCTTGGTCTTGTTGCCCCAAGCGCTCGCCTTTTCGCTCTTGGCCGGGCTGCCGGTCGTCATGGGCCTCTATAGCGCATTTGTCGCTGCGCTCGTTGGGGCGCTCTGGGGTTCTTCAAGCCATCTGCACAGCGGGCCAACCAACACTGCGGCTATTTTGACCCTCTCGGTACTCGCGCCGCTCTTTGCAGTCGGTTCAGCCGAATTTATTGCCGCCGCAGGTTTGCTGGCGGTACTCTCGGGGCTCATCCGGCTGGCTATGGGCTTGGCCCGCTTGGGCCTGCTGGTCAACTTTGTCTCTGATGCGGTAGCGGTTGGTTTTACGGCTGGGGCCGGCCTGCTGATTATCTCCAATCAGCTTGGCCCGATCCTGCGCATGCCGATCATGCCCAGCGAAGGGGTGTTGGCGACCCTGATGATCGCCCTGCGCCAACTGGGCAATGTGCATATGCCCTCGCTGGCCCTTGGCTGTGGCACGATCCTCGTTATTGCGCTCTGGCCGCGCCTCACCCGCCGCATTCCCAGTGTCTTGGCCGGGGTTGCTTTACTCAGCCTTGTGGCTTGGCTCTTTAACCTCGAAGCCTATGGTGTGCAGAGCTTGGGCGCCCTACCGGCGGGCTTGCCCCCCCTGGCGGCCTTGCCGCTGCTCGACCTTGGGCTGATTGGTCAATTGATCAATGGGGCGCTCGCCATTGCCCTGATCGGCCTGGTTGAGGCGGTGGCGATTGCGCGTGCCGTTGCGGGCCATTCGCGCCAGCGCCTCGATAGCAACCAAGAATTTATTGGCCAAGGCATGGCCAATGTCGCCGCCGGATGCTTCAGTGGCTACCCATGTTCTGGCTCCTTCAACCGCTCGGCCCTGAGCTACCAAGCAGGGGCCCAGACCGCTATGGCCAATGCTTTTTCGGGGGTCTTTATCTTAGTTGCCGCCTTTGCGCTCAACCCACTGATTGCCCACATCCCCCTAGCGGTACTCGCAGGTGCCCTTGCGATCACCGCCTGGAGCATGATTGATCGCCAGCGCATGCTCCAAATCTGGCGCGGCGCACCGGGTGAAGCCCTCATTATGCTGCTCACCTTTGGGGCAACGCTCTTGCTGCCCCTTCAGTTTGCGATTCTGATTGGGGTGCTGATGTCGTTGGGCTACTACCTACTGCGTACCAGTATGCCCCGTGTGGTTGCGGCCCTGCCCGATCAGGAGTTTAAGCACTGGGAACCGCACAATGGCCGCCCCCAATGCCCGCAACTGGCCGTGGTGGATGTCCTCGGTGACATCTATTTCGGTGCGGTCAACCATGTCGAAGAGACGATTGACCAGATTCTCGACGAAACCCCAGGTCAGCGCTTTCTGCTACTGCGCATGCATAGTGTTCAGCACTGCGATATTAGCGGTATTCGCATGCTTGAAAACATTCGTGCTGTACTCCGCGAACGTGGTGGCGATCTCTATATGACCCGCGTGCGCGATCCGGTACTCTACCGGATGCGCCTTGCCGGTTTCTACGATCACCTTGGGCCTGAGAATATTTTAGACGAAGACCTAGCCATTCACCACCTCTTCCACCACACGCTCGACCCGGCTGTCTGTATCTACGAGTGTGAACGGCGCGCCTTTCGTGAATGTTACACCCTGCCCAAACGCACCCTGCCCGGCGGGGCGCCACCGATCACCCTGCTCCCCTTGGGCGTCGAACCTGTACCCAATATTAGCCCCACTGCGCTCTGGGAGGCCATGCACAGCTCGTTGCCGCCGTTAATTGTGGATGTGCGCGAACCACGTGAGTTTCGTCAGAGCCACATTCCAGGGGCGGTGCCGGTTCCGCTCGATCAGGTGCTTACGAGCCCACAAAGGTTGCCCCAGAGTGGCCGGATTGTGCTGGTCTGCCGCAGTGGACGGCGCAGCGCCCGTGCTGCCGAAGCGCTGATCGCGCAGGGCTACCGCGATCTCCGCATCCTTGAGGGCGGCCTCTTGGCGTGGGAACAAGCCAACCTGCTCACGGCAATGTGAGTTATCATAAAAAATGAATGGTACATAGTAAATAGATTTCGCATGATGTCTGTGTGCATCCCTAAGAGGCTGTCTGAAAAGTCTATGGTTTGGCGTTGGAGTGCCGGCTTTAGCCGGCTAAAGCCGGCACTCCAGC
>NZ_NQWI01000165.1:0-4441 GCF_002532535.1 Candidatus Viridilinea mediisalina
CAGGTCGTTGGTTCGCGTTGCATGAGAAAACTCTTGACACCGCATCCAAAGCTTCTCAAAAACTCTATACCTGAAAGCCTCCCGCCTTCTCGCCTCCCGCCTTCTCGCCTCCCGCCTTCTCGCCTCTCGCCTCTCGCCTCACGCCAACAAATGGCCCTCATGCGGCGACGAAGAGCCGCGCAGCGAGCGCACGCGCCAAATGAGGTTGCCCAAGGGCGAGCCAAAGCGTTCGATCAGGCGCTGCCGATCACGTACTTGGTCGTAGATCTGTCGCGCCATTTCGCGCAGTTGGCCCTCATCAGCCCCAACTTCGGCAGCATCATCGTGCGCTACGTCAAAGTGAACCTCGTCGAGGCTAAAGGTAGCAGCCACATCAACCAGTTGCGCGATGGACTCATAGGGTGGCGCTAGGGTGAGCCAAGCGCGGACAAAGATCTCATGCTGACGGGCATGGGTCACGACGACGCGTAGCGCCTCGCGGGCAGACGTTGACTCAAAGAGGTTGGCAGCATCAAGGTGCAAACAGAAGCCTTCGCAGCCCGCCTGCGCCATCTGGCCAATCAGCTTGGCATCAAGTTGTTCAAACTGGACATTGGCCTCCCAGCCTACACCTAAGTTCGCTTCACAGAGACGGGCAAGCAACTCATCGAGCCAAGGGCGTTCACGGGTAAGATCGAAATCGGGAATGAGGTAGTGGCGTAGGCCAAATTCAGATGAGACGCTACGTAATTCAGCTACAAGTTGGGCAGGATTCCGTAACACAAAGTGCCCGTTGGGTTCAACCGCACCAACGATCAGGGTGGTTTGCAACTCACCACCAACGGCACGCAAATGGTACCCCTCCAAGGAAAGCAGGTGGCGCGCCGGCAGGGGCAGCGTATCAACACTGAGCGAGGTGGTTGACTCACTGGCCCCATAGTGCTGATCAAACCAAGCGAGGAGACTAGCACAAACGTGGGGCGCATCAAGACCACTGCGGCTCATCTGGATTGAGAGGCTGCGCATTTCACTGCTACGGGGCAGTGCGGCAACCGCCGCATTGATTGTTTCAGGCAGTTCGCCTGCAATCAGCACCACCCGGGGACGAAAAGAGTGGAGTGGTTTGAACGCATCGGTAAAGGGAACCTCTGGGCTTAAACCAAGATCGTAGATGCGTACAATATGGCGGCGCTGTTCAAGCAGGGTTGCCAAGTATGCAAGCGTAAGGGGTGGGTAGTTGGGCTTCCCCGGCGCAGGCAGCGCGATAAGAGCTATATTCAAGGGAACACCTCATTTCCCAAGTATACCATCTGATAAGCTGCACACGTAAACTTGGCTGATACTATACCATATTCAACGCCAAGACGTAGATAAATCGTTAATGAAAACTATGGCTGCGCGAGATGACAGTTTATTCATCAGGGATGGGCTGTACGCTCTTGCCCTATTTTCTCTATCCTTGTTCCGATCACACCACGACCTTATTGAGCGTCTGCTCACGATGGACGAGGGGCAGGGTGAAGGTAAAGCGGCTGCCTTGGCCCTCTTCGCTTTCGACCCAGATGCGCCCATTATGGCCTTCAATAATTTGCTGGCAGATTGCGAGGCCAAGCCCCAGGTGAGCCCCATGTTGGGCCGATTTATGTTCTAGGCGATAGAAGCGACTAAAGATCTTCTGCTGCTGATCGGCTGGTACCCCAACCCCCGTATCGGTGACATGCACGAGTACCTCGCTTGCGTTCACTTGGGCACTAAGCCTCACATGCCCACCCGCTGGCGTCGCCTTCAGGGCATTTTCGACCAGATTGGTAAGCACTTGATCGATCCGTTGGTTATCCATCAAAATCTCAGGCAACTGGTCGGGCAACTCAGTGGTAACGTGCAGACCAAACTGTTCAGCCTGTACCTGAAAGCGGTTGCAGGTGGTGGTGATCAAGCTGTGCAGGTTAGCCCAATGCAGTTGCAGCCGCAGATGCCCAGATTCTAGGCGATTAAACTCTAACAGTTCGGTGATGCGGCGATTCAGTTCATCGGCGCGATCAGCCGCAAGACCCAAGAACTCCTGTTGGTTCTCGTTTAGCGGCCCCACGCGCTCTTGGACGACTACCTTGAGGAAGCCAATGAGCGTATGGAGCGGGTTACGCAGTTCGTGGGAAACCATCGAGATAAATTCGACCTGGCGCTGTTCTTGGCGTTTCTGTTCGGTGGTATCGTGCAGGGTAAAGGCCACAAAACTCTGTTGTTCGGCATCAACCTGCACTAGCGAACCGTACAGCAGATAGTGGCGCTCCTGCTCCTCTGAACCGACTTGTAGCGCCATGCTCTCGACCGTCTGCCCATTTAGACGAAGGGTTTGATTCAATTGTTCCAATTGTTCACGCAGTCCGCCGTGTTGAGCATCGCTATGCTGCAAGGCGCGGTAGGCCAACGGATTAGCCAAAATGGGCGCGCCCTGCTCATTCAGCACCAAGAGCCCATCGCCAATATCATTGAGGACTGCCTCAAGCAGGTGTCCCTGCCGGGCAAGCTTGGTATGCAATTCGGCGTTATGGATGGCTACACTCGCCTGGATACTAAACGAGGTTAAGTGGCGTGCATCGGTATCAGTAAAGAGACTTGTCTCAACCCCAACGACCGTTAGGGCACCCAACAGTTTACCACCGGGGTCTATCAGGGGCACGCTCAGAGCCGATTTAATCCCGAATTCAGCGAGACTATGCCATGGCGAATCGGGTTGCACATTGGTTACGATGATTGATGTACCTTGAGCCACAGCGCGACGGGCGAGTACTTCAGCCCAGTCGGTGCGTACATTCATGCGTTGATCGTTACTCAGTGTTGCGTGGGTAAACTGCTCGCCTAGCGTTTTGCTCAAGGCCGCCGCACTAACCCGTTGAGCCCCAAGCATTTGAACAAGGCTATCAAGGATTTGGCTCAAGACCGCATCAAGGCTCAACGAACCAGTAATCGCCCGCAGGCTCTCTTCGAGTGCCTGCTGACGGCGATTCCGCACCCGCAGATCGTTATTCGAGGCTTCAAGCTCGGCTACTTGGGCGAGATGGTCGCTCTGTGCCTCAGCCAAGTTCGCGCTGAGGCGCTCAATGTGGCCAAGGCGCTGCTCGGCGATAACCAGCAACAGCACCACAAAGCCAAGGGTTCCGCCCATCAGACCAATCAAGACGAACCAATGTTCAGGGTTCAACAGGGCCACACGTTCAGACACATAGAGCGCTGCTACATTGAGCGGCCCAAGCAGCAGCGGGATCACGATGGGCCAGAGGGCGAATTCGCGGAAATAGAAGGCCTTGAGGCCCATGACCAGATAGCTTGGAAAGATCGCTAATGTGAGTGGGCCAACAAAAAGCAGCAAATAGCCAACAAGGGCCAGATCGCTCATTACTGAAGCAATGAGCAAAGCCCGAAAGGTTTGCCGCTGATCAGCCGCTCTGAAGCGTCGCAACGCCCAGATCAGGCCAAGATTTATGATGGCATATAGGATCATACAACAAATGCCAGCAGCACCCAGCCTTCAACTCAAGGCTCAAACTTATAGCCCAAGTTACGCACGGTCACAACATGACGGGGGTGTTCTGGGTCAGGTTCAACCTTGGTGCGCAAGCGACGAATATAGACGGCGACGAGGTTACTCTCACCTTCGTAATCGTAACCCCAGACCTTGCTTAAAATCTGACTTATGTTTAGAATACGTCCAGAGTTTTTCATGAGATAGTATAGCAGACGAAACTCCAGCGGTGTCAACTCTACAATCCGGCCATTTGCAAAGAGAACCTTATGTTCAACCGGATCGAGCGTAATTTCACCCTGACTCAAGCGCGACGAGGGGTTGAGCATGTCGCTATTCCGTCGCCGTAACACCGCTTCAACCCGTGCTAACAGTTCTGAAGGTTCATAGGGCTTCACCAAGTAGTCATCGCCGCCAATCTGCAAGCCCATCACCCGATCTTGGAGTTGCGAACGACCAGAAAGGAAGATGATTGGCACATCCGAATTGCGGCGAATCTGACGACAAATGTCAAAGCCACTCGATTTGGGCATCATCACATCAAGGAGGATGAGATCGGGTTTGTGCTGCTCAACTGCTTGTAAGATGCCTTGAGCATCATAGGCTTTGCAGACACGATAGCCCGCCTCTTCGAGGACAAAGGACGTAAGTTTAACACTAGGAATATCGTCATCTGCTACGAGGATATGCATGGAATTGCTCCTTGTTACCCATTGCGCTCCTGCTTTCCATAGAACATTTTTTCTTCCCCCTTGGCAGCTTCACCGCCAAGGGGGAAGAAAAAAGCGGGTTCGCAGCCTAGCCCTACCGGGCGAAGCCTAGCCTAACAGTTAAATCTTACCAGAAGTTCATCTCTTTTGGGGCGCAACTTGTGGACGAGGTGCGTAACTGTTTCGTGTTATTGCTTACTCACCTTAGAAGCTGTCTGAAAAGCCGGGG
>NZ_NQWI01000165.1:4543-7882 GCF_002532535.1 Candidatus Viridilinea mediisalina
CTAAAGCCGGCACTCCAACGCCAACCCATAGACTTTTCAGACAGCCTCTCGCATTCCCATCCCAATTATACAAAGGAACAGACTATGGGATCAACCAAACATGACGGAGATGTCATCATTTTAACGGGTGCAAGCAGCGGAATTGGTGAAGTCACAGCTTGGGAATTGGCCAAGCGAGGCTACCGCCTAGTGCTGGCCGCACGTCGTGCTGATGATCTGGGGCAGCTTGCGGGGGCCATTACCCAACGCGGTGGCTTGGCCCTGCCCGTGCCAACCGACATCTGTGTCGAGGCCCAGCTTGAACGGCTCGTGCAGATGACCTTGGATCACTTCGGGCGCATTGATGTGTTGATCAATAATGCCGGGGTCGCCAAAGCCCAAGATGCGGCTACCCCGACCAATCCACACATTGATATGATTCTCGGCACAAACCTGATTGCGCCGATGCGCCTCACCCGTGCCGTGCTGTCCCATATGATTCCGCGCCGCTCTGGCCATATCGTGAACGTTGGCTCGGTGGCGAGCTATATCTCTGCCCCCGGCCAGGCGGTCTACAACGCCAGCAAGCACGGCATGCGTGCCTGGAACGACACGCTACGCCGTGAAATGAAACCGTTGGGCATCAAGGTTTCATTGGTTTCGCCTGGTTTTATTCGTACTCCTATGACCGAAACGGTGCGCGGGATGCCTATGGTTGGCCCAGAAACCGTGGCGCGCATTATCGCTAAGGTCATTACCCATCCGCAACGCGAGGTGATCACTCCAATGGCGTATAAGTTCCTGATTGCCCTCACAACCGCCTTCCCTGGCCCTAGTGATGCGGTGATGAGTGCTTGGCGCGTGTGGAAATGGTAGAGAGAACGTAGTACCTACGCCGCTTTGCGGCGTAGGTATCCGCCATGCAGCAATTCGTAGACGAGGCTGTTGAGCGTCTCTTCCGCTTCCTCATAGGTGCGGGCAAAACCGACGAGTTCGCCGTCGAGGTACATGGCGAAGTCGCGGGTTACTGGATCGTAGATAATCTCTTGACGGTACATAGCAGTTCCTCTCGGAAGAAACTTTGTTCTGTTTTTGATTGTAGCATACCCGTTCTTATTTGTCAACTCGAATGTTCAGCGGGGACGGCGAAGCTGCCCCCGCTGGATCTGCTGTTGACCGAGCCCTAGACGTAGGGCTTAATACTATTTACGATTGCAGATTGCCGATTGCCGATTGCCGAACATGGCGTCCCAATGGGTGTTAGCGTTCTTGATCATGCGGCATGTTCAAGGGTAATTGGTATAACCCACTAGTTCCACTGCCCCCGCCAATACCTCTACCTGCACATGGGTGGCGTCGGTCGCTACCACTTCGCCATCAGTGGCAACGGGGAAGGGTTGCGTGGAGCTCATGGTGAGTTTGCGGATTTGGGCTGTTGTGACCACGGGGAGCTTGATGTGGCTACCAACAATCAGTTTGGGATAGTAGCGCACAATTTGGCTGAGGGGCAACTGTTTGACGGCGCACAGATCGAGCAGACCGTCGTCAATTTTGCCTGTGGGCGTCATCTGGAAGCCGCCGCCCTGGTAGCGCCCGTTGCCCACGGTGGCAAAGAGCAGCGGCTCATGCAGCTCGTGGCCCGCGTAGGCGACGCGCATCGTGGCGGGCCGATAGATCGCCAAGGCCCGCAGCGAGGCCGCAATGTAGGCGGGCAGGCCGGTGAGCCAGCGCAGCTTGGCCACTTCAACCGCCACGAGCGCATCGAGGCCCGCCCCTAGCCCATTGATAAAGGCGCGCGAGGATTGTTGATTACCAGCTTTGAACCGTACCACCCCCAGATCAACTGGGCGGGTCGCGCCCTTCACGAAACCCTGCACCGCGCTCGCGAGATCGCCCACCTTTGCGCCAGGCAGCACCTTTGCGAAATCGCTGCCGGTGCCCAGCGGCACAATGCCTAACGTTGCCGCCCCTAAGCCCTGCTGCCGCCCACCCAACAGCCCATTCACCACCTCGTTAATCGTACCATCGCCCCCCACTGCCACCACACACGTCGCCCCCTGTTGCAACGCCTGATAGGTAAGCTCCGTCGCCCCACCCCGGGCATGCGTCGTCACGAGGGTATAGTCCAGCCCTGCGGCCCGCAGCAGCGACTCAAGGGCCTGACGGCGCCGGCCCGCCGCCCCGCGCCCAGCGGCGGGGTTGAGGATGATGGAAAATTTCATGATTTTGGCTTTGGCCTACGAATGCCACTAGTGAACTGCAATAGTGTCTCCCATTCAATCATACCATTTACGATTGTAGATTGCAGATTGCAGATTGCCGAACATGGCGACCCAATGGGCGTTCGTGTTCTTGATCATGCGGCATGTTCAATGGTAATTGGTATCATTCCAATGATACCAAGCAGGTACAACGGTCACTTCCCCGCTTTGTTGCTCAACGCCAATATATGCTATAATCTACGCTAGTGTCATGGGCGTGCGGCCATGGCCTAGCGCCGTATGTTCTATATAATGGATGAGGAGTATAGAGTTGGCTATGAGTCTACGAGGTTCGCGAGCATCGGGTGGCGGGCGTATGCGTGGGCGTCGCCGCGAGTGTGAGTTCACGAAGTTGGGGATTGTGCCCGATTACAAAGACATTAAGCGTCTGCAGAAGTATATTACCGCTCAGGGCAAGATTCTGCCTCGCCGCCGCACTGGGGTTACTGCGAAAATGCAGCGTCGCCTTTCGGTGGCAATTAAGCGCGCCCGCCACTTGGCGCTGCTGCCCGCAGCACCGCAGCATACGCGCAACTAAAGGTGTCGTGGTGGCTTCGACAGGCTGGTTTCGGCAGGCTCAACCACCGAGCTAGCGGCACGGTGGCTGCCAACCCAAGGATTCTTCGCGCTAACAACTTTTTCGTGTTAAGGGATGGTTTCAGAAACGACCTTTCAGCATTTCTGCACATAAGCAATTCAAGATCGTCGCGGTATCCCGATGCCCGGATGCCAGGGTGTAAAGGTGGAAGCTGGTGTGAGTCCAGCGCTGTGCCGCAACTGTAACTGGTCGCTCTCCATAAGCGTCAGAAGCCAGGAAGCCTACCGCGATGTGTCTGTTCAACCCTTCTCGATCCAAGGAGGCGAACAGCTCCTTGCGCCCAATTGTTCCTGCAAGCTGGGCGTATTGGCTGTTTTTTCACCCCGGTTTTCGTTAGAGGCCGGGGTTTTTCTGTGCTAGGGATGATTTGTTAGCGCGAAAAAGCCTTGGGTTGGCAGGCGACCTCGCGGTGGCTTCGACAGGTTCAGCCACCGCGCCGCTGGCTCGGTGGTTGAGCCTGCCGAAACCAGCCTGTCGAAGCCAAGCGGCGCGGCCCAGAGC
>NZ_NQWI01000166.1 GCF_002532535.1 Candidatus Viridilinea mediisalina
TGCAATCTGCAATCTGCAATCTGCAATCTGCAATCTGCAATCTGCAATCTGCAATCTGCAATCTGCAATCTGCAATCACTCCGTCCGCAGAGCCTCAATCGGGTTGAGCCGCGAGGCTTGTAGCGCCGGGAAGAAGCCAAAGGCCAGCCCAATGGCGGCAGCAATGCCGGTTGCCAAGAGGACGTTGGCGAGGCTCACGGAGGCAGCCGCCCCTTCAGTAGCGAAGAGGTTGATCAGGATGAAGGTGCCCACAAAGGAGAGCAGGTAGCCCAACAGAATGCCGAGGATCCCGCCGATCATGCAGAGCACCAGCGCCTCGATCAAAAATTGGAGCAGAATGTCGCGCCGCCGCGCTCCTACCGCTTTGCGTAGGCCGATTTCGCGGGTGCGCTCGGTGACGCTCACCAGCATAATGTTCATAATCCCGATCCCGCCTACAATCAGCGAGATGCCCGCCACGAGCCCTAAAAAGGCGTTGAAGCCGCCAATCACTACATTGAATTGTGCCGCGATCTGTTCGGGGTTAATGATCGAAAAATCGTTGTCTTGGTAGGTGAGCCGGTGTTCCTCGCGGAGTACCAGGGTCACTTGGCGAATCGCTTCGTCTATTTCGGGCACACTGCGTGCCTTGACGGTCATGATGCCTACGTTGACCTGATCGTTCACCTGGTTGCGAAAGAGGCGGGCGAGGCCACTCTGGTAGGGCACAAAGATCGCTTCGGCAGGATCGGTACCGATGCTGAAGGAGCCCTCTTCGGTGGCGAGGACGCCAATCACGGTGAAGCCGACCCCGTTGAGGCTGATGCGCTGGCCCACTGCGGTGCCCATGCCGCCATAGAGCCGCTCGGCGACACTGCGCCCAATCACGGCGACCCGCGCCCGCTCACGATTCTCCTCTTCGCTGAAGAGGCGTCCCGCCGCAAGCTCTTGGGGTGTCACCGCAAACCATGAGGGTGAAACCGCACGCACATCATAGCTGCCACGCTGGCTGGCCCCAATCGCCTGCACGCGCCCATTCCACTCGATGGCCACATTCTCGACCGCCGGGGCGCGTCCGGGTTGCAGCAGGGCATTGCCGTCACTGGCCGTGAGTCGCGCCGCATTGACTACATCGAGGCGGTTGCTATCAATGAAGGGCGCAACATAGAAATTTCCCGCCCCAAGTTGGGCAAATTGGCTATTGAGGAAATTCTGAAAGCCGTTGCCCATGGCCAGCATGCCAATCACCGCGCCCACACCGATGATAATGCCAAGCATGGTGAGTGCAGCACGCAACTTGTTGCTGAAGAGCGCCGTGAAGGCGATGCGGATGGATTCGATAATATTCATAGTTGAGATACGAGGATGCGGAGAGGCGAGGATGCGGAGCGGTAGCGCAATCCCGCATCCCGCATCCCGCATCTCGCATCCCTAAACCTGCTGCTCTGCACCAGCAATAATGCGCTCCTGCACCGGCTCATCGTTGGCAATCACGCCATCACGCACACTGATGATCCGCTCGGCATGGTGAGCTACGTCGTGTTCGTGGGTGACAAGAATCACGGTGATGCCCTGCTCGTGGTTGAGGCGCTGGAAGATCGCCATGATCTCTTCACCAGTACGCGAGTCGAGCGCCCCCGTTGGCTCGTCGGCCATAATGATGCGCGGCTCGTTGACGAGCGCCCGCGCAATCGCCACACGCTGCTGTTGGCCCCCCGAAAGTTCATTGGGTTTGTGGTGCGAACGGTCAAGCATGCCCACCGCCGCCAACGCCGCCTTGGCACGCTCATGCCGGTTACCCCCTTTGCCCCCATAGAGCATCGGTAACTCCACGTTCCGTAGCGCACTTGTGCGTTGCAGCAGCATATACTGCTGGAAAACAAAACCAATCTTCTGATTGCGAATTGCCGCCAATTCATCATCGCTCAACTCGGCAACATCCACGCCATCCAAAAGGTATTCACCGCTGCTTGGCTGATCAAGACAGCCAATAATATTCATCAGGGTACTCTTGCCACTCCCCGACGGCCCCATAATGGCGACCATCTCGCCCTGCTTGATCGTAAGCGTCACCCCTTGGAGCGCATGGACTTCCACATCGCCCATGGTGTAGACTTTGGTGAGATCTTTGACGACAATGAGGTGATTCATGAATTTATGTCTGTATGAATATGAGGAACAGAAGAACATATGAACAGAAGAACAGAGGAACAGACTGTTCTCTGTTCATATGTTCTCTGTTCATATGTTCTCTGTTCTCTGTTCTGCCGTTCTGCTCACTGCGGTGGCCCGGCTGGGTTAAAGGTTGTCACAACATCTTGCATCAGCACCGCTTCGCCCGCAGTGAGGCCGCTAATGATTTCGACAAACTCGCTGCTGCTGAGGCCCAATTGCACCGGACGACGCTCACCGGGGGTGGTGGCGTTGGCTTGCGGGGTTGCACGCGGCACCAGCACATAGCTCTGCCCGCCATCGGCCCGCACCGCCCGCCGAGGTACGAGGACAACGTCCTCCTTCTCTTCGGTAATAATCGCAACCACGGCGGTCATACCAGCCCGTACCCCCGGACTATCTTCGTCAAGGGTGACCGTCACCTCATAGGTGGTTGTACCGGCATCGCTGCGCGTAGCTTGGGGCGCAATGTTGGTGACGGTGCCACTGATGATTGCACTGGGCAGGGCGTCTATCTCAATCTCGGCGCGCTGCCCCAAATGCACTTGGGCAATGTCCAACTCATCAATCGGCAGATCAACATGGTAGCTACTCAGGTCTACGAGCGCAATCGAAGCACTCGCATCGGCAGGCTCACCGACGCGCATATTCACGCGGGCGATGGTGGCCGCAAAGGGTGCCCGCAGTGTCCCCAGTTCCAGATCGCGCTGGGCGCTGCGCAGGGCCACTTCGGCCCGCGCCACCGCAGCCTCGCGAGCGGTAATCGTGCTCGTAGCCGGATCGGCGAGGATACGCTCAAGGCCAGCCTGAGCAATCTCGATACTCGACTGCTGCGTGGCCAACTCGCTGCGCCGTTGGTTGCCAGTCAGTTGATCCAGCGTGGCTTGTGCCCGCTCAACCGCCGCCCGCGCATTGGCAACATCCTCCGGCTCCGACCCACGCACCACGCGATCCAGCGCAGCCTGAGCACTCGCCAGTTCCGCCTCGCGTGCTTGGAGCGAATTGATCTCATCCTGACGCGCCTGCTCATAGGCGAGTTGTGCATTGCTCAAGGCGGTCTCAGCATCAGTGACATTGCGTTGCGCCGCGACCTCCTGATCGAGCCGTTCCTGGGGCAACTCATCGCGCACCCGCTCAAGCTCCCGGTTATCCCAATAGATGCGGCTAAACTCATCTTGGGCATTGCGGAGCGCATTGGCCCGCGTCTCAACATCATTGCGGGCACGCTCCTTCGCGGCACTCAGGTTCACGCGGGCATTCTCCAGATTAACGCGCGCACTCTGCACCCGCTCCTCGGCACTTGCGAGATCAGCCGTAGCCGGGCCAGCCTGCAAGCGTGCCAAACGCGCTTGGGCGCTCTCCAATTCAGCGCGGGCCGCCGCAATATTGGCCGGGGTCACACTCGCCGCCGCCTGGCTATACTGACGGCGGGCCTGCTCAACGCGGGCCTGCGCCTCAGCCACCTCAGCTTGGCTTGCGCCCGCCAGTAAGCCCTCCAGATCGGCTTGGGCCTGACGCAGATCAGCCTCAGCCTGCTCAATGCGCAACTCTAAAGCACTTATGTCAATTCGCGCCAAGGGCTGACCAGCAGTAACCTCATCACCCGGGCGCACGAGAAGCTCCGCAATGGTACCACTAACCTCAAAGCGCAGGTTAGCCTCAGCCAGCGGCTCAATATTACCCGTTGCCCCTACACTAGCCGAAATACTCCCACTGATCGCCTCGACCTGTAGCCACCCATCAGGTAGCGCCCCGGGCGTCGCCTCACGCGGCGTCAACGCTTGCAACGCCACCATCACCAGGATTCCCAAGAGTACCACCCCGGCAATGATCATCATCCAGCGACGACCAGCACGAGGGCGTTTGCGCGACGTTGTAGCCATACGGTTGCCTTTGCAGAACAGGAGAACAGGAGAACAGGGGAACAGGGGAACAGGAGAACAGCAGAACAGGAGAACAGAGAACAGCCGAACAGCCGAACAGCCGAACAGCCGAACAGAGAACAGCCGAACAGAGAACAGCCGAACAGCAGAGCAAGAAAGGGACTGTTCCTCTGTTCCTTTGTTCCTCTGTTCCTCTGTTCCTCTGTTCCTCTGTTCCTCTTCTTAGAAGATACGCTAGAATACATCAAGATGTTGCAGGAGAACAGGAGAACAGGAGAACAGGAGAACAGAGAACAGAGAACAGAGAACAGAGAACAGAGAACAGAGAACAGGAGAACAGCAGAACAGAGAACAGAGAACAGCAGAACAGCAGAACAGAGAACAGCAGAACAGCAGAACAGAGAAGGGACTGTTCTTCTGTTCCTCTGTTCCTTTGTTCCTCTGTTCTTCTGTTCCTCTGTTCTGCTGTTCCTCCGTTCCTCTGTTCTGCTGTTCCTCCGTTCCTTTGTTCTTCTGTTCCTCCGTTCCTCCGTTCCTTCGTTCTCTTGTAAAATATATGCTATGATACTCACATCTAGCGAAATAATCGCGCAGCTTGAGCAGCGTTTAGCTGAACAGATCAGTGCCGCAGCGTTGGCCGAGTGGGCGTTCGCCACCTTCTATGCGATTGAGCAGGGTGAACTGACGGTCATGGAGGCGGAAGCCGCACACATCGCCGAGGCGCTTGACGCTCTGATGTTTGCAGACGACGCACGCTTCGCGCTCGACGAGGCCGGTTTGCGACAGTTGCTCGCCCGGCTCCAGAGTCCATGAAAATTCGGCAACATCCCCGGATCAATGGTATTTTGATCGGCGACGAAGTCTATTCACACCCCCACAAACTTTTTGCGCGCGTGGCCGACGTCTTCCCGGCGGCGGTCTGCGTTCGAATTGGGGTACTCTCGGTGGATAATCCAATGGAAATTATCCTAGCCCCCCAGCTTTGGCGTGCCGATGACATCGAGAATCTCTCGGTCTGTCGCTACTGTGGAAGCCGTGAGCAGATTCGGACGGTCAGTGATACCGGTATTCCCTTCCGTGTCTGTACCGCCTGTAGCCCGTTGACATCCGAAGAGTTGCTTGATGAGGCAAAGGGGTAATGCCAAAGTTCGATAGCCGATAGCCGAAAAATGCAGCGGAAAAGATTCCAAATTCGATAGCGGAGAAGATTCCATGTACACCCGCGAAGAGTGGCATGCTCAACTTGAGCGTCAACTTAGTCAACGCACGACCCGTATTGCGCGCAATCAGGGCATTACGCAATGCTATGCCCGTTGGTATCTACAAGAGCCGTGGCTCTTCAAGTGGGCAGGAATGGCGGCCTTTGCTTCGGCACAGGTGGGCATTGCCCTCGCTGCGGCGGAGGTGCTAGACGCGCCCCATGGTTTGGTACGCCCTCTCGCAGAACAGCAGCCCACTGAAGGGAGTGTCGTGCAGTTTGGTATGGCCGCCTATGGCCAGGCGCTCAATCTGCTCTTTACCGTGCCCCTGTTGCTCCACGATGCGACGGCGCGCCCCCTGCTGCTCAATGACCTCGAGTTGATCCGTGAGGCCAATAATGCTATCTTCGCTGATGTGGGCTGGGCCCACTTGGCCTACCTCAACGGCGGTCTGAAGGCGGTTGAAGCCGCCATTGGCTCAGACCAGCAGGCTATCCTTGAAGCCTTCCGCATGCTCGATGAGGGTGCCCACCTGATGTGTGACCCCGCGAACCATGAGCAGGCAACGGCACTCATTCGCCGCGCCGCAACCACGATGCTCCACCGCGAACAGATGGTTATTCTGCCGCCCTTTATGGATCGGATGTCCAACCAAGGCAAACTACTTGCTTCGTTTGGCTCTTGGCTCGACTTTGAGGGTACGCCGGCCCTGATTGGCCAGCCTTCCTTCAATGGCTATTTCGGCCCCCTGGCGCTCGTCAGTGGCCAACGCAGCGTCTGCAATGCCGAAGATCGCTGGAGTTGGATTGAACATGATCTGCTGCCCCGTTGGGCCACATTGGACAGCAACTATAGCGAACGCTCCGTCATCCATCGCCGCCTCGTCGCCCTCGCCAATGCTCAACCCAACCTTGTGCAAATGGTTGCCTCCATGATCCATCGCCTCTATCCCACGCTTGCGCTGCGTACACCCGCACGTTAACAGTTCGTGGGCGGACGGAAAAAGTGTACGTTGCCCCGCAAGAATCGCATTGCAACGCTAAGAATCTTGATGCCTTGAACTGGCGTTGGAGTGCCGGCTTCAGCCGGCTAACGCCGGAAAGTCTATGAACTGGCGTTGGAGTGCCGGCTTCAGCCGGCTAACGCCGGAAAGTCTATGAACTGGCGTTGGAGTGCCGGCTTCAGCCGGCTAACGCCGGAAAGTCTATGAACTGGCGTTGGAGTGCCGGCTTCAGCCGGCTAACGCCGGCACTCCAACGCGCGCCCACTAGCTTTTCAGACAGCCTCTAAACTTAGGACCACTCCATGATCCTTGCCGGAGACATCGGCGGCACCAAGACCAACCTTGCACTCTTTGAGCGCAAGACTGGCCCCCATGCACCGCTGGCTGAACAGAGTTTTGTCAGTGTCCAGTACTCTGGCCTCGAGGCGATGGTGCAGGCGTTCTGTGCTCGCTATTCCCAGCCGATTGAGGCGGCATGTTTTGGTGTAGCCGGGCCAGTGGTACACGGACGCGCTACGATTACCAATTTGCCCTGGGTGATTGCCGCTGAACCTCTGGTTGGGGCGCTTGCAGGCGCTCAGGTGACTTTGATCAACGATCTGCAAGCAATTGCCCAGGCAGTGCCCTACCTTGAGGCCACTGATGTGGCTACGCTCAACTCCGGTGAAGCCCTGGAGGGTGGCGCAATTGCCGTGATTGCCCCTGGCACCGGCTTGGGTGAAGCCTTCCTCACTTGGGATCAGGGGCGCTACCGTGCCCATCCCTCCGAGGGCGGCCACTCCTCCTTTGCGCCTACGACAAAAACGGAAGCAGGGCTGCTGAGCTATCTGCTAGAAGCCCACCACCATGTAAGCTATGAGCGGGTCTGTTCGGGCATGGGTATCCCCAATATCTATGCCTACTTCCGCGAGCGGGTCTTTAAGCACGAAAGCCCACAGATCGCCGAACGTCTCGCGCAGGTCAGTGATCCAACCCCGGTGATTGTGGCCGGTGCCCTTGATGGAGCTATGCCCTGCCCCCTTTGTGTCGCCACGCTCGACTGCTTCATTGGTATTTTGGGCAGCGAGATTGGCAACTTGGCCATGAAGGTCATGGCGACAGGCGGGGTCTATTTGGGGGGTGGAATTCCGCCCCGGCTCTTGCCTCAACTACGCCAGCCGCCGCTCCTTGAGGCGATGCGTAACAAGGGGCGCTTCCGTGGGCTCATGGAACGCATCCCGCTCCATGTCATCCTCAACCCCAAAACGGCTCTCTATGGTGCCGCAGCGTATGCCATGATGGAATGATACCGATAACCGATAGCCGATAGCCGATAGCCGATAGCCGATAGCCGAACCGTTTGTGCCATTAGGTAGTGCCGACTTTAGGGAAGCGGATGTTGTTGATTGCCCCGTTGCTTGGCCACCCTGAGCAAAGGTTCGTAGGAACATTCCTGTTTGCGCCGTAGGTAGTGCCGACGTTAGTCGGCTCCCATCGCTGCCAAAGACCTCAGCCGACTAACGTCGGCACTACGATGCCTGCGAATATGTGCTATTCAGCATGACAGGCTGCTGGGGTACCTAACAATTTCTGCTTCCCT
>NZ_NQWI01000306.1 GCF_002532535.1 Candidatus Viridilinea mediisalina
CCTCATGGTGGCGGCACGCGCCCCACCTGCCAGGTCAGGTACGCTGCTCTTGGTTCATTGGAGCGCGTCAAAAACCCTTTCCATACCAAAAGGTGCTGCCTTGTCTCAATGGATCGCGTGAGAACGCGGCGGAGCAAAAAAGAGTCTATACCTGAAAGGGAGGGTTGAGGATGGATGCGTGGCTCTATTGTGTCGTTTGGTGCGGTGATGGCTTGCAGGAGCATTGTTAGCGCGAAAAAGCTTTGGGTTGGCAGGCGGCCTTGCGGTGGCTTCGACAGGCTCAGCCACCGCAAGGCCGCCTGTCGAAGCCAAGCGGCGCGACCCAGGGCTTTTTCGCGCTAACGGAGCATTGCAAGCGTGCTACACTAGAGGCACATTCACCGAAACGATGTCTGTTTACGCGAAGCCCACCCAACATTGCTACGTCGGGGTGGGCTTTGTGCTGTCCGTAGTATAACATGCGAAGATGCACACAGACCCTATAACGTACTCCCGCGATCCAATGGCTCCCAATCACGAATTTCGATCCAAACGATGAGCAGAACTCTGCCAGTGGTTCAATCATTGCTCTTGCTGCCCATGATACCCATAACAGTTAGGGGCGGAGCAACATTCCCCAGAGCTAAAACTGGTATCATGTGATCCCAAGTACCCTTGAACATGCCGCATGCTCAATGACAATCAAGCCCATTGGGACACCATGTTCTCCAATCTCCAATCTCCAATCTCCAATCTCCAATCTCCAATCTCCAATCTCCAATCTCCAATCTCCAAT
>NZ_NQWI01000307.1 GCF_002532535.1 Candidatus Viridilinea mediisalina
AACGCGTCAGGAGTTGACGCAGCGAGGCGAGGAGGCGGTGTCTTCAACGAAATCGGCTCAGGGTTGAGCACTGAAACAGCGAGTCACCGCGTGGTGCGGGTTCCCGCCAGGGATCTTCAACGAAATCGGCTCAGGGTTGAGCACTGAAACGTATACGACGCTATCGTCATCCACAACATGTTTGATGCTCTTCAACGAAATCGGCTCAGGGTTGAGCACTGAAACTCGACCGCCACGCCATGCGGATTGAAGCCAGAGCCTCTTCAACGAAATCGGCTCAGGGTTGAGCACTGAAACTTGGAGTCGGGCGTTCGATACGCGATTCAAGCGCCTCTTCAACGAAATCGGCTCAGGGTTGAGCACTGAAACTGCCGATCTTGTAGAAGTCCACAAACTCGTGGGTGTTCTTCAACGAAATCGGCTCAGGGTTGAGCACTGAAACATTGAGGCGGAAATCGAAACGTTCGGGTTCTTTGGTCTTCAACGAAATCGGCTCAGGGTTGAGCACTGAAACACCGTCGCGTTGTAGCGGCTACGGAACTGACCAACCTCTTCAACGAAATCGGCTCAGGGTTGAGCACTGAAACTCCAGAATCCCATTCCACACCGCATCAAAGCTTGATTCTTCAACGAAATCGGCTCAGGGTTGAGCACTGAAACTGGCGGATCAGCGCACAACACGCGCTTACCAGTTCGGTCTTCAACGAAATCGGCTCAGGGTTGAGCACTGAAACGCGTCAGGAGTTGACGCAGCGAGGCGAGGAGGCGGTGTCT
>NZ_NQWI01000308.1 GCF_002532535.1 Candidatus Viridilinea mediisalina
TCACGTAGCTTTGCTTCAAAGATGAACTCATCAGGAAACGATTGGATGCGTGCTGCTTCGCGCATAGAGATACGCCGGGGTATGTTGTAATGGTATTGGATGTTGCCATGACACTCGGCACGGATGGTATAGCCAGGCTTATTGGCGTCTAAATGACGATTCCCTTGATCAGAGCTACGGTTTGCCCGACTCCAGATATGATTGATCTCAGGATTAGCCTCCAATGCTTCGAGATCAGCAAGTGCTGCTTGAGCCGTGATCCATTGATCTTTCGCTAATACTGGTGGAGGTGGGGTAAACGTTCCAGCCTCTTGGGTCGTTCCCACAATAAAGACACGCTCTCTGGTTTGAGGAACTTCATAATCGGCTGAATTGTAGAGATCGTAGGTTGTGTTGTAGCCAAGTGTATTAAAATCATCTAAAATCTTTAGAAGAGAAGCTCTATTGTGGCGCATCAAGAGCCCTTTAACGTTTTCTGCCACAAATATGCTTGGCTTAACAAGCTTTATGGCTTCTACCATGGCTTTATATAGGCTGCTACGCTGCCCTTGGATACCGGCACCTTTGCCATTTATGGATATATCTTGGCATGGAAAACCACCGATGAGTACATCAGCCTGGGGCATGCTTTCCATGACATCCCATACATTGCCACAGATGATCTCTTTTTGAAAATTTCTGCGATATGTGCGACACGCAGCAACGTTTATTTCATTGGCCCATACAATAGCAAAGGGCAAACGAGCATAATGCTTGCCCAGAAATGTAAAAT
>NZ_NQWI01000167.1 GCF_002532535.1 Candidatus Viridilinea mediisalina
CCACGCCTACGACGGCGACGGTTACGCTGGGTAGCGCCAGTTTCCCGCTGAGCGAGACGCTCGCAGGGAGTGGCATCTTCAGCACAACGATCCCCGCCGCGCAGGTGGCGACGGGCGCGTTGGCGGTGGGCTACCATTGCGCCGCTGCGCCGCTGAGCGAGCCGTTGGGCCGCGTGACGCTCTACGACCCGAGTGGCTTTGTGCGCGACGCGACCACCAACCAGCCGATTGCGGGTGCCGTGGTGCAACTCTTCCAGGTGCCGAGCCATGCGCCCAAGAGCGGGCCGCTCGATACCGCGCCGCTCACTTGTGAGACGCCGGCTACGCTGGGCAATCGTACATGGGACGATCTGCCTCCCGCTGATGAGGCGCTGGGCGTCGTCGCCATGCCCGATCCCAACCTGATCGATCCGCAGGTCAACCCGCAGATCACCGGCGCGGATGGCTACTACGGCTGGGATGTCGCCGAGGGCTGCTGGTATGTTACCGTGGAGGCGCCCGGCTACGAGCGGCGCGTCAGCGCCATGGCTGGCGTGCCACCGGAGGTGCTTGATCTGCATATGCACCTCACGCCGCTTGCGGGCGCGGCTATTCCGACGCTCAGTTTCGCGCAAGCAAACTACGACCTCGCCCCGGGCAGCAGCAGCATCACCGTAGAGGTGCAACTGAGCGCCGCCAGCAGCGGCCCGGTGACGGTACAGTACCGCAGCAGCGGCGTGAACAGCCTCGCCACCATCGGCAGCCTCAGCTTCGCCGCCGGCGAGACCAGCCAGCCAATCGTGATCCCTGTAGAGCGAACGCAACTCAGTGACAGCGAAGCGGGGCTCATGCTCACCCTGAGCAACCCCGTCGGGGCGCGGCTAGGTGAACAGGCGAGTACCACCATCAGCGCCGGGCCGATCCGCGTCTTCTTGCCGCTCGTGCGGCGCTGAGGAGGGTTATACCGATACCTACAGATTCCTGGGTGCGTTATCCCGCAAAAATCGCATCACAACGCCAAGAATCGTACCACCTTCGCCCCCTCTCCCGCAAGCGGGAGAGGGGGTAGCTTTCAGGTATACAGTTTTTTGCTACGCCGCTTTCTGATGCGGTGGAGCAGCGGATGGCGCAGCGTCAGAAGTGTCAAGACTTTTTGGCAGCGGTTCGGGAACAAGCGCCATTGGTGGGAGATCACGACCGTGAATCAAGGCGACCACAAAGAGCAGGCGTCCGCGCTGAAAGCAACTGATGCGGCGCGGTTGCGGGGTATCATCATCGCTCTTGCGCTGATGGGCAATGTGCTTCGGCGAAAGATGTTCCCGGTTCGGTTCGGGGGTGGTGACTTCATCGTGAATGCCCATACTGACCACCAACAGGGTGGCGACCGCCATGGCCAGCCAGATGCGTTCGGCGCGGGCCGGGTCGGTCATCCGGGTCTGTTCCCAATGCCACCCGCCTCGCTTCATGTCCTTGTAACTGCACTCAATCCACGCCCGCAGGCGATACCACGCCACATCCGCCTCATCGGGTGCCAAGTCGGTGAGAATCAGCCACGGATCGGTATACGGGGAGTCCCAGCGGGCCAGCAGGGTACATGTCACTTGGCGCTCCTTGGTGGCAAAGCAGACGACGCGGCCTTTCCAGCCGGGACCGTCCTTGGTGACGGCCGTACTCAGTCCTTTAAACTCCTGCTCGTCAATCGGACGATACTTGCCCTGTCGGTTGATGCGCAGATACGGATGCCAGCCTATCCCCACAATGGTATCGTAGAGCCATTTGGCATACAAGCCACGGTCTGCCATGACGATGACCTTCCATTCGCTGGGAACACTGCCCTCAAGGTGCTTGAACAAGGCTTCCCAATGCGGTCGCCACGCCCCTTTGGCCGTCGCACACACGATCTTCCATGCCACCGGAATGGCACAGCCCCGAATCACCACATGAATCGACAAGACCGTAAACCGCTGTCCCAACGAGGAGGCATCCATCGCGACCTGCAGTTCCTTGACGGCGTCGGGGAACAACGAAACGACCCAGCGCATGAGCGGCGCAAAACATGTCGTCACCGCGATCTCGCGCCGTTTCTGCCCCTGTTTGGCACCACGCTTGTCCTTCGCATCGAGATACCATTCGTGCAACTGCGCCCGCGTGGCGTTGACCGAGCGTTCCATCAGAAACGCCATCAGCGTTGAGAGCAGGTGCAAGCCCACGTAGCGTCCGATCACTATCCCGGTCACCCACAACGTCAAGGTCAGCGACTGGGGATGCGTCAGATGGGGCAGATGAGTTGACACCAAGCGCAAGCATTGCCATAATCCTTATGAGGAAGCCCTCCTGCGCTGCCTCATCGCCATGTTTGTCGCCCTTCAGGGCGTCTCCTGGGGCATCACCACGGACAATCGTATCAGGATTCTGGTGAATTCCCTTTTCAGCGCCATGTCGTCTGACGTACCAGTTGTTGTCGTTCTTCGGCTGTGATCAGGTTGAAGCCCTCTTCACGGTTAAGGTAGACCATCTCTTCGTTCTTGACGCGCACCACCAAATCGGGGGCACCATTGCCGTTCATGTCGGCTAGACGCATGGTGACCGGGGTGAGATCTTCGCCTGCGCCGAAGAGGTAGGGGCCAGGTAAGACCCGTACCTTGGCGGCGTCACCACCCGGCAACTCCAGAATCACCACCTGACGATCAAGATTCATGGCAATCAGATGGGTTGGTGCGCCAACCTCTTCGGGCCGTCCAACATTTGCCACCAGATGGAATGTTCGTGGCCGCCCGTACTGCACATCATGCATCAGGGTCTGCAACCACCCGAAGAGACTACCCAGCACCACGTAGGCGGCTAGCACGGCAATCAAGCCGGTGATGACGTAGGCGACTGTGCCGACATTGCGTGTGGGTAGCACTCGTTCCGTCCGACGTGCCGGGCGTATGTCTTGACTCCGTACCATCGCACACCTCCTCAACCTTGCTAGTAAGTTGCAAACCCATGACACCACCACCTTGCTCTTGCTTTTACTTAGTTTAGCTCTTTAGTGCTACAACTCATCCGTGCTAGAGTATAGCGCATCTGTTCAAAAACGTCAAGTACTAAAAAGTACCTTTGTTCGCTTTTGCTGCTTTGCAGCAAAAGCGAACAAAGGTACTTTTTTGATTTCGCTCCTTTACCCCTGGGCGGCGCGGTAGCGCCGAATCAGGCTGTTGGTGGAGCTGTCGTGGTTGAGGGTTGGTTCGCTATTGCTTGAGAGTTCGGGGAGAATCTGGGCGGCTAGGACTTTGCCCAGTTCGACGCCCCATTGATCGAAGGCGTTGATGCCCCACACGGCGCTCTGGGTAAAGACGCTGTGTTCGTAGAGGGCAATGAGCGCGCCTAAGCTGGCTGGGGTGAGCCGTTCGGCCAAGATGGTGCTACTGGGCCGGTTGCCGGGGAAGGTGCGGTGGGGCACGAGCCATGCGGGGGTGCCGGAGGCCGCGACCGCCTCGGCGCTCTTGCCAAAGGCTAAGGCTTCGGCTTGGGCGAACATGTTGGCCATCAGCAGATCATGGTGTTGCCCCACAGGGTTGAGGCTGTGGCAAAAGCCGATGAAGTCGCACGGGATCAGTTTGGTGCCCTGGTGGATGAGTTGGTAGAAGGAGTGCTGCCCGTTGGTGCCGGGTTCGCCCCAATAGATCGCCCCGGTTTCGTAGTCTACCGCTGCACCGTCGCGTCGCACGCGCTTGCCGTTGCTCTCCATGGTAAGCTGCTGCAAGTAGGCCGGAAAACGGCGTAGGTATTGGTCATACGGCAAGACCGCTTGGGTCTCTGCGCCCATAAAGCTGGTGTACCAGACCGCGAGCAGGCCCATGAGCACCGGCAGGTTCTGCGCAAAGGGGGCGCTACGGAAGTGGTCGTCCATGGCGCGGAAGCCACCGAGCATGGCGTGGTAAGAGCCAGAGCCGAGCGCGAGCATCGTTGAGAGGCCAATCGCCGAGGTCATAGAGTAGCGCCCGCCGACCCAATCCCAGAAGCCGAACATGTTGGCCGGATCGATGCCAAAGGCGGCAACTTCTTTGGCATTGGTCGAGACCGCCACAAAGTGGCGTGCTACGGCCTCTTTGTCGCCTAAGCGATCCAGCAACCATTGGCGTGCCGTCTGCGCGTTGGCCATGGTCTCAAGGGTGGTGAAGGTCTTGGAGGCGACAATAAAGAGCGTCTCGTTGGCCTCAAGGTCGCGGACTGCCTCGGCGAAATCGGTGGCATCTACGTTTGAGATGAAGCGTAGGGTGAGTTCGCGGGCGCTGTACTGACGTAGGGCATCATAGGCCATTGCTGGCCCCAGATCGGAGCCACCGATGCCAATATTGACGATGTTGCGGATCGGTTTGCCCGTGTAGCCACGCCACACGCCACTACGTACCTGGTCTACAAACTGGGCCATGCGGTCAAGCACGGCATAGACTTCAGGCACGACATTCTGGCCGTCCACTTCGATCACGGCGCCGCGTGGGGCGCGCAGCGCAACGTGCAGAACGGCGCGCTGCTCGGTGTTGTTGAGCGTTGCGCCCGTGAACATCGCCGCAATCTGTTCGCGTAGCCCCACCGCCTCGGCGAGGGCGACCAGCTTGCCCAAGGTCTCGTCGGTAACCCGTTGTTTACTATAATCAAGGTAGAGGCCCGCAGCCTCAGCCGTCAGCCGTTCGCCACGAGTCGCATCGCTGGCAAAAAGGTCACGCAGGTGGGTCGCTTGGATCGTCGCAGCATGCTGCTGCAGCGCCTGCCATTCGGGGCGGGCTGAGGGTGGGGTCATTGGCTCACTCATCTCCGGCTCCTCACAGTTTTGGGTTACACTCTGCTCATATTATAGCGCCGTTGGCGCTATGCTGCTTGTGCTACAATTTTTGTAGCGTGTCTATAACTTGGGATGACGAGAAATCTGTGAGGATGCGAGGGAACCTTGTTTCCTCGCGCCCCCTTAGAGGCTGTCTGAAAAGTTTATGAACTGGCGTTGGAGTGCCGGCTTCAGCCGGCTAAAGCCGGCACTCCAGCGCATATCCACTAGCTTTTCAGACAGCCTCTTATCGAAACCGTATGTTGAGCTGCTCATCACCTAGATCCAACCAATGCAACTATTTGATTTGAATCCTTTTTTTGAATTTTCTTCCGATCTGCTTTGTATCACTGATACAACCGGAACCATTCTGCACACGAATCGAGCCTTGCGCGAATTTGCAGGTTGGGCTGAAGGGGCTACACCGTTCAGCATGCTACTGCATCCCGACGAGCAGAAATGGGTTGAGCAAGAGTTGGCCCGGCTAACGAATAGTGAAGCGCCGGAAGTAGCCTTTAGCTGCCTGTGCCGTAGCCACACAGGCAACTATGAACGCGTGGCGTGGCGGGCGATGCGCCATCCACGTGAAGCGGCCTACTACTTGAGCGGGCGTGAAGAGCAGACGACCACTCTCACGGCCTTGCAAAATCAACTTGCCCATGTAGCGCAAGAGTTGCAGATCAGCCAGACGCGCCTAGAGAATGCCCAGCGCCTAGCCAGTGTGGGAAGCTGGGAGTTGGACATGATCACGCACGATCTCTGGTGGTCAGCGGAGATCTACCGCGTCTTTGAAGTGAACCCCAACGAAACAAATGCATCGTTGCAACTCTTTCGTACAATGGTTCACCCAGATGATCGTGCTGCGGTGAGTGCCGCATTTAGTGCCGCCATAGCCAACCGAACGCCCTACACGATTACGCATCGCCTGTTGTTCCCCGCTGGCCGGGTCAAGTATGTGAGCGAACAAGCCTTTATCGCCTACGATTCCACTGGCACAGCGCTCAAGGCAATTGGCACCATGCAAGACATCACGGCGTGGCAAGAGGCCGAGAATGATTTGCGGCGCAAAGATGCGGCGGTGGCGGCGTCGCTTAATGGCATTGCTATGACCGATCTTGATGGACTGCTTACCTATGTCAATCAATCCTTTCTTGACTTGTGGGGCTATGATCAAACCGATCAGGTATTGGGGCGCCCGGCTATTTCATTTTGGGATTCCGCCGAACATGCGGCTGAGGTGATACGCAGCATTCGGGAGGATAGCAAATGGATGGGCGAGTTGCTGGCGCGGCGTACTGATGGGCAGCAGCGCGCCATCCAGGTCAGCGCGAGCCTCTTCCATGATGCTTTAGGTTCACCTCTCGGCATGGTAGCATCGTTCCAAGACATTACTGAGGCCAAACGGATCCAAGCCCAATTCCTCCAGGCTCAAAAGATGGAATCGATTGGGCGTTTAGCCGGTGGCGTGGCCCACGATTTCAACAATCTGCTCACGGTGATGAAGGGCTACCTTGATTTAGCGATGCTCTCACTCAACCTGGATGATCCGTTGGTGCATGATCTGAGCCAAGTGAGTAAAGCTATCGACTCAGCCGCTGGGCTGACCCAACAGCTCTTGGCTTTTTCACGGCGTCAGCTCATTATGCCTCAGGTGATCAGTCTCAATGCGGTGATTGTGCGCGTCCAGCGCATGCTGCTACGCTTATTGGGTGAAGATATTGAACTCCAAACCATCCTCGACCCTGAGCTTGCCTCAGTGCGCTTTGATCCGGGGCAGTGCGAACAGATCATTATCAATCTTGCGGTCAATGCCCGTGATGCCATGCCCTATGGCGGAAAACTTACCATCGAGACAACCCATGTCGAACTAGACGAAGCCTACATCCGCCAGCACAACGAAGAGATTCGCCCTGGCAACTATGTCCTGTTAGCCGTCTCTGACAACGGCGTAGGCATGAGCAAAGAGGTCTTAGCAAACCTCTTTGAGCCCTTCTTCACCACCAAAGATCAGGGCAAAGGCACGGGACTGGGGCTGGCCATGGTCTATGGGGCCGTCTCACAAAACGGCGGGCGCATCGAAGTCTACTCGGAGCCCAACGCAGGCACGACCGTGAAACTCTATCTTCCGCCCGCAGAAATGAGTGAGAGCACCATCGAGCAACCCAAAGCGGCTACGACGCTGCCACGGGGCAACCAGACGATTGTATTGGTTGAAGATGACGAGATGGTGCGAACCTTAGCGACGCGCCTGCTGATCGCGCAGGGCTACCGCGTTTTTGCCTTCCGCGACGGGCCAGCAGCCCTACGCATCGTTGGTGCTATGAATGATCCGATTGATCTCCTCATCACGGACGTCATTCTACCTGGTATGAACGGGCGCATCTTGGCCGAAGAGTTGCAAGCCTTGCGCCCTAGCATCAGGGTTCTCTTCACTTCAGGTTACACCTCGAACGTCATTGCCCATCATGGCATCCTAGAAGAGGACATTGAGTTTCTGCCCAAGCCCTATTCAATTGACCAATTGTTGCAGCGGGTGGGCGAGTTGTTGTGATACCAGAAGACGGATGGTTTGTGGCCGAGGTGCCCAGCATCCCCGGCTGTATCAGCCAGGGCCGCAGCCGCATCAACACAAAACGCGGAACCTCACTCGTGAGATTCCGCGTTCTAACGTGGAGCGGGCGACGCGATTCGAACGCGCGACCATCTGCTTGGAAGGCAGATGCTCTACCACTGAGCTACGCCCGCATCTGTACGCCAGACTCTACCATAGCTACGCCAAGTTCGCAAGCACACGTAATCCCAATTACCCTTGAACATGCCACATGATCAAGAACGCTACAGCCCATTGGGACGCCATGTTCGGCAATCTCCAATCTGCAATCTACAATCTCCAATCTGCAATCTCCAATCTCCAATCTCCAATCTCCAATCTCCAATCTCCAATCTCCAATCT
>NZ_NQWI01000168.1 GCF_002532535.1 Candidatus Viridilinea mediisalina
CCTAAGGCGGCGCGGTGGTGCGGTGGCTGAGCTTGTCGAAGCCCCGCACCGCTGCGCCGCCACCCTCCGCTGGCTTCGACAAGCTCAGCCAGCGGAGGGGCAGCGCACTCACGCTGTTTCTCTCCGTGCCACTGGCCTGCGGGCCATGAGGTACTCAGAGTGACAAAGTAATGGGGTACGCAACAAAATCTGCTTCCCTTAGTCGGCTCCCATCGCTGCCAAAGACCTCAGCCGACTAACGTCGGCACTACGATGCCTGCGAATATGTACTATTCAGCATGACAGGCTGCTGGGATACGTAACAATTTCTGCTTCCCTTAGAGGCTTTTTGAAAGGTTTGTTCGTGGGAATAGATTCTGAGCCGTGCCGCTTGGCTTCGACAAGTTCAGCCAGCGTCTTTGCGAGGATGCGAAAACGTGATGTCCTCGCGTCCTCGCGTCCTCGCGTCCTCGCGTCCTCACGTGCTCGCGTCCTCGCGTCCTCGCGTCCTCGCGTCCTCGCGTTCTCGCGTCCTCGCGTTCTCGCGTTCTCGCGTCCTCGCGTCCTCGTGTCCTCACGTCCTCGCGTCCTCGTGTCCTCGTGTCCTCACGTCCTCGCGTGCTCGCGTCCTCGCGTGCTCGCGTCCCTTTTCCAACTTCTCCTGCTCTGCTGCCTCACCCTGGCGCTGAGTGGCTGTGGTGCTATGCTCACAGCGAGCGAATTGGTGGGGGCGGGGGGCGGCAGCCCGCATCAGGTGGTCGAGAGCTTTCTCGAAGATCTCAATGCGGCGCTCAATGATCCGGCGTTGACGGACATCGAGGTCCGACGGGGTTGGGCTGAACGCTTGGCCAGCCACTTTGCGCCGAGTGAGCGCGTGGATCAACGGGCTGCGTTGGGGCTGATGTTGGCCCGCTTCGCTCATGGTGCGGCCAATCCTGCGGTGGGGGCCTATGCAACCCTTGAAGTCAGCTTTTCTGGCACTGAGGTGATCGAGCGGCATGAAGACCGCGCCCTCGTGCGCGTTGTGGATGGCCAACTGATCCTGCGCTTCTATAATGCTGAGGGCGATCTGCTGCGCGAGCGCACGGGTGGCCTGATTGATCTCATTGGTGAACAGCGTGGAGCGTTGCCGACTTTGCAGGTTGGGGGGAGTTGGTTTATGACTGAGGGGTGAGTATTTTTAGGATACAGAAAGGAGGAGATAGGAAATAGGGCAATAGCGCATGCGGAAATAGAGTTTGGGACTATCTCCGTGGCGCACAGATGTCGCAGCCGTTGCGACAGGGGGCGATGCGCTGGCCAAAGTGGGCCGCAAGCGAACGGTGACGGCAGTCGGCGCTGCGGGCATAGTTGGCCATTGCTTCGATGCGCTGCTCTTGGCGCTCACGATAGTCGCGTAGCAGTTGGTCAATGCGCTTGGCTACATCGTCTGGGGCGGGCAGCAGTTCAACCAAGGGTAACCGTGGGCCACCACGCAAGCGCAGGTAGCCACTATCTTGCCACTGCAACAGGTGGCTCTCGATCTCGGCAGCGGGCATGCCGGTTCGTTCGGCCAACAAGAGCAGATCAACCTCCACTGGCTCACCTTCACTCAACCCGGCCAGTTGCGCCACTTGGCTCGCTTGGTCATCAGGGGCAGGTAGGCCACTCAGAGTCAGGGTCGCAAACTCCGGGCTGTCAAAGTGGCGGCGCAGTAGCCCCACCCGCTCCAGCATGCTCAAACCTACCCGCACAAGGCTTTCGCTATCGCCCGGCAGCGCCCGCTGCAACTGCGTCAGATCAAGCACATCACAAGGGCCGCGCATCAGCCGCCGCAGCGCCTTGAAGAGCTCACGCAGATCGTCGCGGGTCAGCGCCTCCTCGTTGAGCCACGTACTCAAACGCCCTTTATCGCTCGCCGCGTAGAGCAACACACAAACCGCGGGCTGTCCGTCCCGCCCGGCCCGGCCCGCCTCTTGGTAGTAGGCTTCCATTGATTGGGGCAGGTTATAGTGGACAATCGCCCGAATGTCGGGTTTATCAATGCCCATACCAAAGGCAACCGTTGCAACCAAGACGCGAGTTTGGCCACGCATAAAGCGCTCTTGGCAGGTCGCGCGGTCGTTCACTTGGGCATGGTAGTGGTCGGCCACAATCCCCGCTTGACGCAGCCCCTCGGCCAACTCTTCGCAACTCTGGCGCGAACGGGCATAGACAATGATTGGGCCATTGATGCGCCGACACATGTCGAGCAGCGCCTTGAACTTATCGTCGCGGTTGCCCGCCCGCACCACCTGGAAGTAGAGGTTAGGCCGGTAGACCGAAGCAATTACCCGCTCACACGCCCCCAGACTAGCCACAATCTCCGCTTGGGTCTCACGTGAGGCGGTGGCGGTCAGGGCCAAGACCGGCGGATTGCCCAGTTCCTCAATGGCGCGCCCGATGAAGAGGTAGTCAGGGCGGAAACTCGTGCCCCAGAGGCTCAGGCAGTGAACCTCATCAACCACGACCCGCGCCACGCCACAGCGTTTGAGCGCGTGGAGGAAGGCGCGCTGGCGCAAACGTTCGGGCGCAATATAGACCAAGCGATACTGGCCGTTGCCAATGGCGCGCAGGCGCGCCCCCAATTCACTTGCGCTAAGCGAAGAGTTGATCAAGGTTGCATAGGGGCGCGCCTGGTCGGGCAGGCCATCGAGCTGATCCTTCATCAAAGCGATCAGCGGGCTTACCACCACCGTTGGCTGGGGCAGCAGCAGCGCGGGCAACTGGTAGGTAAGCGACTTCCCCGCGCCCGTTGGCATAACTGCTAACGTCGGCACCCCAGCGAGCATACTCTGGATCACGCGGGCCTGATTGGGGCGAAAATCATCAAGCCCAAAGATGTCGCGCAGGGTCGCATAGGCTTCTTCGGGCAGGGCCGGGCTACTCGTCTCATTCGGCTCCGGTGCCACCTCCTGTAACGTCTCGGCCACAGGCATAGCATGGAGCTTCAGGCTCTGGATGGTCGTGGCGCGATCGGCCTGCTCTTGGGTTGCCAGTTGGCTGCGGAGCGCCTGGATCGCCGCCGTATCCTCAGCCAACTCAGCGGCACGCAGCAGCAATTGGAGATCGGCGGTCACCGGGGTATAGCCGGGGCGCAGCATGAGCGCATCAATCAAGCCGCGCGCCACTTCCGCCTCACCCTGATCGAGGGCCAATTCAGCCTGACGGCGAATCGGGGCCAAGGAGAGCGGATCAAACTCTGCTGCCTGAGCATACGCAGTGGCCGCATGGTCAAACAGCGTCTGCGCCCGCAGCGCATCGCCGCGCAGCAACAGCGTATAGAAAGGCTGCTCCTCCTCCGCCAGCATCGCTGTCAGCATCTGGTCAAGCTCAGTAAAGCGATGGGCATCGAGCAATGCCCGCAGGCGCAACTGGCGGCGGGAGTTACTCGGACTTCGTTCAGCATCAAGCGCATCAAGCAGCGTCAGCGCCTCGGCCCCCTGGCCCAACTCAACCAAGACACGCGCCCGCCCCTCGCGCAGCGTCACCGCTGTTGGTTGCACCTCCAGCCAGAGATCAAAATAGGCCAACAGCGTCTCATAGTAGCCCCAACGATTGAGGTAGGTCACCAAACGCTTACGCGCATCACCCACCACCAGCGCCAACGTCGCAGCGGGCAGATTGAGGAGTGGATTGTGATCAGAGTTTACCATATGGTGTCACGTTAACCAAAGTGGATTAGCAATAAAGAGCTCTATCATAGTGCTTATGGTATCATACTAAGGGAAGCATACAGGCTACAGGTTACAGCTTGTTGGGGCTACGCCCCAAGCTCATGGTTTGCTGTCGTGTTGGTGGTGCTGCCACCAACACGACAGCAAAACCAGCTTTGGGGGAGGCACAGCATCCCCAAAACCCCACCGAAAGAGGAACATATGCTCAACGAAGATATGGTACGCGCCGCGCTCAAGAACGTGATTGACCCCGAAATCGGGCTCGACATCGTGAATCTTGGGCTTGTCTACCGGATTGATGTGCTGGACGAGGGGAGCAAGGTGGATATTGATATGACCCTCACGACCCCGGCTTGCCCGGCTGGCCCGCAGATTTTGGATCAAGCCAAGCGTGAGGTCATGGCCCTCAGTGAAGTCTACAAAGGGCTTGAAGATGTGAAGATTAACCTAGTCTGGACACCCTTCTGGAACCCGTCGCTCATGAGCGAAGAGGCGCGCGATGAGTTGGGGTTTTTCTAACGTAGGTTAACCCAAGATATCATCCACCTCCAGCTCTAACCCGCTTACGCCATGGGCTGTAATACATGCGCCACGGCTATAGGTCTGCTTACTGCCATATTGGTCGCCGATTGGATGGTAGTACTGCTCGATCTGCTGTTGCGCGAGCGCCACAAGCCAGACTTCGGCGATACCCGCAGCAGCATAGAGCGGCAGCTTGATGCTACGGTCGTAGCTGTTGGTTGGATCGGCCACCTCAACGACAAGCAAGACCTCAGATGGAGTGGGATGGGCTGTGGCGTAATAGTCGTGGCGTGGGTGCAGCATCAGTACATCGGGCTGGGGTTCGCTCTGCGCCCCTAGCCTGATGGGGTTTTGAACGCTGATCAGATAGCGTCCAACGAGCAAGCGATTGAGCAAGGTGTTGAGGCGCAGCACCACAGCGGCATGGAGCGGGCCAATCGGACTCATGTGGACAATCCTTCCATCAAGCAACTCAAGCCGCTCGTCCGGATCAAAGAGCCCAGATTGGGCCATGCGCTCATACTCTTCGACGCTGAAGCGCCGAGTGATGGGGTGTACTGCACGTGACTCAAGGGTTGAGGTAGTCATTTTTTCTGTGAACCTTGCCTAGCGCTAACAAACCTTTTTGCACGCTTTCGCGGCTATTCCATGCTCCTACACCCTACCTACACCCTAGCCACGTTCGGCCTGATTCACCCACGCCTGCACCGCATCCAGACTGGTCAGATCAAACAGCGCGGCACTCAAGGCCAGCAGGCGTTTGGAGGGCATGGCCATAAGCTGTTGGTGCAATGCTGCGGGCACTGGCCCGAAACGGTGTTCGAGTTGGTAGAGCAGGAGATCGCAGCGCCCTTTCTCGATGCCCTTCTGTTCCCATTCAGAAATAAGTTCCACCACTGACTCCTTGGTGTGAGCCTGCCAGGTTGCCACATCCGCATTGAATTGTGCGGTCTCGTGGACATTGAGTGGCAGGTAGATGCTGATAAAGGCGGCGAGCATGCGCCGCGCTTCGCTGTTACGGGTGACCCTCATCAACTGTTTGAGCGCGGCGGCTTTGACTTGCCAACGCTCGTGGCGGGCGATACGCATGCGTGCCATCAAGGCGGCAGCGAGCGGGTTGGGATGACCGAGATAGTCGCGCCAATCCAAGCGATTTAATTGTACCACTTGGTATTCAAAGTTGAGGATGTTTCGCGTGCCGATGCTCAACTGGTGTCGCTGTGTCGCCATCCGCAGTGGCGATGGATAGGAGCAAAGCACCACCGGACAGACGGGATGGTCGTAATGGTTGTAGAAACGGGCAAAGTAGCGAAACATGCGCTGATCAAGCACGTCGTCGTGTTGCGCTTGATGTTCAAGGTGGATCAAGATGGTACCTGGGCTATCTCTGATCTTGGCGTGCACCAAGAGATCTGCGGTGCGTCGATCAGGATCGAGGAGATTGACAAACGATTCGGTCGGTAACAGACGCAACTCGTGGGGATCGATCAACACCAACAAATCGGGCGCAAAGAGTTCAAAGAACTCGATCAGAAAGGCGCTTAATAGTTGCTTGAAGATGCCGTCATGGTCAAGGCGCATAATGTCGTTGCTCCTGTAGAGATGCGTTTAGGTCACACTACTGCGTGGCAGCATGGTGAACATCCTGCTGCCTCATGTCCTCGCTTCTCCCCCGCCGAAATAGAGCCCTCATACTATATACCGTCGCAAGAGGCAAAAAGTTACGGTTTTGGTCGGAAACGACAAGCCCCAGACCTGCTCTGTGGTCTGGGGCTGCGGCTTGTTCGCATGTTTCTTGTAGCAGTGCGTGTTAGAGCGGCCTATGACGCCCAATTGCCAGCAACCAGCGCACCCCAAAACCAAGGGTGAGTAGTAGGATTGCACTGAGGAGCATGAGCCCTTGGTTGGTGTGGCTACCCGCAGTGATGGGTAGGTATACGGGTATCTCCGGGCTGATTGGGGGTTGCTCTGGGCTTACGGGGGGCGTTGGCTCCGTTGTTTGCTCTGGGCTTACGGGGGGCGTTGGCTCGGTTGCTTGCTCTGAGTCGCCTGGGCTTGGCTGTGGTGGGCTACGTAGGGCGAGGTGCTGTACGACCGTCGCGCCTGGTAGTAATGCCACTGTGATCGGCCCTTGGGCCGCTGTACCTTGCATTGCTGTGGGTAATAATTCGATGGTGTAGTTGCCCGTAGGCAGTCCCTCAATATTGTAGTTGCCATCACTGTTGCTGCTGGTTACATGGGTTCCTACCTGCACTGCTACCCCTGCCACTGGTGCCCCAGTTGTCAGATCAATCACCGTACCCGTGATCCGCCCTGCGGGGAGTGGGGTTGGACTCGGCTGCGGGGCCGGGTCGGGTTGCGCTGGTGGTGGTGGCCCTACCGGCGTGGCTGTGGCGGGCAGCGGTGTGGCTGTCGCGGGCGGTGGCGTGGCTGTCGCGGGCAGCGGTGTGGCTGTCGCGGGCAACTCTGAAGTCGGAAGCTCCGGCATAGGGGTCAAGGTCGGGCGCGGTGGTAGCTCGTCATCGCCCTGTGCGGCTAAGGGTGCTGCGTAGGGCAGGCTCGCCAGCAGCAAAAGCATAAGGCCGCTGCTGATCATGATGGTGCTGAGTAGCCGTTGCATATGAGGGTTGTTTCCTTAGAGGCTGTCTGAAAAGTCTATGGGTTGGCGTTGGAGTGCCGGCTTCAGCCGGCTAAAGCCGGCACTCCAGCGTGTGCCCTCCGGCTTTTCAGACAGCTTCTTACATAACGAGGCGAGGATGGGAGCGCTTGGCGCTCCCATCCTCGCCTGCACCTACCTAACGACAGGCCGTGTCGGTAAGCCATCCTGCTGTACGAGGCTTGGGCGTAGCATGGGCTGCCACGGAGCGTGGGGCGGATTGGTGCCTTCAACCTGTAGCCCTTCGATCACGCCAAGGTTGTTGTGTTCATCAAGCTCATGGATGGTACCACGGTTGCCCACGATGTTCCAACTGTCAGCATAGGCATAGATGCGCTCTGTACCCACTGGTAGCCAGCCGAGCCAATAGCTGCGCGTTGGGTCGTAGCCCTCCGCTGTACTCAGAGTGATGCTTTCGCCGGGCTGCAGGATGGTGCGTACTGGCCAGGTCATGCCTACACATGGCGTGATAGCACAGCGATCATGCCAGAGTTGATTGATCTGTGGCGTGCTGCTGGGATTGACATAAAGATCAACCCAGAAGAAGGCTTCGGTTGGCCCAGGGCCTTGGTTCGTCACCGTTACCGTGATAGTCACTGGTGTGCCTGCATTGAGATTCGGGCCTTCAGGCGTGATCTGCAGCGCACTCACGGTCAGATCTGCCTGCCCAGGCCGTGCCACGAGAGGCAAATAGACCCTGTTTAGTGTGGGTTGTGGCTCCGGGGTGGGCTCCGGGGTGGGCTCCGGGGTGGGCTCCGGGGTGGGCTCCGGGGTGGGCTCCGGGGTGGGCTC
>NZ_NQWI01000169.1 GCF_002532535.1 Candidatus Viridilinea mediisalina
CCCCCGGATGCCGACTAATGGTGTTCCAGAAATTAATCCGGTGTCGCGGCACGGGCTAGACCTGATAGATATGCCAGATTTGCGAGGTCTGGTTAGCGGATTATTTACTGGAAGACCATAAGTTGGCACTACGTTTGCACGATTTCCTATTTCCTATTTCCTCCTTCCTCCTTCCTCCTTTCCTATGCCCTCCTCCCCCCAAAGGCAGCACTATGCACATGCTACGCTTCACCGGCTTTACCCTACTTGAATATCTGCGCTCAGGACGGGTCTTGATTGAAGTCGTCGCGCTCATGTTGGTCTATGCGATCTTTTTTCGCAACCCGATGACCGACGACTACTTCTTCAGTGTTTTGGGCGTCTTCACGCCTGCGTTGACACTCTACACGATGGCGGCCATCATTGGGCTGGGCGACCGTCCTCAGAGTTATGTGTTGCTGGCACGCGGGCTGGGGCGAGCAAGCTTTCTGCTTGGCCTCTTTCTGAGTGCGTGTAGCATTGTCGCCGGAACCTATGGCATCTTGTCGCTGCTGGTGGCCATCTTGAACCCGCCGCCCGAACTTGACCTGCTCGGCTGGTGCTTGGGCACACTGCCACTCATGTTGAATATTGGCCTCTTAGCCGCGCTGCTGCTCATGCTCTCGCCGCTGGTCTTTCCCACCAGTTGGCGGCTCTTTGTGCTCGGCTTGATAGCTTTAGCCTTTTCGAGCAACTTCATTACCGGCCAGATGATGGCTGCTATCCCAGAGACGCTGCAAACGCTCTTGCGCGCCACCCAAGCACTCCTTGGCGGCCCGCTCGTCCCCGCGTTCTACGGCTTCCAATTGGCAGTTACCCGTGACTATGGCAACGCAACCGCCATTGCCAACCTGTTGGCCCAAACATCGCTGCTGATTGCGTTGCTGAGTTTGGCGCTCTACGCCTTTGCACGGCGCGACTTGATCTTTAGTGGGCAATGAGTGGGCTAGGAAGTAGGAAAGAGAAAGTAGGAAAGAGAAAGTAGGAAAGAGAAAGTAGGAAAGAGAAAGTAGGAAAGAGGGAGGAGGACATACTACTAATTTCTACATGCCATGAACCTACCCTCCTACTTTCCTACCCTCCTACTTTCCTACTTTCCTACTTTCCTACCCTCCTACTTTCCTACTCCAAGGTAGCAATCTGTTCACGAACTTGAGCGGCGAGGCGTTCAAGTTCACGATTGACAACATATTGCCACTCTTCGGCCTCGCTATCTTCGAGGGCACCGCCGCCATACTTCAACTCCATGGCCAAATTCCAGCCCCGCCGTTCCGCGAAGTGCTCAAGCTCGCGCTGGCGGCTCGGAGGCCAGCGGCGGCTGATGAAGGCGCGGAAGGCACGTTCGCGGCGTTTTGAACCATCAGGGTCGAGGGAAGGTAGTGCAAAGAAGGGCTCCTTGTCACGCGGATCGGGTTCGGAAGCCTTGCTAAAGAAGATCGCCTTGTGGGGGATTGAGTAGCGCCATTCGCCGTCACCCTCATAATTGGCCGGATTGTTGGCAATGGCGCCGATGAGCATGCGGTCGGTGATCGTCATGGCAGTAGCCTTACACACTACGGCGGCGGCGGGACAGATGCAGCACCGCCGGTAGCCCTAAGCATAGCATGTCTAGGGATGGTACGCAAGATAGGAGGAACTATGGGCGATTTCTGGGATGATCTTGGCAAAACGCTGGGTAAAACGCAGCAGAAATTTGATGCAGCACGCCGTGAAGCGGAACGTTTGGCCCAGGAAGTAGCAAGCCAGGCTGAACAGGGTTTGCACGAAGTGGTTGAACAGGTCCACCAGGCGGTTAGTGGGGTCGTGGCTGAAGACCTCGTCAACATCGCAGCGCTCCCCGAACATCAGCGCGTCGCGTATGCCGGGGCGCTCTATGCGCTGGCCAATAGCGATGGGAGCCTTGATCGTGATGAGTTGCAACTGATCATTGATCTGGTAGATTTTGAAGGACTTTCGGCTAATGGGCGCGACCTGATCTATAACTACATTGTGGCCCCACCCGACTTCAGCATGGCCCTTGCGCCCTTTCCAGCGGCACCAGAGCAGGTACGCTATGCCTTGATGCTCAACTTGGTTGAGATTGCTTGGGCTAATGATCTGCTCGATCTGCGCCAAGACCGCATGCTCGAACAGGCACGCCAGACTCTGCTCGTGAACGATGAGCAATACCGGGCCATTTGGCGCTTCATGCGTGATCTACGCACCATCAAGCTGCGGGGCCAGAATGATCGCGCAGCAGCCCAAGCAACCAAACTCGCCGCAGCGGGCCTTGCTGCCGTAGGCGTGCCCATCGCGGCGGTCTATGTCTCTGGCTCAGTCATCGGGCTGAGTGCCGCCGGGATTACCTCAGGTCTTGCCGCCCTTGGCCTCGGCCTCGGCATGGTTCCCGGCATTGGCATCGCGGTACTCTTAGGCACTGGGGCCTTTCTCGGGGTACAAGCGCTGCTTGAAGGCAGCAACGCCCAACAGCAGAGCCGTCTGCGAAAGCAAATTCAGCAGCGTGCCAAGGCGCTCATCGCTCACCTTGAGCACATGATTACACTCCTGGATCAACACATCCAGGCTGTGGCCCAAGCCGCCGACACACGCGCCAATGGTATGAAGCTGGCCGCACTCTATAGCCGTCGCCGCGCCCTGCAGCAGATGATAGCCCGCCGGAGGGCTATGGCAGAGAGTGAGCTGGCGTAGCAACATTTTGCGCGATTGCCCGAATCCTGTTAGCATGCGCCCGTTATGATCCATCAATGTCCATTCTTTTTTGCCGTGCGCCGCATGCTGCTCACGTTGAGCCTTGTTGTTGCGCTGCTGTTGCTTGCTGGCTGTGGTACTGGTGCGGTGCTTGGTGAGGTGAGCCTGAGTGCGGCTTCGTTTGCGCCGACTGAGACTTCTGCGCCGCTGACGATTAGTTATGCGATTGGGCGTCAGGCGCAGGTTGATATCTATCTGCTGGCGGCTGATGGTACGCGCTACGATTTGCGGCGCGATGAGGTGCGTCCGGCCCACCGTGAAGCCTATGTGCTGCGCTTTGATGGCACTGTGCCTACCAATGATCCCATGATTTTGCGCCGCATGCTGCCCCCCGGTGATTACCAGGTGGTGGTTGCGGCGACCGCTGCTGATGACCAGCAGGCTGAACGCCGCTTGCCGCTTACCATTGCTGGCAGCGAGATTCCTTTGCCTGCGATTGAGAATCTGCTGGTTGCGCCCGAAGTCATTTCGCCCAATGCCGATGCGATTGATGATGTTGCCGAGTTTACCTATCGCTTGCCGATTACGGCAACGGTGGATATTGCGATTACGACTCCTACTGGCGAGGTGGTGCCGGTGGTGACGCGCGAGCAGGAGGGGCCATTTGAGCAGCACCATGTCTGGAATGGCAAGCGGCCCAATGGCTCGCTGCTGCCCGCCGGGGTCTACACCTACACCGTGCGTGCCGAAGACCTCTATGGCAATGTGGTGCAGCGCCAGGGCAACATTGGCCTTGAGGATGTCGGCCACCCCGAAGCGCGCATCGTCTCCGCACGCATTGCGCCCCAACGGGTGATGCTGGGCAGTGTGATTACGGTGACGGTGCGGGTACGCAATACCGGCGAGGTGCCGATCCGTACCTATGGCCCGGCAAGTGGCTATGAGTTTAGTACCAATGAGGTCTTCTCGTCGGTGGAAGATGGCCGCTTTGCCGCGCAAGCCGGTGGCTTCTGGCGCGTTGGGGTTGATTGGGACGCCAATAGTGGCGGCGGTGCCCTGCGCTACCCCTTCCGCTGGGCGCTCTCCGAACGCCCGCCTGAAGACTGGACGGTGCCCGGAGTTGAGGATTTCCTCATGCCCGGTGAGGAGGTCGAGATTGTTGGCCGCGTTCAGATTCTGCGCCGCGAGACGCGCATGGGTTTCTATGTGGGTCTGATTCAGGATGGCGTGGGCTTCTTTCAGGATCGCACGGCGCGTACGATTATTGAGGTTGGATTTTGAGCTACGTCCTTGCGGCCCTGTTGCTGCTGTTGCTGCTCTATCTGCCCGGTTGGGCTTGGATCCGCCGCTTTGGTGCGCCCGCCGATCTATTGGAATGCCACTTTGAACGGGTGGTGGTCGGGGCGCTTTGGGCGGGTTGGCTGGCGCTGCTCTTGGCTGCACTAGGTTTTTTTAGCCTCTGGTTGCATGTGGTTCTCACCTTGGGCTTTGGGGCTTTGCTTGTTTTCCTGCCCCATGCACGCCCCCCGCCGCAACAAGCCCGTTGGCGCGGCTGGGAATTGGCCGCTGTTGGGGGGGCACTGCTGCTAACCCTGCTGCTGGTGGCGCGCCCCTTTGAGACGGTGGTTGGCGTGCGTGATGCCGGGGTCTATGCGACCACGGGGATGGCGCTGGCGCGTACTGGCAGCCTGGTGCAGCATGATGCGCTGGTGGCACGCTGGGGCCAAGAGGCTCAGTCTGAGGATGAGGCCGTGGCTGGCCCGGCGCGTCAAGCGATTACCAACTATATGATTAGTCAGCCCCGCGAGCGCTATATTGCGAGTCGCTTGCGGGCGGCAGGCTTCTTTATCAATGAGGGTGAGGTGCCCGCTGGCCGGGTGGTGCCGCAGGGGCTGCATCTGCTGCCCGCTTGGATTGGCCTGCTCACCGCCATAGGCGGCCCGCTCTTTGGCCTCTTTGCGCCTGGGCTGCTGGGCTTCCTGGGGGTTTGGAGCGTGGGCATGCTGGGGCGACGGCTCGCTGGCCCCTGGGTCGGGCTGTTGGCTATGCTCTTTTTGGCCCTGAATGGGGTGCAGATCTGGTTTTCACGCTATTCAACCGCAGAGACAACGGCACAATGTTTGATCTGGGTGGGCCTCTATTTTTTTGCGGTGGCCTTTGGTGGGCAGGATCGGCGCTTGGTACCTGCTGAAGCACAGGATCAGCGGCCCGCTTGGGTTGCGGCCCTGCTGGCCGGGTTGGCGATTGGCCAAGTGGCCCTGACGCGCATCGATTTCTTTTTGCTCGGGCCGGTGTTGGCCTTTTTGCTCTATGTGGCACTGACCCGCCGCTGGCAACTGGTGCATACTGCGCTCGCCGTCGGCATGGGGCTCATGCTGCTCCACGCTGGTCTGCATATCCTCTTTGTTGCCCGCGCCTATTTCTTTGATACTGCCCACGAGCGGCTGCTGCGCGACTATGCGCTGGTGGCGTTGCTCAGTGTGCCCTTTATGACTGAGGTGCTGCGCGAGGTCTTTCTGGAGGGGGCGCGGAGTGCGCTGGTGCGTCCGCTGCGTCTGCCCGGCAATCTGGAACTGGATGCCTGGGTGCGCTTGGTGGCGGAAGTGGGGTTGCTGTTGGTGGCGTTATTCTGCCTGCTGCTGCTCGCTCGCCATGGGTGGCTCTTGCGCCGCTTTGAGGCGGCTCTGCTAGCGCGGCGCACGCTGCTGCTCAATCTGCTGACGGCGGGGGTGTTGCTGCTTGGTGGTTACGCCTACTTCGTGCGTCCAGCGCTGCTCGATAGCGATATACTCTTCAATACGCGGGGCGGTTGGAGCGATCCGCTCACCCGCGATCCAGTCCTGGTGGCCGCCGATGTGCGCGCCGGGCGCATGGGCGTCACTGAGGCGCGCAATCAGGCCGGTGTACTCTTCGCGCCTGGCCCGCTCTGGGAGGCTACCCCCGATCACGAGGCGACCGTTGCGCTGCGCGAGCAACTGCTGGCCGAACGAGGGCCATGGGCCGGGCCGTTGAGCAACCAGACGACCAATTGGCTACGCCTGCAAGGCTATGTGGGTGCGCCGATCCGGATTCCGCTGCGTCTTTGGTACAATGAGTATAGTACCATGAGTTGGTGGCAGCGTATGGCGGTAGACCCGGCCAGTCTGACTTCTGAGCCGGCGCCGATCAATCCGAAGTATCTGATCCCCTTGGCCAACCTGGTGCGGGTTGGCTGGTACCTCTCGCCCTTGGGCCTACTACTCGGCATCATCGGCTACGCCCTCTGGCTGCGGCGTGGGCTGAATAGCGCTTCGTGGCTCTTTCTGAGTGTCGCCTTTGTGGGCACACTCTTCTATGTGCGCCAAACCTATGGCACCTCCGATCAGCACTATATCTACATTTTGCGCCGTTTCGTGCCGATCACCTACCCCGCCTTGAGCTTAGGCATGGCCTTTGCGCTCGTGGCCTTGGCAACGGGAGGAATGGGCAACCTCTGGTTGCAACGCCTACGCCTTGCGAGCGCCACAGGCATGGCGCTACTCTTGCTGCTCTTCTTGATTGTGACCAATCGGCCCATCATTGGCCATGTGGAATATCGGGGCGCATTGGCGCAATTGGACAGCCTGGCGGCCCAGTTTAGCCCCGGACGGGACGTGCTGCTCATGCGTGGGGGAGCGCCGATCTACGCCGAAGCACGCGATGTGCCTGATATGGTGGCCACGCCGCTGCGCTTCATCTATGGCCTCGATGCCTTTGCGGTCAAGAGCACCAGCCCGGGCAAATATGCCCATGAACTCGCCGCGACAGTTGAGCGCCTACACACACAGGGCCATCAGGTCTACGTGTTACTTGGCGCTTCCGGCGCAAGCTTTGCGCTACCGGGCTTCGACCTGGAGCAGGTGGGCTTCTTCACACTTGATCTGCCTGAATTTGAGCAACTGCTGGATCAAAAGCCGCGCAATGTCTCGCAGTTGAGCCTGGGGTTTGCAATCTACCGCCTCGTACCCGGCGAAGCAGGGCGCGTAGCGAGCGCCCCATTGCCCTTGACGCCACTCGATTTCGCGGCGCAGGTAGTAGGCTTCCACCGCCCCGAAGCGCGCCCCGACGGCTCGCGCTATGCTTGGAGCAACGGCAATGCGATCCTACGCCTGCCCTGGCCCGTCGGGGCAGCCCCCCAGCAAGTGGCCCTCAGCCTTGCCGGGGGCGAGCGTCCTAGCCACTTGGGGCCAGCCGAAGTCTGCCTCAGTGCGCTCCCCGAAGACCAACCCTGGCCCACCCAGACCAACGCATGGGTTGAATTGGGCTGCTTCTTGCTCACTGAAGAACCAGGTATCGCCCTTATAGACCTCGATCCAACCCAACTCCCCCCAACTCCCACGGGCAGCCTCCTGCTCAACCTACGCAACCGCCCGTGGATTCCGGCGTTAGAAGATGCGCGCCAGAGCGACCGCCGCGATCTAGGGGTGCAGGTGGGGGCGGTGAGGTGATCGTTCAGGTAGGGGAAGGCAATGTAATACCATTTACGATTGTAGATTGTAGATTGTAGATTGTAGATTGTAGATTGCAGATTGTAGATTGCAGATTGTAGATTGCAGATTGCAGATTGCAGATTGCAGATTGTAGATTGTAGATTGTAGATTGTAGATGTATCCTCTCCAAAACCGCTGGATCAGGCCGCCGATGGCATGGCGACACCAGCCCGTTGGGCTATGCGCTCGGCTAAGGTTGGCGTGGTCGCAGGCGTGACGATCCGGTCGTGGAGGTAGTGAAAGAACCCCACGCCGAGTTTGGCCGCCGTGGCTGCCAAGGTTTGGAAGGTATCCCAGGCCCGCGCACCCGCCCGCGATTGGGGGCCGAAGCTGACACGATGCGCTGAGCT
>NZ_NQWI01000170.1 GCF_002532535.1 Candidatus Viridilinea mediisalina
ATAGACCGTAGGGGCACGGCAGCGCCGTGCCATCCCCGTGGTCGCCGTAGCCCCCAGGGGCACGGCAGCGCCGTGCCCCTAAACAGCGTTCCTTTTGCGCTATTGCCTATTTTCTATTTTCTCGTTTCTATATCCTTCCTCTAGGATCGGCTTCGCCCGCTCCGTGCTGGTTGGCCGCAGCGCGCACCAGCGCCGCAAGGGCATGGAGCGAGGTGACGCGCTGCGGTGGATCGCCATGGTTGGCGATCTCCCAGGCGGGTGTATGGAGATCGCCGAGGACGGCGATCTGCAATGGGGCCTCTTCGCCGTCGCGCACCAGGGTGCAACCGACACGCTCAAGGGTGCGGGCCGTCCATGTGCCCACGAGCCCGTTGCCACGCAGTATGGCGCGCTGGTGGGCGGGCGGATGCACCTGAAAACTCCCCTGCTGGCGGTCGAAGTTGATGCCGTCGTTGGCAAAGGCTGCCTCGAACGCGCCGCCAAGCACGAGGTCTTCGGGGGCGCCGTGGTGCAGCACGCCGCCCGGGGCGAGCAGCCAGAGCGCATCGGCGCTCCGCAGCGCAAGGTCGAGGTCGTGGGTCGAGAGCAGCAGCGCCCGTTTGGTCTCGCGGGCGAGGCGGCGCAAGAGGCGCATCATCTCGACGCGACGCGGTAGATCGAGGAAGGCGGTTGGCTCGTCCAGCACCATGAGCAGCGGCTCTTGCGCCAATGCACGCGCCACCATCACGCGCTGGCGTTCACCATCGCTCAACTCGTGAACGTAGCGCTGCGCCAACTTCACCGCGTCTACCGCCTCCAGCGCCCAACGCACCATCTCCTCATCACGCTGGCTCAGGCGTCCCGTCCAGTCGGTATGAGGATGCCGCCCTAGCGCCACCAGCGCATAGGCGCTCAGTTGGCCCACCTCGATCCGCTCGGTCAAGACGACACTCAGGCAGCGCGCCACCTCGTGTGGCTTGAGCCGACTCAGGTCGTTGCCATCCAAGAGAACACGCCCGCCCAAGGGGGGCTGCATGCCCACCAGCGTACGCAGCAGCGTGGATTTGCCCACACCGTTTGGCCCGAGCAGGCAGACCACCTCGCCCGCATGGAGCGCAACGTTGAGCTGGGTAGCGACAATGCTGGGCGCACTGCGACGTGCGCGGTAGCCAATGGTGAGTTCTTCGGCTTGCAGGATTGTGGTATGCATGCAGATCCTTTGCGGACGGAGGAGGGGTGCGCGGGAACCGGGTTCCCGCGCGCTCCCACCTATACGTGTGAGAAGCCGCGTCGCAGGATGATCCAGACCACCACGGGCGCGCCGAGCAGCGCGGTGATCGCGTTGAGCGGCAGCACCGCACTAGAGCCTGGCGCTTGGGCAGCGAGGTCGGCCAAGAGGGCGGCGGTTGCGCCGACGAGGGCGCAGGCGGGCAACAAGATGCGATGATCGGCAGTGCGTAGCAGCGCCCGGCAGAGGTGGGGAATGGCGATCCCCAAGAAGGCAATCGGCCCACAAAAGGCGGTCACCGTGCCGGCCAACACCGCACTACTGATGACGATGCCCAAACGTGCGCGGCGCACATCAAGGCCCATCGAGCGTGCATACGCCTCGCCCAAGAGCAGCGCATTGAGCGTCTTGGTCAGCATCAGAGCCAAGAGCATCGCCAAGATGATCGTAGGAGCCATCACGCGCAACTGCGACCAAGTTACCCCCCCGAAGCTCCCGAAGGTCCAGGCGATATAGGCATGGATGCGTTCAGCGATGCTAAAGTAGAGCAACAGGCTCACCAGCGCACTCGTCAGGTAGCCAATCATCAACCCCAAGATCAGCAGGGTGACACTGCTTTGCACCCGTTGAGCCAGCGCCAGCACGATGAGCATCACCGTGGTGGCGCCGATGCAGGCGGCCACCACGAGGCTCAGGTTGCCGAGCAGCCCCGCGACAGCAAGGAGTGTCGTGTTGGCCGCGCCGACACTCAGTACCACTAGGGCTACACCCAAGCTCGCGCCGGAATTGACCCCCAGCACAAAGGGATCGGCCAACGGATTGCGAAAGAGCGTCTGCATCTGCAAGCCACTCATCGCCAGCGCCCCACCCGCCAGCATCGCCGTCAGCGCCTTAGGCAAACGGAAATCATAGACAATCCGCGTCCAGGTTGCCCGTGTCGGCTCGCCACCCACCAAGATCGTCAAGACCTGATCGAGTGGAATCTGCACCGAGCCAACCGCAAGACTCAACACAAACGCACCCAGCAACACCGCCAACATTGCCACAAGCGCCAGCGGGCGCAAGCCCAAACGGGGCCACGGCGTAGCGGTTGTCTCTGGGGTAAGTGAAGCGGCTTGATCCATGTAGGTTCTCTACCTCTCTGATGGGGGTTCGGGGGCATGGCCCCCGAAGAGCCTCCAAGGGTGCGCGAGGGAACCTGGTTCCCTCGCATCCTCCCACCCCGGCGGCAGCCTCCACTACGGCAACAACTGCTGGTGGTAATAGAGCTCATGCTCCGGTAGCAGCTCCGGGTGGAAGATCTTGATCAGATCGGCCAAGACAATATCGGGGTTGGCCAGGCCACTCTCCCAATAGTCGTTGCCACCCGTTTCATTGAGACGGGCATTGTTGTTAAAGACCTGACCATGCTCAAAGGCGGCAAACTGGGCGAAGCGCTCATCAGCGGTGAGGCCATCAGCGAGGCTCTGCCACGAACTTGGATTGAGCCAGAAGTCGGCAGCCTGGGCGCGCTCAAAGACCACCTCAAAGCTGAGTTGCTGGTTGCCCGTCGAATCATCATCGGCCCAGAGGTAGTCCGCGCCAGCGTCGGCGAGGAAGCGTGCAACATAGCTGTTGCCGCCGGGCATGTACCAGGTGCCTTGGAAGGGAGCGCCGGTGAAGACCGTGGGCCGTTCGACAACGCCCCGTGCCTGAGCAGCCATCGTGTTGTAACGCTCCGCCATTGCGCCATATACGTCGTTTGCCGTAGCCTCTTGGTTGAAGAAGGCAGCGGTGAACTTAATCCACTCAGCGCGGCCTAGCGGGGTTGTCTCCATATACTCGCTGTTGAGTACCACCTTCAAGCCCGCCTCCAGCAGCTTGGGATGCGCGTCGCGTTCTGGGTTGCCAACGCCAAAAGTCATAATCAGTTCTGGCTCAAGCTCAATCGCCTGCTCAACATTCACTCCAGCCCCGCGCCCAATCTCTACAAGTTCACCCGCCTCAATCATCTCTACAACAGCGGGCGCAACCACTTGTTCAAAACTACTGAGTCCCACGAGACGATCTAAGAGCCCTAAGTCGCCGAGATGGGGTAGGTGGGTGGTAGACATAGAGACAATGGTTCGCACCGGCACCTCAATCACTTGGGCAGTGCCAACATCGGCGGGGGGCGGCGTACCACACTGCACCAACACATAGCTAAACTGCTCCCCCGCATCGCGCCACGGGTTCAGCACCGTAATGATCTTGTAGTTATTGAAATAGGCAATCGTCCAACCCGCGCCATCCTCAACCTGCACCTTCGCGGGGAAGTAGTCCACACGAGGGTCATAATCGGTAACACACCCCTCCGTCAGATTGGCACTCGGCGCAACAGCAAGGGGCGCTTCGGTCGGCGCATCAGTGGGCATCTGAAGCATTGGTGCCTCAGTAGGTATCTGCAGCGTTGGTGCTTCGGTCGGTGCAGCGGGGGCGGTCGTAGGTGCTTGGGTCGCGGGCTGGGCACCACAGGCGCTCAGAGCGATCAGCAGCAGCATGGCTGCGAGGGAGCGAAATAGCAAGCTCACCGGGGAACTCCTTATAATACGAGTGACGAGTGACGAGTGACGAGTGACAAGCAGGGTATACCTCATTGCAATACGGTCTGACGTAATTTGCTATAAGGAATGCAACAAAACAGCGGTGCCTTCGCCCCTCTGCCACGTTGTGGGAGAGGCGGTGCCCTGCCCTTCGACAAGCTCAGGGGCCGCTTGTCGAAGGGGATAGGGGGTGAGGGCCATCTAGGGCAGCCCAAAATTCCCGCGAAACCTGCCTGCCGCCTCAGCAAGCCGTTGGCGCAACCAAGCATGGCGTTCACGCTCGAGCCCGAGGCGTTCAAGCGTGGCCCAACTGGCAGCCGTCGGCAACCAACCAAGCAGCGTAAACTCCAATTCCGCCTGGCGTATCCGCTCCTCGCTGCGTGCCAACTCGTGCCACAGCTCCATGTGGGCTTCATCAGGCATGACGATTCCCTCCCTGCGTCCATTGAGGTACGCGAGCAACGTATGAATAGCTTTGGGTGTGATGAGAAACTGTAGGGCGGTGCCCTACATCCCTGCGGATCAGGGCAGGATGTGAGGGAACCAGGTTCCCTCACATCCTGCCCTGAACGTTGCGTCACCAAACAAAAAACCCGGCCTCATACGAGAACCGGGGGGAACACAACGGCCAGGGAACCCATGACGCAGGTGCGTTTAGGGGGCACGTGCCATGTTCACCTCCTTAGCTCGAGAAGGGTTGAACAAACTTCGTCACGGCAGGCTTCCTGGCTTCCGGTCGGCTCATAGAGCCTCCGGTTACAGTTGCGGCACAGCGCTGGACTCTCACCAGCTTCCACCTTTACGCCCTAGCTTCCGGGCTGACGGGTCACCGCGACGATATTTGGTTTGCATAAGTACAGATGGACGCCATTATAGCATAGTTTGGCCAGAGTGCAAAAAGGTACTAGCATCCACCATTCAGCGCCCGGTACTGGGTGAGCAGATGACGCTCCAGCTCATCCCGCGAGCGCATCAGTAACTCGTGGGTCACCACGCGAGGCCGCAGCGCGGCGATAATCTCTTGGCAGCAGGGGGATGTAAAGGGGCGGTGTTGATCAATTTCGGCCACATGGTCGCGGGCGATGGCGAACTGCTCATCGAAGGGGTGTTCGGCAAATCTGGCGGGAATGCCCGCCGCTTGGGCCTGGCGCTGATAGTCGCCTGACAGACTCAGGTTGAGATGCACCCCCTCAATGCGCGTGCGTACCTGTGGGCTCAACTGCGCGATCCGCTTCAAGACCAAGGCAACCGCGCTCTGCTCGTCGGCTACCGTCGGATCGCTATTGAGCAGATGGCCCGTATCGAGCATGAAGCCCCAATTTGCAAATTGAATTGTGTTGCCAGATATGAATACCATGTGCTATTATAGGCGCATCATCGCCCTACAAATATATACCGTCGCGGTGACCCGTTAGCCCGGATGCTAGGGCGTAAAAAGGTGGAAGCTGGTGCAAGTCCAGCGCTGTGCCGCAACTGTAACCTGCTGCTCATCACGAGTAGCGGAAGCCAGAAAGCCTGCCGCGACAGCTCTGTTCACCCTTCTCGAGCTAAGGAGGACGAACATGCCCCGTGCCCCCTGAACGCTCCTTTGCGTGATGGTCTGCCCGGCTCATGTTACCCCGGTCTCGTGTATGAGGCTGGGGTCTTGTGTTGCTATTTCAATTGAGACCTACGACGTTGATGGGTTGATTGCAAGCATTTGTTCGTAGTGACCGGGAGAAGATATGCGTATCGTTTCGCTCTTACCGTCGGTGACGGAAATCATCTGTTGCCTGGGCCTGGCCGACATGCTGGTTGGCGTTTCGCATGCCTGCGACATTCCGCCAGAGCTTGATGCGCGTTCCCTTAGCTTACGCCCATCACCCCGGGCGGTTGATCTGATCGAACAGTTGGCCCGTCTCCTCCATCCGACCTGTTTTACGGAGCAGCACCATGATTAAGCCACATTGCGCCGAGACGCGCATGGTCTTCCCGATCTTTCCCGCCGACACCAACCACTATGGGACACTCTTCGGTGGCCAGGCAGTAGCATGGATCGACCAAGCTGCCTTTATCTGTGCGACACGCTGGTGTCGGCGTAAGGTGGTGACGGTGCATCTTGGTGAGATCAACTTTCACCATGCAGTGCTGCGAACCGGTACTCGTGGTCTACCCTGCTGGGGTCTGGTACGGACGTCTGACAACCACCACATTGCAATGCGGTCTGACGTAATTTGCTATGCGGCATATTCAACGGCAATTGGTATCATGCCTCCTCCTCCTCCGTCTCGACGAAAACCCAGGCTTCAAAGGGATCTGCAAATGCCTGCCAGCCCTCTGGCCCGAGGGCCAGTTCATCATCGGTGAGCAGGCAGGCATTGAAGCGTGTACGCAGATCATCTTCGTCCATATTCTGACCAATCAAGACCAATTCCTGCCGTCGGTCGCCCCACTCGCTGTGCCACACCTTCACGAGCGCGGCTTCTTCCTCGGGGTCTTCTGGTATCTCCTCTTCGGGCAGCGCCGCCCACCAGATGCCACCGGGTTCTAGGCGGCACGCGCCGCCAGCCTGCGACCAGATGCCGCAGATCTCCATGCGTGTCGCCAACCAGACGAGGCCCTTGGAGCGTAATACGCCGGGCCAAACCTCATGGATCATTGTCCAGAAGCGTTGCGGATGGAAGGGCCGACGTGCCCGATAGACGAAACTGGCAATGCCATACTCCTCATCTTCGGGGGTATGTTCGCCACGCAACTCTTTGAGCCAACCGGGCGCTTGGGCGGCGCGTTCAAAAGAGAAACGCCCCGTATCAAGGATACGCTTGAGGGGCACTTGGCCAAAGCTCGTGTGCAGAATCTCCGCCTCGGGGTTGAGTTGGTGCAACAGCGCCTCAAGCCGTTGCAGATCTTCTGGCTCTATCAGATCGGCCTTGTTGAGAATGATGATGTTGGCGAACTCAACCTGATCAACGAGCAGATCAACCACCGAACGCTCATCCTCCTCACCGGCGGCCATTTCACGATCACGCAACTCATCGAGCGAGAGAAAATCTTGCGGAAAATTGAAGGCATCAACCACGGTGACCATCGTATCGAGGCGGGCGAGATCGCCCAAACAGACGCCATCCGGCCCAGGGAAGGTAAAGGTCTCGGCGACGGGCAGCGGCTCGGCGATGCCGGTTGACTCGATGAGCAGGTAGTCGAAGCGCCCTTCGCGGGCGAGGCGGCCCACCTCGACGAGCAGATCTTCGCGCAGCGTACAGCAGATGCAGCCATTGCTCATCTCGACGAGGCGCTCTTCGGTACGTCGCAGTGCAGCGCCGCCACTCCGCACCAACTGCGCGTCAATATTCACCTCACTCATATCATTGACGATCACCGCCACGCGCAGCCCCTCGCGGTTGGCCAAGACATGGTTGAGCAGGGTGGTCTTGCCTGAGCCCAAAAAGCCGGAGAGGACGGTCACCGGCAGCCGGGGGGGAGAGTTTGTCATGTGTTGATACCTACTATCATTTTTTTGCCATGCTTAAATGATAGTAGGTATCAGCAGTGGTGTCAAGGGACAACCGGGCGGGGCTAGGGCTACGTCAAAGTCACCTCCGGTGGGGGTGCGGGGGAGGCTCCGCCTCCCCCGAAAAACTCTTTTTGCAATAGCGCAAAAGGAACGCTGTGGGAAATCGCCACCCTGGGAGCGCGGGCGTCCCGCCCGCATGCGGGCGGGACG
>NZ_NQWI01000014.1 GCF_002532535.1 Candidatus Viridilinea mediisalina
GGGCTTCGCGTCCTCGCGTCCTCGCGTCCTCGCGTCCTCGCGTCCTCGCGTCCTCGCGTCCTCGCGTCCTCGCGTCCTCGCGTCCTCGCGTCCTCGCGTCCTCGCGTCCTCGCGTCCTCGCGTCCTCGCGTCCTCGCGTCCTCGTAAACGATAACGTGGCTACGAACCATCCCATAATGAAAAACACTTTCCACTTCTTTGTGGATCCAACGACGTTGGCCCATGATCATGTAACGATCAACGATGAACCATTGGTTCATCAGTTGGTGCGGGTGTTGCGCTTGGGGCCGGGGGCGTTTGTGCGGATGCTTGATGGTAGTGGATGGGCATGTGAGGTTGAGTTAACCAGTTTGAAGCGCAATGAGGTGCATGGGGTTGTGCGCGAGCGCCATCAACCTGCGGGTGAACCGCCCTGGCATCTGAGCCTCTTTCTGGCTCTGTTGCGGCCTGAACGCTTTGAGTGGGCACTACAGAAGTGTGTCGAGTTGGGCGTGAGCCAGGTTGTGCCAGTTGTGTTTGAACGTTCACTGCCCGCTGAACGGGCCGATGGACGGAAGCATGAACGTTGGCAGCGTATTGTGCGCGAAGCCGCCGAACAGTCGCGCCGCGCCATCCTGCCCAGTGTGGCTACACCAGTGCCCTTCGCCAGCGCCTGTGCCCATGCGGCAACCGCCGCGCTCCCGCTGCTACTCTGGGAAGGTGAGGCACCACTGCTGCGCGAGCGGCTGGCTACCCCACCGCTGCCCACAACCATTAGCCTGTTGAGCGGGCCTGAAGGCGGAATCACGACGGCAGAACTGACAGCCGCAAGCGAGCATGGTATCATGCCCGTATCCCTTGGCCCGCGGCTGCTACGGGCTGAAACTGCACCTATGGCCGCTATGGCGGCACTGTTGTATGCCTCGTGAAAGACCTACTATGGTTCGTATACGCCATGCTCTGATTGTTGGGGTCGTCGCACTCGTCATTGTCGGCACCCTCGCCTTTAGTGGCGGTTGGGTCGCTGCCCGTAACTTTGGCACTACGCCGGTTGATAGCTTGATTGCCAGCGTGCGGCTCATGGGCGCACGCCAAGAGACGCCCACCGAGGTGCGCGATGAGTTCGCGGTCTTTTGGCAGGTCTGGAGTATTGTGGAGGGGGAATTCTACCGCCCCGCCCCGCTCGACCGCCAGCGCATGGTCTATGGGGCTATTCGTGGTATGCTGGCTGCGCTTGAGGATGAGTATACGACCTTCCAAGAGCCTGAAGTGGCGGCGGTTAGCCGTGAATCGATGCAAGGCCGCTTTGAGGGCATTGGGGCCTATCTGCGCTATGAGGCGGGCGAAATTCTGATTCACCGCCCGTTTCGTCGCTCACCTGCTGAACAGGCCGGCCTGCTGACTGGTGATGTTATCCTTGCTGTTGATGGTACGCCTATGGCCCAGATTATCGAAGACCTCAGTGAAGGCGAAGCGATTGCCGCTGCGGCCGAGCAGATCCGTGGGCCCAAAGGTTCGGTGGTGACCCTCACGTTGCGGCGGGAGCAGGTGGCTGAGCCGTTCGATGTGGCAATTACCCGCGATGAGGTGCCGGTCATTACGGTGAATGCGGAGTTGCTCGACAATGGGGTTGCCTATATTCAAATTACTGAGTTCAAAGCCTCAACCACCGAGTTGCTTGATGAGACGCTGCGCGAACTGATTCCTCAGCAGCCCCAGAGTATTGTGCTCGATCTCCGCAACAATTCTGGCGGTTTCCTCCAGACCGCCCGTGAAGTTTTGGGCCGCTTCTATACCGGCGTGGCCCTCTATGAGCATGAGAATGGCGGCGTGGTGAAGGAACTCAGTACCATTAGTGGCCCCGCCGACACCCAACTCTTCGACATCCCCATGGTGGTGTTGGTCAACGCGGGTTCTGCTAGTGCCGCCGAGATTGTCGCCGGGGCGCTGCGCGATATGCGCCCCAATACGACCCTGCTTGGCGAACAGACCTTTGGCAAGGGCTCGGTGCAGAATATCCACCAACTGCGCGATGGAAGTAGCGCACGGATTACGGTGGCCCATTGGCATACCCCCAACGGCACCGCGATCAATCGGGTTGGTCTGATCCCTGAGCATATCGTGGCCGCCTCCGATGACATCGCCTACACCGTCCCCTGTATTGCCGACCGTCGCCCCGCCGAAGGTCAAGAGCACTGTGGTGATGCACAACTTGCCTGGGGTCTCCGGCTGCTCAATGGGAATCCGCCACCCCCAGCGCCGCAAACCGGCGCATAGACCTGTGTGGTATGACACCAATTACCCTTTGAACATGCCGCATAATCAAGAACGCTCAAGCCCATTGGGACGCCATGTTCGGCAATCTACAATCTGCAATCTACAATCTGAAATGGTATGAATGACCAATTCAACCAAAGCTTCTCTCCTGCTCGCGCTCATCTTAGTCGTTGCGGGTGCTTGGCGCTTGTTGCTCTGGGCACAACCGCTGCACTATCCGGCCAACGATGAGCTTGAGTATATTCAGGTTGCCCGCGATCTGGTGGCTGGGCGTGGCTGGAGTTTCTACGAGAGTTGGCGCTGGCTACGTGCGCCCCTCTACCCCCTCTGGCTCGCCGCTTCGCTCTGGTGGGCCGACGGTGATCTCCATCGTGCGGCTTTGCCCAATCTGGCCCTCAGTCTGCTGTTGGTGCTACTGATCTACCGCCTCGCCCGCGAACTCAGCCCCACCGCGAGCCGTCGCCCCGCCCTGATTGCGGCGGCTCTCGCGGCCATCTTGCAGACCTACGCGACCTTTGCGAGCCTCTATATGAGCGAGACGCTCTTTAGTACGCTCTTTACCGCCGGGTTGCTCTGTTTGGCCGCATGGCGCCGACGTGGTGGTTTGGGCTTGATCATCCTCGCTGGTCTCTGCTTTGGCTTGGCCTGCCTCACCCGCTCGGCGGCCCAGATCTTCTTGCCGCTTGTGGCTCTCTGGTTGATCTGGTGGCGTGTGCGTCAGATTCAATCTAAGAAACTGACTGAGACCGCGATGAACTGGCGTTGGAGTGCCGGCTTCAGCCGGCTAAAGCCGGCACTCCAACGCGTGCCACGTCGTGTGGAGCAATTCGGTGCCACTTTTCAAACAGCATCCAAGGCGCTGGTACCAATCTTCATGCCAGCCTTGGTACTCATGCTCACTGTGGTGGTCGTGATTGCACCGTGGAGTCTGCGGAACTGTCGCGCCTACGGAGCCTGCATTCTAATCGAAACTGGTGGTGCCTACAATCTCTGGGCCTTCTACGAACCGCGTGAGAGTCTCGATGAGATTCACCAGATTCTGGAGGCGATCCCCAATCCGGTGGATCGGGCCAGCGAAGCGCGCATGCGTGGGATGGAGCGGCTACGTGAAGATCCGCTGATGCTGCTTCGCCGGATTCCTGATCAGTGGAACAATCTCTGGCTGGTGAAACCCATCCAGGATCGCTTTCTGCTGCCCAATGACTACAGCGATCCGCCACCTATCCTCTTCATCACGGCACTCATCCTTGATGATCTGCTCTATCTGCTGATCCTCGCTGCGGCCCCCTTCGGCTTGCTGCTTGCATTGCAACGACGCGATGGCTTTGCGCTCCTCTTGGCCCTCTGGGTGGTGGCTTTTTGTGCCGCCGGGGTGTTAACCCATACCGAGGGGCGTTATCGCCACTTCTTCTTCATGATCCTGATAGCTTTGGCTGGTCTCGCCTATGATACGTTGCTACGACGGGTGCGCTGGTCACCCTTGCCAGTACTGTTGAGCCTTGCGCTGCTCTTGCCCGCATTGCTGCCTGCCATCTACTACTACCCCTGGGATTGGATGCAGCGCGGGGTCGTGCGTAGCATCCAGCGTGAACTGGGCGACCGCCATGCGGCAGCGGGGCGCACTGAGCAAGCGGCGCAGGCATACTACGCCGCCGTCGCGGCTGATCCCACCCCTGATGGCTGGCTGGCCCTTGGTAACCTCGCCCGGCGCAATGGGAACCTCACCGCTGCCGAACGCTACTACCGCTTCGCCTATACCGAACGTCCGCCCTATGTAGCCTCAAGTGCCTTATTGGGCGATCTGCTGCGCGAACAGGGGCGCGACGAAGAAGCGCGGTTCGCCTTTCGCGGAACGTATCTGCGTGAACAGCAAATGATTGATTGGAGCTACCTGATGCTCACCCCGGCGCCGCGCAGTTACGTTGATGTAGGCAATGGCTTGGATTTGGGTTATCTAGGGGGCTTCTACCCAGCCGAAGTGCTTGACGAAGTAACCAGCCGTTGGAGCAGTGGAAGGGCTTCCCTGCGCCTCAGCGCACCGGCATCCGTGCCAAAGGCTGATCGGCTCATCCTACAGATGCACATAGCCGCCCCACGCCCCGATGCCACCCCAGTGCCCCTAGAGGTCTGCCGTGCGGCCCATTGCACCAAGATTACCCTGGAGGCATCATGGCGCACAGTGAGCATGCTCATACCCAACGAGGGCGACACGATCACGCTGCGTAGCCCCACATTTTCCGCACCTGATCGCCGTGATCTCGGAGTCATTCTGGATTGGGCAAGGCTCATACCAATGTACCCTTGAACATGCCGCATGATCAAAAACGCTAAACCGCATTGAGACGCCATATTCGGCAATCTACAATCTGCAATCTGCAATCTACAATCTACAATCTGAATCGGGCTCAACCTCAATCACCCGATAGCCCACCGTATTGAGGATCGTGGTTTCCCCATAACAACTCTCAATGCCGATATCGTAGCCATACGAGAGATGCACATGACCGTGAATGAGGTAGCGTGGCCGAAAGCGATCCATCAGCCAGAGGAACGCTTTGAAACCATGATGCGGGTAGTTAGGGCCATTATGGATGCCAAAAGGCGGCGCGTGGGTGATCAGAATATCCAGGTAGCGGCCATAGCGATAGTGATGAAAGAGCATACTCGGCACCAAGCGCCATGTGCGCCGCATCATTTCGGCATCGGTATACATATAGGCACCATCAGGCTTGTAGCGTAGCGAACCACCCAAGCCCGCAATGCTTAACCCACCGTGACGCACAATGCGCCCCTCCACATTCACCGCCCCACGGGGGGCCACACGCTGTTCACCACTCTCGAGGAACTGCGTGCCATCATGATTCCCATAGACAAAAAAACAAGGCACCTGTAAGGTAGTCAACACAAATTCAATATAGTAATAGGGCAGATCACCACAACTGAGGACACAATCTACGTGCGGCAGGCGCTGTTTCAGATTAAGACTATAGACAGCCGGAACGAGCTCGTCACTGATCGTCAGTATCTGCATGGGAACTCTTTGGATGCTGATGCCCTCCAGCAGCGGCTTGGGCGCGGCACCGCGGTGGCTTCGACAGCCTCAGCCACCACGACGCCACCACAACGAACGAAAACAGGGAAATCTGGGGCGTAGCCCCACTCAATACAACGCCTCCAATTCGTCCAACAGCACCGCAAAGCGATCCATTGCGGCCTGAATCGGTGCGGGTGAGGTCATGTCTACACCAGCACCGCGCAGCAACTCAATGGGTGAACGCGATGAGCCGCCCCGCAAGAAGTTCAGGTAGCGATCTACGGCGGGCTGGCCCTCAGCAATGATCTGGCGGCTCAAAGCCAACGCTGCCGAAAGCCCAGTCGCGTACTGGTAGACATAGAAGTTGTAGTAGAAATGGGGGATGCGCGCCCACTCAAAGGCGATCTCATCATCCAATACCACGGTGGGGCCATGGTATTTGGCCACCAACTCATAGTATTTGCTGCTCAATGCCTCGCTGGTAAGCGGCTCGCCCGCCTCGACCCGCTGGTGCATCAACAACTCAAAGTTGGCGAACATCGTCTGGCGCAGAATCGTGCGCCTGATGTCCTCGATCTGCTCAACAATCAGCATGCGGCGTAGCGCAGCATCGGCGCGATGCTTGAGCAGATAGTCGGTCAGCAGCGCCTCGTTGAGAGTTGAGGCAACTTCGGCTACAAAAATGGTGTAGCCGCTGTAGATGAAGGGCTGGTTGCACCGACTAAAGAAGGAGTGCATCGAATGGCCCAACTCGTGGGCCAGGGTAAAGGCATCGTTGAGCCGATTCTGGTAATTGAGCAACACGTAGGCTGGAGTACCATAGCTGCCCCCACTATAAGCCCCACTGCGCTTGCCAACATTCTCATAGACATCAATCCAACGGCTGCTAAAGGCTTGACGCAGTGCTGCGTCATACTCCGTGCCCAATGGCCCAAACGAAGCCAACATCAACTCCTGCGCCTCACTATAAGGCACATCAAGTTCAACCTCCGCTACCGGCTGGGCATAGAGATCATAGACGCGCAGTTCATCAAGGCCCATCAGACGCTTGCGTAGCTCCATGTAGCGGTGGTTGTGGTGCAGGTTGGCCTCAACTGTGGCAATCAGGTTGTGGTAGACCTCCAACGGGATTTCGTTGGGGTGTAAGGCCGCTTCGAGCGCCGAACCATATTTCCGCATGCGCGCATGTAATACATTTGTCCGCACCGAAGCTCCCAACGTGGTAGCCAAGGTGTTGCGGAAAGGGCGGAAAGCACTATAGTACTGCTTGAAGGTATCGTGGCGCACCCGCCGATCATTGCTCTCCAACAGCCGCCCGTAGCGCCCATGCGAAAGCTGGATGGTAGCCCCATGCTCATCGCTAATTGTTGGCATCACCAGATCGGAATCCACCAGCATCTCAAAGGTCTCATAGGGGGTGCGGGTCACATCGCTAAAGGCAGCCAAGACCCCTTCAACTTCAGCCGAGCGGATATGGGCACGCTGACGGTTCAGTTTGGTCAGCCAATAGGCATAGAGCTGCAAGCCTTGCTCGTTGGCCAGCCATTCATGCAAGGTGGCTTCAGGGATGCTCAACAACTCCGGCTCAATAAAGGCCAGCGCAGCACCGATGCGCGCCGCCGCCGAACCTGCCCGCTCCTGCAACGACTGCCCCACCGGATCGGTCGCATCACTATCTTTGCGATGACTCGCGTAGATATAGAGCGCATAGAGCCGCTGCTCGAGCGCATCACGCCGTTGCAACAACGTCAGCAACTGCTCTGCCCCCGCACCAACACTACCCTGAAACGCGGCTATCGCCTGCGCTTCCACCTCCAACGCAGCCAACTCCTGCTCCCAACTGCTCACGTCGGCAAAGACAACGCTCAGATCCCATGTGTACTCAAGTGCCATCTCGCTCCGTGTTGGCACTTTGTCGCTTGTTATGGACATAGATGTTAGACTCCTTAAGCAGCGGCAACAAGCGTAACTTGGTTACGCCCCTGACACCAATTGCTCCAAGCGGCTCACAAAACGCTCTAGCACACCAAAGGCTTGCTCCAGCGGCGCAGGGGTACTCATGTCAATCCCGGCGCGGCGGAGCGCCTCCAGCGGATAGACTGAACCACCGGCACGCAGGCACGCCAAATAGCGCTCCCGCGCATCGTTGCCACCATGCAGCACCAACTCGGCTAAGGCGTTCGCTGCTGCAATGCCGGAGGCGTATTGGTAAACATAGTAGCACGAGTAGAGGTGCGGAAACTGGGCCCACACGATCCCGTCGCGCACGGGATCGGCATACCCTTCAGGCCCATAGCCACGCACAAAGAGTTCATGCATGATCGCACTCATCCCATCCGCCGTCAAGGGTTCATGCGCTTCGGCCATGGTATGCACCCGTTGCTCAAACTCGGAGAGCAGCGGCATCAGGAAGAAGTAGCGATGGAAATTGGCCATGGCCTCTTCCAGCACCGCAATCTCCACGTCGCGGCTCAGGTTCTGCTTGAGCAGATGGGCCCGCATCAGCGCCTGGTTGAAGTTGGAGGCCACTTCGGCCACAAAGAGGCTGTAGTTGGCATAGATCGGCGGCTGGGTGGCATTGGCATGCCATGTGTGCAGCGAATGGCCCAATTCGTGCGCCAGCGTACTTACACTACTCAATGTTCCATCATAGTTCATCAGAATAAATGGGTGCGTACCATAGCTCCCCGCTGAATAGGCGCCACTCTGTTTCCCCTGATTGGGGTAGCGATCCACCCAGCGCCCTTCGTTCAAACCGGAGCGCACCGTCGCCACATAGGTGTCACCCAATGGCGCAAAGGCATCACAGAGCAACTCGACCGCCTCGTCAAAGCGATACTGGGGCGAGGGGGCCAGTGGCGCAAACACATCATAGGCTTCAAAACGTTCCAGCCCTAACGCCCGCCGCTTCAGCGCCCAATAGCGGTGCCAGATTGAACTATGACGCTGACAAGCATCCAAGACCTGCTCATAAACGACGCGAGGGATATTGTTGCGAAAGAGGCTCGCCTCAAGCACACTTGCATACCCACGCGCATGGGCGTTGAAGACATCAGTCCGTACACTGCCGCTATAGATCGCCCCCAAGGTATTCTTAAAAGCTACAAAGCCATCCTGGTGGCTGGCCCATGCCTGTTGACGCAGGGTACGGTCGGGACTCTGCAAGAGCGCATCAATCGTCCCTGGTGCCACCTGATGGCGCTGACCCTGAGCATCCTGCGCCTCGGCAAAGCGCAACTCGCCCTCGGCAAGCATCAGGTAGGCGCTATAGGAGGCACTCAGCGGATCGTGTGCTTGGGCCAACAGCCGCTCAACTTCCGCCGAACGCACATAGGGGCCACGGCGCAACAGGTTTTCTACATAGTGATCATACCGCGCCAAGGCTGGCTCACTGGCCCGTAGTGCCGCCAAACGTTCCGCACCAAGCCCCAACAACTCCGGATCCACAAAGGCGATGGCACTCTCCAAACTCACATAGAGACTAATTGCCCGCCCACGCAGCCCCGCTGCAACTTGGTCGGTCGTATTCACATCAAAGCGCATCGAAGCATAGAGCAGCACGCGCCCGGCCAACACATACAGCCGCTGCGCCTCTTCAAACAAGGCCAACAACGTTGCACCATCGTCCAGACGCCCAAGATACTGCGCCAACCCAGGCACCGCCGCTGTCAACGCATTGGCATCCGCCTCCCACGCAGCCTGGTCAGCATAAACACTCGTAAGATTCCATGTATCTTCAAGCGCCACTTCATGGCGTTGAGGCAAGGAAGTTGTCATATGGTTCCTTTCAGGTTTGGAGAGGTTTTACACTGGTTGGGATGGTTTCAGGCTACGTTACAGTCATGAGGATCCCAAGGCACTCTGAAGCCTCAGAAGCTGTCTGAAAAGCTAGTGGGCGCACGTTGGAGTGCCGGCTTTAGCCGGCTGAAGCCGGCACTCCAACGCCAGTTGATAGACTTCTCAGACAGCCTCTCAGCCCTATTTCCTATCTCCTGCTTCCTGTATCCTTCCCTGATTGTATTGTAGCACTCACTACCCATGTTACAATAGCACTAGTTTTACGCTTACCTACTCACGCTTACCGAGGTGCCTCATGCTCAATTTTGTCATCGATCTGGCCCTGCGTGCTGGTGCTGTCCTACGGGCACGCTTTGCTGAACGCCGCGAAGTGACGGCGAAGGGCTTTGCTGATGTCGTCACCGATGCCGATCATGCGAGTGAGGCTCTGATTGTGGCCGCCATCCGTGAACGCTTTTCCGACCACGCGATTCTAGCTGAAGAGGGCGGTGCGGTTGGGGCAGAGGCTGAATACCAGTGGTTGGTTGATCCGCTTGATGGGACGCTCAACTATCTGCATGGCTTGCCGCTCTTCTGTGTCTCCCTGGCTGTGCTGCGGCGCGGTGAGTTGCACCTCGCAGCCGTCTATGATCCCATGCGCGATGAACTCTTTGCCGCTGAACGTGGCGGTGGGGCACGCTGTAATGGACGGAAACTCCAGGTCTCCCAGACGCCTACGTTGGCGCAGGCGCTACTCACCACTGGCTTTCCCTACAACCGCTTCAGCCAACCCGATAACAATCTGCGCGAACACAACCATCTGCTGCTCAAAGCCCAAGATATTCGCCGCCCCGGCTCGGCGGCTCTCGACCTCTGCGCAGTTGCGGCGGGCCGCAGTGATGCCCACTGGGAGTTGGGCCTGAGCCCCTGGGATGTGGCGGCTGGCGCACTGCTTGTGCTAGAGGCGGGGGGCACCATCACCAACTGGGCCGATGAGCCTTGGCATGCCGATGATCCCCGAATGGTTGCCTCCAATGGTTTGATCCATGATGAACTACTGCGTGAATTGGCCAGCGCACGCCGTGAGGATGTAGACTAATGCCAAATTTCGATAGCCGATAGCTAAAAGCCGAACATGGCGTCCCAATGCGCTTGATGGTCATTGTGCATGCGCCATGTTCAACAAGAATTGGTAGACTATGGCTTACTACATCCGCGACTCATTGCACGATGCGCCCGCCCTGAGCCAGCGTCGCCCTACCATCAACGAATTCTTCCTCTCCAGCTATACTCTGAGCATCTATAGTGGTTGTGAGCTTGGGTGCCCCTACTGCGATAGCTGGATCTATAGTGATCGCCCGCTCAATGAGACCATCAGCGTACCGCTCGATCTGCCCCAGCGCCTCGCTCAAGAGCTGGACAACGTGGACCGTGGCGACCTGATTGCCATTAGTGCGCTCAGTGATCCCTATCAGCCCGCCGAGCAGACCTACCGCCTCACCCGCCAAGTTCTCCAAGTCTTGGCCGATCGCGGTCAACCTACCCTCGTGCTGACCAAGAGCGCCACGGTGCTTGAAGATACTGCGCTGCTGCAACGGATCAATGAGCAGAGCCTAGCAATCGTGATGACCACGCTGCTCACTGCTGATCCCCATCTTGCCCCGCGACTCGAGGGTAAAGCGCCACCGCCAGCCCTGCGCCTTGAGATGTTGGCCGAGTTGAAACGAGCAGGCGTACCAGTGGGGGTCGCCCTGCTGCCCATTATGCCCTATGTCAACGACACCGACAGTGGTCTGCGTAGCCTCCTGCGCGCTTGTGCCGCCGCCCAGGTTGATTTTGTTATCTGGGACTACTTGCACATCCCGAATGAGCGCCACCGCTTCCGGATCAATGAGATTCTCGCTCGCCTCGGCTCCTATCCGGCCAGTTACTACCGCGACATCTATGCTGAACAGACGGTCGTCAGCAGCGCCTACCGCCAAGAGCGCGATGCAACCATCGCCACCCGCTGCAACGGCCTAGCCCTTGAGCTTCGTGCCCCCCACCGCCTCTTTGCCGGACGGCTCGCCCCACGCAACGAAGCGGCCCTCCTGCTCAAACACGCCGCCTTCCGCGATCGCACCAGTGGCCGCGACCATATCGCCACCATCCAGCGCGAACTCGCCGATCAGATCTATACTGGGAATATTGATCCCAATGCAATCAAACAGACGCCCCTTGCGCCGATTATTTGTCCGCTTTTAGGGCTTGAGCCGTAGTATTGTTGGGGCTATCTTTTTGTTAGCGCGAAGAAACCTTGGGCTCGTGGGGGTGCGTCGCGTTGGCTGAGCTTGTCGAAGCCACCGCGACGTTGGCTTCGACAGGCTCAGCCAACGTCGCGGCCCAGGGCTTCTTTGCGCTAACAAAGAGTTTTTTTGTGAGGCTTCGCCTCACCCACAGGAAGCCTTACCTTGAGGTTGCCTTATGTCACTAGAAGATCTGCAAAAAGATCGCAGCGAAGCGGCACTTGCCGACTTCAATCGGGCACTTGCATTGGATCCCGACTACATCTGGGCACGTTACCAACGCGGCCAATTGTTGCGTGAACTAGGGCACTACGACGAAGCCTTGGCCGATTTGCGCCATGCGGCAAGCCTCGAACCCGAAGAAGCACCAGTCTATGCTGAATTAGGTGAGGTTCTGCGCCTCACCCGCAACTACGAAGAAGCGGTGCAAGCCTTTAGCCAAGCCCTCGTCCTACGCCCCGACTACCCCTGGGCCTTGGGGAGCCGCGGTCAGAGTCTGCGGGCTCTGCGCCGTCACGCTGAGGCGCTGGCCGATCTGACACGGGCCAGCGAGTTGGCCCCCGAGATGGCCTGGATCATCGCCGAACAGGGCGAGGTGCTGCGCGTGATGGGGCGCTACGACGAAGCGATTGCTGCATTCTCGCGGGCCATTGAGCTAGAACCCAACTACGTCTGGGCCCTTGGCCACCGCGCCGTCTGCTACCGCGAACAAGGGCGCTACAGCGAGGCCCTGGCCGATCTGGACTACGCCCTTGAACTGACGCCCAACGAAGCGTGGCTCTTCGCCGAACGGGGTGAGGTGCGACGACTCCACGATCAGGTGGAAGAAGCACTTGAAGATCTCGACCGAGCGCTTGAGTTGGAACCAGACTACAGTTGGGCTTTAGGCAGCCGTGGGGCGACCCATCGCTCCCTAGGCAACCATGATGCCGCCCTCGCCGATTTTGCCCAAGCCCTCGAACTCGATCCCGCCTACGTTTGGGTCTACATGCAACGTGGCTCGCTCTACCGCACCACAGGCCGCCATGAACAGGCGCTGGCCGATTTTACCAATGTGATCCAACTCGATCCCAAGCACAGCGGTGCCTATGCCGAGCGGGGCGAAATCTACCGCCTACGCCGCCAGTACGCCCAAGCCCTCACCGATTTCACCCAAGCCATCACCTTGCGCCCCAACTACGCCTGGGCCTTAGGCAGCCGTGGCCAGACCTATCGCGCCCTCAGTCGCTACGACGAAGCGATTGCCGATCTCTCGCAAGCCTCCGCCCTGCGCCCCGAGGTCGCCTGGATTATTGCCGAACGCGGTGAATGTTACCGCCTCTCGAAACGCTTTGACGAAGCGATCAACGACTTCAACCAAGCCCTCGACATGAATCCGCAAGACTCGTGGACGCTCAGCCGACGTGGTGCCGCCTATCAAGCCCTGCAGATCTTTGAAGAAGCCTACATTGATCTCACCCGCGCTATTGAAATTGACCCCAAAAACGCATGGGCCTGGGCCCAACGCGGCAGCCTCTTTCGCCAGATGTAATGCCATGTCCGGCAATCTACAATCTACAATCTACAATGATATGAGCACAAAAAAACCAACTGATTTTACCCATCTAAATAGCGACGGCCATGCCCACATGGTTGACATCGGGGCTAAAGCATCAACCCAACGCGAAGCTGTGGCCCGTGGGCTCGTGAGCATGCAAGCCGAAACCCTGCAACGCATCCTCAGTGGTGAGCTACCCAAGGGCGATGTCTTGGCTGTAGCACGCGTGGCTGGCATTATGGCTGCCAAACGTACCCCTGAGATCATCCCACTCTGCCATAGTCTTATGCTTACCCACGTTGCCCTGCGGATTATCCCTGATCCAGTTGACCAGTCTGTGTTGATCGAAGCTACGGTACGCACTAATGGACCAACGGGAGTCGAGATGGAGGCGCTTACCGCCGTAAGTGCCGCCGCACTCACCATCTATGATATGTGCAAAGCGGTGGATCGCACCATGCAGATCAAAGCTATCCGGCTCGCCGAGAAGCGTGGCGGAAGCAGTGGGGAGTTTATCTTAGAGAAGGACCCAGAAACGAGAGAATAGGTTTGCGGCATCAGGATGCTTGCAGCACCATGTGTCTACAATTTTCGCAAATAAACCTGCTCTAACATATGGCGCTCACCCTTCTCCAAAATCAGATCGGCACGTTCGCGGGTGGGTTCAATGTTTTGCTTAAGATTGACATAGTTAATTTCGCGCCAGATGCGTCGCGCCGTTGCAATGGCCTCCTCTTCACTCAGTTCGGCGTAGCGCCGAAAATAGGAAGATGGGTTGCGAAATGCGGTTTCGCGCAGGCGGATGAAACGTTCAATGTACCACTGCTGCAAATGGCGTTCGTCTGCATCTACATAGATCGAAAAATCGAAGAAGTCGGAGACAAAGACCTGGGGGGTACGTGCCGGACGCCCGCCGCGCTGGAGAACATTGAGCCCCTCGACGATCAGAATATCGGGGCAATCGATCACTTGCGTCAACATCGGCATAATGTCATAGGTCAGATGGGAATAGAGCGGTACCTCAAGGTAGGGCAACCCCGATTTGACATTGGCCATGAACTCAATCAGCATGCGCCGGTCGTAGCTCTCCGGGAAGCCTTTGCGGTGCATGATCCCACGCTCTTGCAAGATCCGATTGGGGTACAAGAAGCCATCAGTCGTAATCAGATCGACCGCCAATTCCGGGTGTTGCCGAGCCAGTAGGGCTTGCAGAATGCGCGCCGTGCTGCTTTTGCCCACCGCCACACTCCCAGCAATCCCAATCACATAGGGGACGCGCCCTTGCGATGGGCTCCCCAAAAAGACATTGGTCACCTGGTAGAGTTGCTGCGAAGCTTCATAGTACAGTTGCAGCAAACGTAACAGCGGCATATAAATGTCGGCTACATCGTCGAGCGAAACCGTGTCGTTCAGACTAACCATCCGGTCAAGTTCGTATGTGGTCAAGGGTAGCTGCGCCCCATTGCGCAAACGCGCCCAGTCGGACCGAGAAAAGCGGAGGTATGGGCTCACGCCATGTTCGGCAGCGAAGGTGGTGACCATCTCAGTGTCTCGATTCCCTTTTGATCTTCAATTGTGTAGAGGGAATTATGCCACATCTTTAACAATACGGTGAAGCCGCCCCGCTACGATTTGCATCTTTGGGCAGAGTATGCTACAATCTCTCTTGTCAGTTTGAGAGCCCTCGCGGGAGTGGCTCAGTTGGTAGAGCGACACCTTGCCAAGGTGTAGGTCGCGGGTTCGAATCCCGTCTCCCGCTCCATTAAGACTGCCGGTACTCTGAACATGAGTGCCGGCAGTTTGCATGAGGGAAGGATACAGTAACAAGAAAATGGAAAATAGAAAATAGGTTTTTGCGCAATGCCTTTCAAATAAGCTCGCGCAAAGCCGCAAAGGTTTGGCGCTCATATGCAAAAAACTTTGCGCCCTTGCGCCTTTGCGTCAACAAACCCGTCGTATTTGAAAGGTATCGGGTTTTTGCGCTATTGCGGCGGCTCACCACGTTGCCGATATTCTACCGCTTGGGTTGTGCTGATGCTAAAGCCCTCCGGAGTCGCCACACGCAGCCGTAGGGTGTAGATACCCTCCGTCAGCCCGTTGGTACTCCAGACCCCCAAGAGGCCCGCTTCGACTGCGAGGCTGCTTTGGCCTAAGAGTTCCCATTGGGCCGGGGTTTCGCCCGCGCCAACTTCGAGGGTATAGGGGCCGCGTGCGGTGCCGCTGATGAAGATTTGGGTTGTGGTGATGGTGCCATTGACCCCGAGGGGGTTGAGCAGCGCAACAGCCGCTTCCGGGGCGCTCGGCGGCGGGCATGGCTCGCTTGGTGGCTGCGGGGCGTTGCGCGCCGCCCATGCCTGAAACTCGGCTGGGTAGATCGGGTAGCGCACTTCGCGCACTTCGGCAGCCGGTGTGTATGAGGCCGCTAAACAGTTCCCGTCGCCCGCCACGCGCACCGTCTGGTAGAGTACATCCACGTCGCTCGGGCCGCTACCGGCCAGGAAGAGCTCGCTGATGGTGCGCGGACAACCCTCGCCCGCCCGTCCGCCCGTGTCGGCGCAGACGGGAATCTCTTCGATCCCGGCTGGCCGCAGAAAGGCTGTCTCAGCCCGGCCCTGGTGGTAGCGGAGCATCAGCGCATGCCAGATTTGGCCCGCTCCGTTCGCCCCTGCGATCTCTTGCATTGGCGAGGAGTCGTTGTTGCCTACCCAGACGCCAATGGTTACATCGGTAGAATACCCCAGCGCCCAGGAGTCGCGGAAGTCGTTCGATGTGCCCGTCTTGGCCGCTGCAATGACCCCTGGTAACTCCATGACGTTGCCGCGTCCAAACATATAGTGGCGCGCCGCATCGTCACTCAAGATGTCGCTGATCAAATAGGCAATCTGTTCACTCTGGGGCCCAAAGACCGCACGCCCCCGGGTGGGTTGCCAGCGCTCAAGCATTTCGCCACGGCTGTTGCTCACTTTGGTGATGGCGACGGGTGGGTTGTAGCGCCCCCCATTGAGCAGCGCGTGGTACGCTCCGGTCAGTTCCAACAAACGTACCTCGTTGCTGCCCAAAGCCATCGCTAGACTGTAGCGCGTGGGATCGTCAAAGGTTGAGATGCCCAGTTGGCTCATCTGATCCACAAAGGCGGCGACACCTACATATTCAAGCGCCTTAACCGCCGGGATGTTGAGCGAATTGGCGAGAGCCATGCGGAGGCGCATAGGCCCATGGAAACCACCATCATAGTTACGCGGCTGATAGACCCCGCCGCCCGGCGCGTCCCAGCGCGTAGGTTCATCCCAAATGATCGTCGCGGGGGTCCAAGTCCGCTGCATAGCCGCCGCGTAGATAAAGGGCTTCAGCGCCGAACCCGGCTGACGCGGGGCCATAGTGACATTCACTTGCCCATCGGAGGCATGGTAGTCTACGCTGCCCACCATGGCTAGAATTTGGCCATCGGGGGCCAGCATGACCACCCCAGCATTACTGGCACGCCGTACCCGCAACTGCTCAATCTGTTCCGCCGCGATCCGTTCCGCCTCAGCCTGCCACGCGAGGTCAAGGCTGGTCACAACGCGCAGTCCGGCCCGGTAGAGCAGATCGGGGCCATAGGTGCGCTCCAGTTGGTCGCGGACGTAGAAGACAAAATGGGGCGCTACAATATCGCTCCGCGCTGGTGCCAGCGTGATTGGCTCGGCATAGATCGCCTCAGCCTCAGCCCGACTCAGCATGCCATGCTGCACCATCAGGTTGAGCGTCACCCGTTGGCGTGCCCGAGCGGCTACAAAGTTGGTAAAAGGGTTGTAGACACTCGGTGCCTGTGGCAACCCGGCCAGCAGCGTCGCCTCAGCAGGATTCAACTCCCAAACATGCTTGGCAAAATAGGCTTGCGCCGCCGCTTCTACGCCGTAAGCCTGAGCACCATAGTAGACCTCATTCAAATACAAGTTCAGAATCTGATCTTTACCATAGTTTTGGCTCACGCGGTAGGCCAAGATAGCCTCGCGTAGCTTACGTTCATAGCTTTGTTCCGCCCGCTCTTCCGGATCGAGCAGAATCGAGCGCACCAACTGCATCGTAATGGTCGAAGCACCACTCACAATCTCGCCACTGGTATAGTTTTGCAGCGCGGCCCTGATGATGCCGCGCACATCCACGCCGGGATTGCTATAGAAACCGGCATCCTCAACCGCAATGGTTGCATCCTTGAGCATCTGAGGAATCTGCTCAAAGGCCACGGGAGTACGGCGACCATCCTGCGGGCCAATCAATTCATAGAGCAGCGTCGTGCCATCACGCGCATAGATGCGCGTCGTCTCAAAGGCGCGATGCTCACTCATGCGCTGCGGATCAGGCAGATCGTCAGCATAGCGCATGTAGAGCCATGTTGCCCCCGTGCCCAGCGTAAGGGCCACCAGCAGTACAACTAGCAGGCTCAGCTTCAGCAAGGCCAAGAGCAGACGTAGCCCAAAGGCCAACAACGGATAACGCCGCCGTAGGCGCGAGCCTCGGCGACGCCGCTTGATGAAGCGCAGGGGCGGGGGGGGGGAGGGATTGAGGTTAGACACCGTGCTGAGGGACGGAAGAACAGAGGAACAGAAGAACGGAAGAACAGAGGAACAGAGGAACGGAAGAACAGAGGAACGCTACGCTACTTTCATGCTAATCTGTTCACCTGTTCTTCTGCTCACCTGTTCTTCTGTTCACCTGTTCTTCTGTTCTTCCGTTCTCCTCATCTAATTCAACCGAATCGTCTCATTGCCATTACGCTGGGCTTCCTGCTGCTCAACCGTCACCGGCGGGGCAGGGTGGGCATGGCGGGCGGGCGGGGTGGGTTGGGCGTTGAGTGCAGGCGTAGGGCGGCGACGGCCCAAACGACCCATGGTGGCCCAGAAGCGAGCCTCGACTTCGGCCTCACGCCCGCGCATGAGCAGGCTGGCACCGCCAAGCAGGAGGACGCCGGGGATCAAGAAGTTGAGCAGTAGCAGCAGGGCCAAGCCGAGCCCCCAGAGGGCACCCTGTACGGCCTGGCCGGTCTGCCCGATCAACTTCTGGCGACGGTAGACCACAACGCCACCCATGGCCAATAGGGCCGCAGGCAGGAGCCACCAAAGGTTGAAGATGGCGACGACACCGAGAGTAATGAGAATGATACCGGCTGTGCGGGCTTGAGGCTGATTGAGGTTCATGATACGCTCCTTCGTATGTGTAGGCTTGCTACTGGTTATACGAAGGAATCTCCGGTAGGGTTGCAGGCATTGACCACTGATTCGCCTGCTGTTCGTTTTGCATCAGGCGCGGCAGCAGTTGGGCGAGTACGAGGGTGCTGAGGGGCGACTGTTCGCCTTTGCCGGTCTGCACAATAAGCGGGCGTGGAGCGGTGCGTACCAGTTTTTCGGCTACGGCGAGGCGGCGCAGGGCCAGTTCGTAGTGCAAGACCGCACGGTTGTCTTGGTAGGCTTGGCCAAGGTGTTGCAGCCCACGAGCTTCGTTTTCGGCCTCTTTGAGCGTAGACTTACCTTGGGCCTCAATCTCCCAGCGCACCCGTTGCGCTTCGGTCTCCTTCTGCTGAATGGTGCGGGCCACATCCTCACGGGCCTTATTGACCGCAGCACGCACTTCCACCAGGCGCGCCTCGCGGACCTTACGCGCCCGCTCAATCTCAAGGAGCAGATTATCGCTGCGCTGCTTGCGGGTCAACTCCCACTCACGGGCGTAGGCTTCAAGCTCCTTCGAGACCCGCTCGCGGGTGGCGAGGTGCTGCTGGTACTGGTCGGGCAACTGCACATCAGGAATATTCGCGCCGGTGATGCGTACCCCATAGCGTGCCAACAGCCGGTTCAGATTGACCTGCATATCACCCACATCGGAGCCGCGTAGGTCATAGGCACGCTCAGTTTCAACCTGGCGCGAACGCTGGCGAATCGCATCCTGCACCGCACTACTGAGTACCATATCGAAATTACTCGCCCCAATGTTACGCACAAAGGCCACCGGGTCATCAATGCGAAACTTGAGGAAAAACTCGATTGATTTGAGCGGCACGTTCTCGCGGGTCGGGCTAGCCAGCACAGGGGCAGTATAGGGAATCTCGGTACTCGTATCCACCACCGCCTCAATCTTCTCCCATGGCCACCAGAGGTAGTGCAGACCGGGGCCAAGCACGCCCACAATCTGGCCCCAGCGCGAATAGACCGCAGTGGTTCCCTGTTCAATCTCGATCTTTGCCATATTAAAGAGTGAACCAAGGGCAACGAGGAAGAAGAGGATACTCAGGGGCAGGCCCATCCACAAGAGCAAACCGCCGCTAAAGAGGGCCATACCCAAGAAATAGAAACCGATCCCAAGCCAGACCAGCCAGCCAGCGCGGCGGCGATCTTTAGGAATGACCACCGGCACGACATGGCCCGATTCGCCGCTCCGCAGCAGTTCGCGGATACGCCCCCAGACGGCGACCGCCTCTTTGATCTTGGAAAATTCACGTCGTGTATCAGTCATCTAGTGACTCCCACTATAAACTATGCGGGGTGTGGAGGCGGCTGCGCCGCACCCGAAGAACGCTTTATTTTTTTCTTCCGCATTGGCGGCAAAGCCGCCAATGCGGAAGAAAAAAGGATCATAGTGTAGGGGCTTGCAACCCATCCTGACGCCACAAACCTGCTTTCCTGCTTTCCTACTTTCCTACTTTCCTACTTCCTGCTTTCCTACGTTCCTATTTAGCTACTTGGTGTTTGCACAGGTGCCACGGGCGGGGCGGCGGCTGCCGATGGTGCGGCGGCGGCAGCGGCGGGCACATCTTCGGCCACGAGGCGGCTGAGTTGAGCGTTGCGCGCACGGATACGCGCCTTGATCTCGTCAAGCCGCCCACTGATGGCCCGTACCTCTTCGGGGCCAAAGAGCGGTTCATCGCTCACCCCCACCATCCGCCGGGCCGTCTCAAGGAAGTCAATGGTCTGCTCTTCACCGCCCGCCTGAACGATCTGCGGCAGATGGCCCGCAACCGCTTCCAGCCGGTCGAGAATGTCGCGTTGGTAGCGATACTGAAGGATTTCGGGGAAGGCGGCTGCACTGACGGCCCGAATATCGAGCGCCTGGGCTTCAAGCAGGGCCGCATTAGCCCGCGCAGCACTCTGGGCTTCGCTCATAAGCTGACTGGCGTAGGCATTCGCACGGTAGATCTCCTTCTCACGCGCCGTATCAATCTGCGCCTGATAGGTAGCAATCTCGGCCCGAATAGCCGAGAGTTGCTCGTGCAACCCGGCCAACTCACGGTTGAGATCGCCTTCGTCCTGCTCCTTGCGAACTTGTAGTTCATATTGGTAGGTATAGGCCTCTTTAGCGACGCGGATCATCTCGGGGGCGGCCAAATCCATGCGGTACTCTTGGCTCGATGGCTCCGCGTGGGTAATATTGGCATTGACAAAGCGCACCGCTGGCAGAAACTGCTGATTGAGCGTATCGAGCAGGCTTTGGGTACTCTCACCTACAAGATTGTAGATCTCCGAAGCACGCTGATCATAGATCAACGCACGGGTCACTTCGCTCACCGCATTCTGCAACTTCTCTTGGAAGCCACGGGCACCACCAAGGGTAAAAATAAAGGCGGCGGGGTCTTCGATCTTAAATTGCAAGAAGAGATCAACCGACGCATTCACTTGGCCCGCAGTTGGTGCTTCGCGGATGGGCGCATTGTAGGGATACTCGCGGGTCGTATTGACGATATAGCTCACCTTCTTGAAGGGATCGATGATCGAAGTACGCCCGGAGGAGACGACCCGTTCGAGCTTACCAAAGCGCGTAATCAGCGCCTGACAGCCATCGGGTACCATGACAAAGCTATTGCGCCAGAGGTTGTAGCCAATGAAGGCCAGCAGCAGCACCCAGTAGTGGGGGCCAAAGAGGACAACGCTCAACGAACTGGTGCCAATCAAGAAGGCTACCACACTATCAAAGACCCATGCAGCCGCCGCGCCCATGATCCCAAAGATCACGAGGGCACCCGCCACAAACATCCAAACGGTCGAACGGGGATCACGCGGGATCACCACCGGCGAGATCACATTGGTAAATGTTCCACCCTGGCCCCGTTGGGCAAAGCTGCGATTGACCGTTTCGGCGGCATCATCGAGGGGGGTACTCATCTGCTCGATGCGCGTGCCAGCCGACTCACCGGCGCTACGCGGCGAGAGGAAATCGGCAGCATTCATGCGAAACTGCTCGACCTGCTCAGTCCCCAGCAGGTCTTCAGCTAAACTAGCGGCGCGTTGCACGGCTGGTGGGAGACTCATGGTATAGCGGCGCTCCTTTCTGATGACGACGCGACGCGAAAGCATCTAGGGGATGGTTCGTAGCCACATGATAGCTTGCGAGGAGGCGAGGAGGCGATGACGCGAAGCCCTCGCATCCTCGCCTCACGCATCCCCGCAAGCTGGTAAAGCAACCTTCCCTAACCAACGCTACCATTGTAGCATGCGCCTAACGGGAATAGTTGGTTAAAAAAGGGTTGATTCGGGCTTTGCAGCGCGCACAGGGAGCAACACGTAGCCACAAGCAGGCTTTAATCATGAAAATCTTTCCAAACCTATTGCAAAATCGTGGCAAAGGGTGTACAATACACACAGCGAGCCACAAGCTACCAAGCGATCCGGCTCCCAATCTTGCACACAACACAGCGCCATGCGAAGAAAGTGGCTCTGAGGTTTGGAAAGGCTAATGTTGCAATGCGTGTTCAACTCACCGTGTGCCGCTTCTGCACCCGCAGCCGCCCGGAATTTTGCCGCACCGTTGCGGAGTTGGCGCAAACATACCCCAATGAGATCGCAATTGAAGAGTTGGATTGCATGGCCGCCTGTGAGGATGTTCCAGCGGTGATGATCGAAGAGGACTACTATGCCCAGTTGCCGCCCTGCGAGTTGATTCGCCTCGTTGAGGCGAAACTGGCCGAGCCAGTTGCGTGACGTTGCGGGCTACCGCCCTACAACCCACTGTGTGGGGCTACGCCCATACGCATGATGTTTAGGGCTGTCGCCCTAAAAACCCATCTTGGGGCTACGCCCCAAACCCATTTTTTTGTTCCGTGTTGAAGGCGAAGCCGCCAACACGGAACAAAAAGGGTTGTTAGCGCGAAGAATCCTTGGGTTGGCAGTCACCGCGCCGCTGGCTGAGCCTGTCGAGCCGCTGGCTGAGCCTGTCGAGCCGCTGGCTGAGCCTGTCGAAGCCAAGCGGCGCGGCCCAGAACTTTTTCGCGCTAACAAAGGGTTTTTTGGAGGAGGCTCAGCCTCCCCCAAGCCCCCACCGGGGGCTTAACGTAATGCCTATGCCTCCCACAAAAACCGCGTCAAATCTATGCGATGATCATCGCCTACCACAACCCCTTCCGCCTCAAGCAGGCTGCGTTGTAAATCCGCTTCATAGGCGTTACTGATGAAACCGTTGCGATTCACCACACGCCACCAAGGCACATCAGGCTGGTCGTTTCTGCGGAGCGCATGCAACGCATAGCCAACCATCCGCGCCTGACCAGGTAGACCTGCGAGCAGCGCCACCCGCCCGTAGCTGCTCACCCGCCCGCTTGGAATACTACGTACAACCGCATAAATGGCATGGTAGTTGCTATTCATATGTTGCCTAACTCTCTCATCTACTTCTAATCTGGGACTAAGCCTTCTCTTAACCCGTTGGCGCATACTTTGTAGTGACGTCCCCAGAAGGAGGGCGCATAGATGGGTGCGACCTTCTCAGCTAGGCTTCGCTTCTGCTACGTTCTATTGAGTGCCTGCTGTTGTCTGTTGTCCGCTTCGGGTTCGCAGCACCGGGAACGGGCAGGAAGGGGAGAAACATATGACCAATCCAGCCTACACGAGCCATACCACGGCTGAGGCGATTATTCTCTATCTGAATGAGATTGGCGACGAGCCGCTCTTGACCTTTGACCAAGAGCAGGAGTTGGCGCGGGCCATTTTAGCCGGGCGCGAAGCAAAGCGCCATTTGGCCCACGATGAGCATCCGATTACTCCGCAAGATCGGCAGCAACTCCATGCCTGTGCCGATGCGGGTGATCATGCGCGCGCCCAACTGATCAATTCCAACCTGCGCCTCGTGGTGAGTATTGCCCGTCGTTATCAGGGCCACGGCCTCAGTCTGCTCGATCTCATCCAAGAGGGTAGCTTAGGGCTGATGCGGGCTGTGGATAAGTTCGATCCGTCGCGTGGGCTCAAGTTCTCGACCTATGCGACCTATTGGATTCGCCAGAGTGTGGGGCGGGCCATTGCGGATCAGAGCCGTACCGTGCGCCTGCCTGTCCACCTTGGTGAACGCCTCTCCCGTTTGGCCCGGGCACGCCAGCATTTGATGCAGTGCCTAGATCGTGAACCGACCACTGAAGAGATCGCAAAGGAGGTGGGGCTCAGTATCGAACAGGTCACCCGTGCCGAGCAGGCTGCTATGACCCCGGCTTCGCTCGATGAGGCCCATACCGATGATGGTACCGGAACCTTGGCTGAGATTATTGCCGACCCAATGCAGCCTTCGCCCCTCGAAGCGGTGAGCCATGATCTCTTGCGTAACGACCTCTCTGATGCGCTCTCGCACCTGACCCCGCGTGAGCGTAATATCATCCAGTTGCGCTATGGTCTCGGGGGCGGCACGGCCCTAACCCTTGAGCAGATTGGTCAGCAACTCAGCCTCACCCGTGAACGGGTGCGTCAACTGGAGAGCGAAGCCCTCAAGAAGCTGCGCGATCCGATGTTGGGCCGACGGCTCTATGGCTATTTCGATGAGGTGTAGCTAGGCATACGCCCATGAGGAGGCGAGGAGGCGAGGACGCGGGGACGCGGGGACGCGAAGCCCGCGCATCCTCGCCTCACGCATCCTCGCCTCACGCATCCTCGCCTCACGCATCCTCGCCTCACGCATCCTCGCCCCTATCTGACATAACGCAACGCATCTTCAGCCCGTTCACGCCAGACCGAAGCAGGGGCAATGTCGGCAGCACGGATAAGCGCTTCACGCGCCTCTGCGTTTGACCCCAGTGCAGCCAAGGCTTGACCAGCGTAGTAGGCCGCTTCGGCATTGGGCCCGGCCACTTGGGCCGCTTCGGCTGCGCTGATCGCATCAGCAAATGCACCGCAGCGGTAGCGGTGGGCCGCCACGAGGGTGAGCGCTTCAGCATGATCGGGTCGCTCGCGGGCCGCTACCTCTGCCATGGGCCAGCCTACCGCACAGAGTTCGTAGGTGGTGGCGAGGTGAAAGCGGGCCGCCAAGAGCGCGTACTCCCCCCGCCGATCCTCTGGTGCCGCCGCAATGGCCCGGTCGTAGGCGAGGCTCGCTAGGTTATACTCGCGCCGGGCGCTGTACCAGTTGGCCCAGGCAATCTCTATGTCCGCTTCGTCAACCCCTAGCTCACTCAGCCCCTCGATCTCTGCGCGTGCCGCTTCCTCGTTCGCACTACTCAGGTGTACGAGAATGAGCAACAGGCGTGGTTGGGTTGCCTCCGGGTTGGCCACCACCAGATCGGTCAAGCGGGCAAGGCTTTGCTCCGTTGCACCAGTACGCCAGTGGATATACGCAGTGTAGGCTGCCGCCGCTGTTCCATAGGGGCTCTCAGCGGGAACCTGGGCAAATTGGGCCTCTGCAAGCTCAAAGCGCTCCTGAGCTACGTAGAGTTGGCCTAACAGGAGCCAGCGCTGCTCATTCGGGGCTTCGAGGATGGCCGCTAACTGGGCCGGTGTGGTCGCCAGCATAGGCATGAGTGGTGCCAAGAGTGGCTGGGCCGGCCCACTGATGCCGATTGGTTGGGTTAGATAATCAAGCGCCACATCCGCTTCCCACGCAGCCCTGAGCAGGGCTAGGCGGTAACGCGCTACGACCGCCCACCTATGCGGTAGTGGCTCGGCCAAGGCAGCACGGAACCAGACTTCTGCTTGGGTATCATTGCCCTGCTGGAAGGCCGCCTCGCCAGCCAAGAGTCGCCCATGGGCGCGGTAGGTGCAGGCCGCAGCACTGCGACAATCCTCCATAAGCTGCCATGTGTGCTGGGCAAGGGCATACCGCCCATCAGCAGCAAGCGCTTGGCCTAGGTAGAGCAGCGCCAAGTGGTAATCGGCATGCACCAAGCCGCGCTGCATGGAGCTACGCAGTGCCCGCTCGGCGGGCACCCGCTCACCGCGAATGGTCTGTACCATGCCCACCCGCAACTGCGCCACTGGTAAACGTGGCGCTAGGCTCAGGTAAACCCCAAGAGCCTCATGGTAGCGCCCAGCTACAAAGAGGCGGTCGGCAGCACGCAGTTCATCGCGTGGATCGGGCTGCACAATGAGCCATGTCGCCGCGCCAACAACCAATGCGGCACAGCAGAGCCGGATGAACCAATTGATGTAGTGCAATAGCCCTATCACCGCTGTCGTAGTGCCGACTTTAGTCGGCATCCGAGGGCTGTCGGAGACCTCAGCCGACTAATGGTGTTCCAGAAATTAATCCGGTGTCGCGGCACGGGCTAGACCTGATAGATATGCCAGATTTGCGAGGTCTGGTTAGCGGATTATTTACTGGAAGACCATAAGTCGGCACTACCTAATAGCGCAAACGGTAAGTATCCTAAAACCATCCCTTTGCGTTCTTTTGCGGCAATGACCCAAACCACCCGATCACCGTTCGCCCCGTGGCCAGAGCATCCAGATTAGCGCGGCAGCGGCGGCCCACCAAGCCCGCTGCGATTCGCGTTCGAGGCCACGGGTACGCAGTTGCACCCCGCCTAAGAAGAAACCAGTAGCAACCACACCACCAGCCAAGCGGTCGGTCGAGCGCTCCACACGGCGCATGCCACGCTCAAGGCGGGCCATGTCAATCCGCGTAGCCAGTTCGCCCCGGTTGGCCGAACGGTAGAAAGTGTCCATCTGGCGGGGTAGGGCCAACATAATTTGCCCAAGTTCGCGCAGTTCCTTCTGCAACTTATCAGGCCAATGGCCGTTGCGCTGCTCTTCATCGAGGATGCGTCGCGCAAAAGGTTGTATCTCGTGGAAAAGGTTAATATCGGGGTAGATCTCGGTTGCCAAACCTTCCACCATACTCAAGGCCCGCCCAAAATAGAGCAGATTCTGCGGAATCTGAAAAGGTAAGTCGTAGACCAGATCTTTCGTCTCATCAAAGATCGCCTCAACATCCAGATTGGTCATTTCGCGCATCGTCCGATTGTACGAGTGGCGCATCATAATCTGGACAGCCTGCACAAAGGGGCGGCGATCCGAGCCAGGCAGAATCATATTGAGTTGTTCGAGGGTCGTAACAATCCGCTCGGGGTCGTTCATCGCCAGGCCAACCACCCCACTACGAATGATCGCCATGGTCTCTTTGGTTATATCGCCAACCATGCCAAAGTCAATAAAGATTAGGGTAAAGGGGCGCCCTGGCTTGGACGCCTGCGCTTCAGCATCGCCGAGGAGTTGGCCGTTTTCGAGGAAGCCATTCCGGTATTTGAGCTGTTCGGCCTGAAACCCATTGACATACACGGTTGGAACTTCTGGTTCGACGCGCACAAAGAGGTTGCCCGGATGCGGATCAGCGTGGAAGAAGCCATCCACGAAGAACTGCTTGAGATAGCAGTTGTTCAGCCGCGAGGCCAATTCGGCCCGACTAACCCCTAGGTTATCGAGGGTTCGCAGGTCGCTAATCTTGATCCCCTCAATCCGTTCCATCACCAGCACGCGGCGCGTCGTATACTCAAACAGCGGTTCTGGCACATAAATACCGCGTACACCAGCAAAATTCTTACGGAAGAGCGCCCCACTCTGCGCCTCTTGGATATAATCCAATTCGCGCACCATCACCACGGCGAACTCAGCCAAGAGCGCTTCAAGGTTGGCGCGACGGCGAATCGGCGGATAGTTCTTAATCAAGCGTACCACCCACGTCACCGCACTAAGATCAACTTCAATGATCCGATCAATGTAGGGGCGTTGCACCTTGACCGCAATCTGGCGTCCATCGTGCAGCGTAGCCAAGTGTACCTGGCCAAGCGAGGCAGCAGCCACCGCATGCTCATCAAACTGCAGGAAAACCTCTTGCGGAAGCGCCCCCAACTCTTCGAGGATCACCTCAAGCACATGGCCCGCAGGTGCCGGGGGCACCTCATCTTGCAGACCGGCCAATTCACGCCGCACCGCGTCGGGCATAATATCGGCACGCGCCGAGAGAAATTGCCCCAACTTGATCTGCATGCCCCCCAACTCGAGCGCGAGCAGGCGAAACTTGTGCGCCAACTTGACCCAACGGGCCGTCATGGTGCGCTGCACATACCAGCGACACAGAGCAAAACGGACAAGAAAAATGTCCCAAAAATAGATGTGGGCAATGACGCCAAGGAAGAAGGCCGACACGCGCAGAAAGCGTTGACGCGCATGAAAAGCTGGCGCAACAGTTGCACGCGGTACAGCCGGTTGTTCGGACAGGTTTACCGCCGCCTCATCTGGGCGCAGTGAGTGATAGTGCGTCATATAGTGGGTGATCTGTTTGCTACTCCCACTAAGGATTATACCAGATATGCCTAAGGTATCGCCATGCTCAAGGACTGCTTTCGCCTCCCGGCGATGCTTGGGACCAGACCCAAATAGACCCCGATGCAAAATTTCACACAAAGAAAGAGATCATCACTATGGGTTGCCCGGCTTTTACCTAGTGCATCCCTACACAAATATATACTGATCAGAGACCGGAGAGAGTGGAGACAAATACTTGAAGGAGGCGCCTTGTATGGATGTGCTTCAGGCGACTAAGCAAGCAGCGGGCTTCGATGATCCAATCCCGCAGGTAACGATTGATGGCAATGAGGCCGCTGGGAATGTTGCCTATCTGCTCAGTGAGGTGATCGCAATCTATCCGATTACCCCCTCTACACCTATGGGCGAGGCGGCTGATGCCTTTGCTGCGACTGGCAAACCAAATCTTTGGGGTACGGTGCCCACTGTCTATGAGATGCAGTCTGAAGGTGGCGCCGCCGGGGCGATCCATGGGGCCATTCAGACTGGGGCCCTCACTACGACCTTCACCGCGTCCCAAGGGTTGCTCTTGATGATCCCCAATATGTTTAAGATTGCCGGTGAGTTGACCCCGACAGTCTTTCATGTTGCCGCCCGCTCGATTGCGGCCCAAGGGCTTTCGATCTTTGGTGACCATTCCGATGTGATGGCAACGCGCGCAACTGGTTGGGCTCTGCTCTCCTCCGGTTCCGTCCAAGAGGCTCAAGACCTGGCGCTGATTGCCCACGCAGCTACGCTCCAAGCCTGGGTGCCCTGCATCCATTTCTTCGATGGCTTCCGCACTTCCCACGAGGTTAATAAGATTACCCCGGTGAGTGAGGCAATCATTCGGGCCATGATTGACGATGAGCTTGTACGCGCCCATCGCGCCCGCGCCCTTTCGCCCGAACGCCCGGTGCTGCGTGGCACCGCCCAGAATCCCGATGTCTATTTCCAAGCCCGCGAGAGTGTGAATCCCTTCTATAACGCCTGCCCCGAAATCTTCCAACAGGCGATGGATCGCTTTGCGGCCCTCACTGGGCGTGCGTACCAACTCTTTGATTACAGTGGCCCCAGTGATGCCGAGCGCGTCGTTGTGGTGATGGGCTCCGCCGGTGAGACCGTCGAAGAGACGGCGCGGTACCTCGCAGCCCACGGCGAGAAGGTCGGTGTGCTGCGGGTGCGCCTCTATCGCCCCTTTGCCCCCGAACGCTTGATTGCGGCTCTGCCTAAGACCACGAAGGCCCTTGCAGTCCTTGATCGCTGCAAAGAGCCCGGGAGTTCCGGTGAGCCCATGCTGCTCGATGTGATCACCGCTGTCTATGAGTTTGGTGCCGAACACTTTGCCAACGGCAAGCTCCCCACCGTCATTGGCGGGCGCTATGGCCTCTCCTCCAAGGAGTTTACCCCCGGTATGGTCAAGGCGGTCTTTGATGAGCTCAAGTTGCCTAAGCCCCGCTCGCGCTTTACAGTTGGTATTACCGATGATGTGAGCATGACGAGCCTTGAGTATGACCGTAGCTTTGATGTGGAGCCAGCCGCGACGGTGCGCTGTATCTTCTGGGGGCTGGGGGCTGATGGTACCGTTGGTGCCAATAAGAATTCGATCAAGATCATTGGCGAAGAGACGCCCAACGATGCTCAGGGCTATTTTGTCTATGACTCCAAGAAGTCCGGCTCGGTCACCATCTCCCACCTGCGCTTTGGCCCCGAACCGATCCGCGCCCCCTACCTGATTGGCGACGGCCAGGCCCAGTTTGTTGCGTGCCACCAGTTCAACTTCCTCGAACGCCTTGAGGTGCTGCGCTATGCCGCACCCGGTGCCACCTTCCTGCTCAATAGCCCCTATGGGCCTGATGAGGTCTGGAACCATCTGACCGCTGAGGTGCAGCAGACGATCCGTGCGAAGGGCTTGCGCCTCTGGGTGATTGATGCTGCTACGGTCGCCCATGCTACCGGCATGCGTGGGCGCGTGAATACGGTGATGCAGACCTGCTTCTTTGCCATTTCGGGTATTATGCCCCGCGATGAGGCCATCGCTCAGATTAAGCGGAGTATCAAGAAGACCTATGGCAAACGTGGCGATGCGGTGATCAAGCAGAACTTTATGGCGGTAGACCAGACCCTCGATAATCTCTACGAGGTTGGCATCCCCGCAGAAGCGCCCACCACCAATGAACTGCATATGCAGCCCTCGGTCTCTGCCGATGCTCCACCCTTTGTGCGCGACGTTTTGGCTAAGATGATTGCGCTGCGCGGCGATGATCTGCCGGTTAGTGTGATGCCCTGCGACGGCACCTTCCCCACTGGCACTACCAAGTACGAGAAGCGCAATATCGCCCTCGAAGTGCCCGTCTGGGAGCCCGACATCTGTATCCAGTGCAACAAATGCGCCTTCGTCTGCCCCCACGCCGTCATTCGGCCCAAGGTCTATGCCCCCGAAGCACTTGAGGCAGCCCCCGCCAGCTTTAAGAGTGCCGCAGCGCGCTTCAAAGAGTTCCCCGGCCAGAAGTTCACGATCCAGGTCTCGGTTGAGGACTGCACCGGCTGTGCCCTCTGTGTCGAGGCTTGTCCGGTGAAAGACAAGCGCCAGACCGGGCGCAAAGCGATCAATATGGCCCCCCAAGCGCCGCTGCGCCAGAACGAAGTGGCCAATTGGGACTTCTTCCTCAGCCTGCCCGACGTTGATCGCACCCAGCTTCAGGTTAGCACGGTGAAGAACTCGCAACTGCTGCTGCCGCTCTTCGAGTTCTCCGGTGCCTGCGCTGGCTGTGGCGAGACCCCCTATATCAAGTTGGTCAGCCAGCTCTTTGGCGACCGCTCGGTGATTGCCAATGCGACGGGCTGCTCGTCCATCTATGGCGGCAATCTGCCAACCACCCCGTGGGCCTTCAACCACGAAGGGCGCGGCCCGGCTTGGTCCAATTCGCTCTTCGAGGACAACGCCGAGTTTGGTTTGGGCATGCGCCTGACGATTGACAAGCAGCAGGAGTATGCCTACGAGTTGATCCAACGCATGGCGGCCCATTTAAACGCCGAGTTGGTGCAAGACCTGCTGCACGCCGAGCAGCGCGACGAGGCGGGCATCAGTGCCCAACGCGCCCGCGTCGCCACCCTCAAGCAGCACCTGACCAAGTTGCTCGAAGGGGACGTTGGGGCCGACGTTGGTCCGCTGCGCGACCTGCTCTCCCTGGCCGATCTCTTTGTGCGCCGCACCGTCTGGATCTTGGGCGGCGACGGCTGGGCCTACGACATCGGCTATGGCGGACTTGACCATGTGCTTGCCTCGGGGCGCAACGTCAATATCCTCGTCCTCGATACTGAGGTATACTCCAATACTGGCGGCCAGGCCAGCAAATCCACACCCCTCGCCGCCGTAGCCAAGTTTGCCGCCAAAGGCAAAGCCACCGCCAAGAAAGACTTGGGCCTGATTGCTATGGCCTACGGCAACGTCTACGTTGCCCGCATCGCCATGGGCTACGATGCCCTTCAGACCCTACGCGCCATCCAAGAGGCGGAAGCCTACGACGGCCCCTCCATCGTGATCGCCTACAGCCACTGCATCGCCCACGGCATTGACATGCGTCGCGGGCTGAAGCAGCAGAAGTTGGCCGTCGAGTCGGGCATGTGGGTCCTCTACCGCTTCAACCCCGACCTGATCGCCCAAGGCCAGAACCCGCTGCACATTGATAGCAAGGAACCCAGCATTCCCCCCGAACAGTACGCCGCTGGCGAAGGCCGCTTCCAGATGCTCGTGCGTACCGACGCCCAGCGTGCCGACGCCCTGCTCGCCGAAGCCAAACGCAACAACGCCGAACACTACCATCGCTTGGCCCAAATGATGAAAGATTAAGTCCCTAGACCTCACAGGTCTGTGCGACCTGTGAGGTCTTATATGACGTTTAGGGCTGCCGCCCTAAAACCCGCTTTGGGGCTATGCCCCAAACCCCGTTTTTTGTTCCGTGTTGGCGGCGAAGCCGCCAACACGGAACAAAAAGAGTCTTTTTGGGGGCGACTTCGCCGCCCCCAAACCCCCGCCGACGGAATAAAAAGAGTCTTTTTGGGGACGGCTTCGCCGCCCCCAAACTCCCGCCGGGGGTTTAACTTGTGGTTCAAAAGACCAATACCCCAACAGAAGAAGAGACCCCCTATGCCAGACCTGAGTACCACCTACCTCGGGCTCAAGCTCAAGACCCCGCTTGTCGCGTCGGCCTCACCCATTGCCCAGCGCATCGACACGGTACGCCGCCTCGCCGATGCTGGCGTATCAGCGATTGTGATGTACTCCCTCTTTGAGGAGCAGATCATCCATCAGAGCCTCGAGATCGATCTCTTGCTCACTCACGGTGCCGATAGTTTCGCCGAGGCGCTCAGCTACCTCCCCGATACCGGGCGCTACAGCGTTGGCCCTGAACGCTACATCGATCAGTTGGCCAAACTGAAACATTCGGTAGACATCCCCGTCATCGGCAGCCTCAACGGCGTCTCGCCGGGCGGCTGGGTACACTATGCCCAACTCATGGAAGAAGCGGGTGCCGATGCGGTCGAGTTGAACATCTACTACATGCCCACCGAGACCCACATCACTAGTGTGGATCTCGAACAGACCTATGTAGACCTCGTGCGGGCTGTGCGGGCCGAGATCAAGATTCCCCTGGCGGTCAAGTTAAGCCCCTTCTTCACCGCCCTACCCAACCTCGCAGCGCGCCTCGACGAAGCCGGGGCCAACGGCCTCGTGCTCTTCAACCGCTTCTACCAATCCGACTTTGACCTCGACAACCTTGAGGTTATCCACAACCTGCACCTCAGCACCCCCGACGAACTGCGTCTACCCTTACGGGCCGTTGCCATGCTGTATGGCCACATCAACGCCGACATGGCCATCACCAGCGGCGTTCACAGCGCCAGCGACGTACTCAAATGCATGATGGCGGGCGCAAAGGTGGCTATGATGGCCTCGGCGCTGCTACAAGGCGACGGGCCAAGCCATGTCGTAGACATGGTTCAGGATCTCCGCGCTTGGATGGAGGAACACGAATACGAATCCATCGAACTCATGCAGGGCAGCATGAGCAAACGGGCCGTCGCCGAACCCGCCGCCTTCGAGCGCGCCAACTACATGAAGGTCCTCAGTTCCTTCCGCTTCAACACCGGCTTCTCGTCCCACTCAGCCATCACCAGCGGGATGCTCTACCCCTTCCTCAGTACCTCAGTGGATGATGAGTAGGGTTATACCAAATCCGATAGCCGATAGCCGATAGCTGATAGCCGGACATGGCGTCTCAATGCGCTTGAAGGTCATTAGGCATTTGGTATTAACCATTTACGAGTAAAAAATAGGGTATGCCGCATAGCAATGCACGTTGCCATCATTTGCTATGCGGCATGAAAGGGAATTGGTATGACTGCCCAACCAAAAACGTATCTCACTGAGGCAGAATATCTTGAGCGTGAGCAGGAGAGTGTGATTAAACACGAATATTATGCTGGCGAGATTTTTGCAATGTCAGGGGCCAGTGAAGCCCACAATTTGATCGCGAGTAATATTACTGCGATTTTGCATAATCAAATTCGCGGAAGAGGCTGTCGTATTTACCCCAGTGATATGCGGATTAAAGTAGAAAAAACTGGGCTATACACCTATCCTGATATTACCGTTGTTTGCGGAACATCTGAATTTACCGATATGATGAAACGGGATACGCTTATCAATCCGACAGTTATTATTGAAATCCTTTCTCCATCAACCGAACGCTATGATCGTGGGGTTAAATTTCAAAACTACCGTACTATCGCCTCACTCAAAGAGTATATTCTTGTGGCACAGAATACGTATCACATCGAACGCTATGTACGCTCTGAGACGCAGACGTGGATGCTCAACGAAGCAGTAGGCATTGAAGCCTCAATCATGCTTGCTTCAATTCAGTGTGTCCTTGTGCTGGCAGACACCTATGAGATGGTTGATATGCCGCCAGAGTCACCCTCTGATGACCGAGCGGTAGTTGCCGCAGGGTAGGGACTTTACCATGTTGTTAGAGGCTGTCTGAAAAGCCTATCAACTGGCGTTGGAGTGCCGGCTTCAGCCGGCTAAAGCCGGCACTCCAACGCGTGCCCACTAGCTTTTCAGACAGCTTCTTAGGGATGGTTTCAGAAACGCGCTTTCAGCTTTACAGTCGTAGTGCCGACGTTAGTCGGCATCCGGGGGTTGTCAGCGACCTCAGCCGACTAACGTCGGCACTACCTTTGCGGCTTTGCGCCTTTGCGCGAGCTTATTTGAAAGGTATTGTCCCTAACACCTATTTTCTATATTCTCGTTTCTGTATCCTTAAGCGCACGAGCTCATCTACCGCTCCTTCTCCTTCTTCTCCCTTGAGCGGAAGACAATCGCAATTGGTGTGCCGCCAAAGCCATAACGTTCGCGCAGGCGGTTCTCGAGGTAGCGCCCGTATGACCAGTGGACAAGGCTGCCGTCGTTGGCGAAGAAGAGAAAGACTGGTGGCTCGGTTTGGGGCTGCACCGCGTAGTAGAGGCGCAAGTGGGCACCCTTTTTGATCGCCATGGGCGGCTGATCGAGCACCGCTTGGCGCAAGAAGGCGTTTAGTTCGCCCGTCGGCACGCGCTTCAGGCGCTCATCCTGGATTTCGCGGGCCAATTGCACAATGCGCCCAGTGCGCTGGCCCTCGAGCGCCGAGATGAAGAGGATCGGGGCGTAATCAATGAACTTAAAGGCTTCTCGCACCTGCGCCTCGAAGAGTTTGTAGGTCTGATTGTCTTTTGCAACCGCATCCCACTTGTTGACCAGCAGCGCCACACCCTTCTTGGCCTCAAGGATCATGCCAGCAATATGGGTATCTTGCGCCGTCACCCCCTCGGTGGCATCTATGAGCAGCATGGCGACATCGCAGCGCTCAATCGCCCGGAGGGCCCGCAGCACCGAATACTTCTCAATGCCCTGCTCGATCCGCCCGGAGCGGCGAATGCCCGCTGTGTCAATCAGCGTCACCGGCTCGCCGTGTACCTTGATGATCGTATCGAAGGCATCGCGGGTGGTGCCGGGGACACTGGAGACCACCGCTCGTTCGCTACCAATCAGCCGATTCACGAGGCTCGACTTGCCTACATTGGGGCGGCCCACAATTGCAATCCGCAGGTGACGTTCCTCCTCAACATCCCCTTGGTTCTCAGGAAAGATCTCCACCAGACGGTCGAGTACATCACCCGTGCCAAGGCCGTGGAAGGCGCTCATGGCAATCGGATCGCCCAAATTGAGCGCATAGAATTCGACCGCATCAAGCTGTCGTTCAACACTATCGGCCTTATTGACCGCCAGCACAACATGCTTTGCCATAGGGCGCAGCACCTCGGCTACATCAGCGTCAGCCGTCGTCAAGCCATCGCGCCCGTCCACCATAAAGATGACCGCATCGGCCTCCTCAATCGCCAACTGCGCCTGCGAGCGGGTACGGTTCTGCAATTCATGCGCGGGCAATGTCGGGTCATCTTCACCAAACAAGAGCCCCGCCGTATCCACCACCGTAAACTCACGCCCATTCCAGAAACTATCGCCATAGAGCCGATCACGGGTTGTTCCGGGCAGATCCTCAATAATCGCCCGCCGTTCGCCGATCAATCGATTAAAAAAGGTGGACTTGCCTACATTGGGGCGTCCAACTAAAGCCACAATTGGTTTTGTCATGGTGCTACTTAACCACCACGTTGTGCATCGTTCGGCACAGCCCGAATGATGACACGCTGGGTGAACTTATCAGGGCCACTGGCGGGCCAACAGGTGACCAAGGTGACCACTTCGTGGTCGGTGGGTGCGATCAGTTGAGCATTGGCGTGACGTTGTTCAGTGGTAACATGTGGCCCTTCTTCATCAACAATCAGCCGTTCACTCACGGTGTAGTGGTAGACCTGGCCATTGCTATGCAACACAACCTCATCGCCGGGCAGGACATAGAAGAGATCACGGAAAACTTGGCCATAGCCTCCGACATGACCCGCCAGCACAATGTTACCACCTTCACCGGGATTGGCCGAGCCTTTATGCTGACCCACGGCAAACTCAGCCACCTGCCAGACCGAGACCAGTTCACCTGCATGCTCAATTAAATCCCAGCCAACCTCAATCACTTTGGCATCAACCAAGATACTAGGCAAAATCACACGCTCGACGCTGGTGGGCTGGATTATCTGGCTAGGCTCAGGGCGAACGCCAACCAACTGCCCGTTGTTAGGCTGCGTTGCTACCACCACAGGCTCACGCGCATTGCTACTGATCGGATCGGGCCTTACGGGTGCGGTTGGCAGCACCGGCAGGCTCGGTGCGCGTACTAGAATGTGGGATACTTCAAGCTCACTATCACCCCGCGCTGCGGCACGCTGATGTTCGATATAGGCATACATCCCACCCACATAGAGCAGCAGGTAGAACCCAGCCAAGATCAACAGATTACTCAGCGTCCATTGTACACGCTGACCCAAGGTATACGGATACTCCTCCGCAACCTTGCGTGTTTTCAGCAGATTAAATTGGAACATGCAGGATGGTTTCAGAGCCATTAGGCAAGGTTTCAGAAACACAGAAAGTCGCTTTAGTATCTTGCGAGGATGCGTGAGGCGAAGTTGCGAAGGCTGCGCGTCCTCGCGTCCTCGCGTCCTCGCAAACTGTAAGGTGAACTGAAACCATCGCTTAGGCCATTTTGCGCGGATCGCCACCATGCAGGCGCACCAAAGCGGCCCGCAGCAGCGCCAGTTCCTGATCAGAGATACGATTGAGTACCTGATCATGCGGCTGCACCGCCTCAGTCAACAGCAATAGCGCACGCAGCGCCGTCGTCCCGGTGCTATCACCGCCCCCATCGCTCCGACAACCGGCGTGCAGGTGCGTCTTATGGGGCTGAACATTCGGGCGAGCGGGAGTCATAACATCTCCTCAGTTCTTTGACGGCAAGGCTTTGCCTTGCAACAATCTACGTTCCCCATGGTAAGGGTGCGCACGGGAACATAATTCCCTTGTACATGAACAGTGTAGTTGCTCAGGTAACGCAAGTCAAGGGGGCTGCGAAGCCGCGCTCAAGCTCTCAACCCTAAACTATTAGTGCTACAATGCTCTCAGCAGCTTGAAAATTGAACATGCCGCATAATCAAGAATGCTAAGGGAAGCAGAAATTGTTACGTATCTCAGCAACTTGTCATGCTGAATAGGACATGGGGCGCAGGCATCGTAGTGCCGACTTTAGTCGGCTGAGGTCTTTGGCAGCGATGGGAGCCGACTAACGTCGGCACTACCTACGGCGCAAACAGGAACATTGCTACGAACCTTCGCTCAGGGTGACCAAGCAACGGGGCAATCAACAACATCCGCTTCCCTAAAGCCCATTGAGACGCCCATGTTCGACAATCTGCAATCTGCAATCTGCAATCTGCAATCTGCAATCGACAATCTGCAATCGACAATCTGCAATCGACAATCTGCAATCGACAATCTGCAATCTGCAATCTGCAATCTGCAATCGACAATCTGCAATCGACAATCTGCATTCGGCAATGGTATAAAGAGGGCTTCATGCACGGAGAGCCTAGCACCGCACCGCTGATCGAGGCGGTCGGTTTGCAAAAGCGTTATGGTGAGACCTACGCCGTCAAAGGGGTAGATTTGGCCGTAGCCCCCGGTGAAATTGTTGGCTTCTTGGGGCCAAATGGGGCGGGCAAGACGACGACGATTAAGATGTTGATTGGCCTACTGCGTCCGAGTGAGGGTGTGGCACGCATTGGCGGCTTTGATCTTCAACAACAGCCCTTACGCGCCAAGGCGTTACTCGGCTATGTGCCCGATCAGCCCTACTTGCCTGAGAAATTAACCGCCCGCGAGTATCTGGAGTTGATTGCCGGGCTCTACCAGCTTGAACCCAAAGCTGCCCGCGAACGCGGCGAGGAGTTGTTGAGACTCTTGGGCCTAGTGGAGCGGGGCGATGAGTTGCTCGGTGGCTATAGCCACGGCATGCGCCAAAAGGCTGCCCTCAGCGGGGCGCTCTTGCATCAGCCACGCGCACTCTTCCTCGATGAACCTACCGTTGGCCTTGATCCACGGAGCGCCCGCTTGATCAAAGATATTTTGCGTGAGGTCGCCGATCATGGCGCGGCGGTCTTTATGTCCACCCATATCCTAGAAATCGCCGAGCGCCTCTGCGACCGTGTGTTGATCATCAACCACGGGACGATTATCGCTGCCGGTAGCCTTGAACAACTGCGCGCCGGTAGTGATGGCTCGCTGGAGGATATTTTCCTCAGCCTCACAAGCGGTAGCGCTGCTGAAGCCCTGGCGGCTACTTTGGATTCGTAGGCGGCGTGGCGTCGCGGTGGCTTCGACAGGCTCAGCCACCGCGACGCTGGCGCGTATTTCCTGCTCCCCTGTTCCCCTGTTCTCTGTTCCTCTGTTCTCTGTTCTCCTTCCCCTGTTCCCCTGTTCCCCTGTTCCTCACCCCCATGCTTCACTCAATCCGTGTACTCATGCGTGCGCGTCTGCAGATTACGCGCAATACCTTTTGGCGTAGCGGCTGGAAACAGAAGTTCGGCCTGCTGATTGTTGGCCTCTTTTTTGCCCTGGGCTCGTTGGGTGCCTATGGCTTTACGCGCTTTATGGTGGCCATTCTGCGCGATCCGGAGTTGGCACTCCTGTTGCAAGAGGCGGCCAATGAGACGCCTGAGGTGGCGTTTGATCTCGATCTGCTCCTCGCTACCCTGCCTAGTCTGGTGCTGTTGGGCACGTTGGGCTTGTTGATCTTTTCAAGCTTTAGTAGTCTGCTCAATTCACTCTATCTTTCGGGCGATCTGGATATGTTGTTGGCGACCCCCACCCCGATGCGGGCGGTCTTTGTGGTGAAGTTTTTTGGCGCTTTAAGTACCCAATACCTCTTGATTGTTGCCTTCGTTTGGCCCGTGCTCGTGGGCTACGGGCAGGGTATGGGCTATGGGCTGCTCTACCAATTTGCAGCCCTTGTGGTCATACTCGGCTTACCCCTGCTGCCAGCCGGGCTAGGGGCGCTCCTTGTGATGGCGGTGATACGGGTGATTCCTCCGCGCCGTGCGCGTGAAATCGTAAGCCTGCTGGGCGGCATGTTGGGGGTTGGCTTCTACCTGTTGATCCAATTTAGTGGGCGCATTGCCATGAGCACAGCGACCCCCGCTAACCTTGAGTCGCTCCGCAGCGTTGATCAGCCCTTGTTGCCTTCAGCCTGGGCCGGGCGGGCCTTGGTGGCCGCCGGCGAGGGGCAGTTGCTGCCCCTCGCCTTCTATGGCGGCAGTTTCTTGCTCAGTTCAGTACTTGCCTTTGGCGCCTGCCTGCTGCTGGCCGAGCGGCTCTACTATGTGGGCTGGAGCAATCTGGCCCAGCAGGGGGGCAAGCAGCGGCCCAAGCCCCAGGCACCACGCGGGGCGTTGTTCGGACGCTTGCCCCTCTTCTTACCCCAAGAATCGCGGGCCATTCTGGTCAAAGACTTGCGCCTCTTTGTGCGTGATCTACGCAATCTTCAGGTCTTGATCTTTCCCTTGGCCTTGGCGCTGATCTGGAGTTTCCAGATTCTTATGGGTGATCGCGCAAGCGCGAGTGGTCTGGGTGGGCCCGAACAGTTAATGGGAGCAAGTATCGCCTTCTTTATCTGTATCAGTATCTCGAATGGGATTGCGGGCGGTGGGGTCAGCCGCGAGGGTAAGAATTTCTGGTTGCTCAAGTTAGCACCCATTAGCCCTTGGCGTCTGCTATTGGGCAAATTAGCCCTCGCCTACCTACCCTTCCCAGTAATTGGCACGCTCTTCCTGCTTGGCATTGGCCTGTTGAGCCAAACCAACCCACTGGTGGTCACGCAGCAATGGGTACTCCTGCAACTTGTCGGCCTAGGGAGTGCATCCTTTGGGATTGGGCTTGGAGCCGCCTTTCCACGCCTCAATTGGGAAAACCCGGCCCAACAGACAACATGGCAGAGCAGTTGCCTCAGTTCCATCTTCTACCCGCTCTACATCCTCTTCATGCTCGTGATTGTCTTCGGAGCCCAAGCTGCCAGTAGCCTACTCGGTGGTGGATTGCTTGGCCTTGCGGTGATCCTCACTGGCTGGGGTCTCGCCGTCGGGCTAACCGGCCTCGTAGTTGGGCTTGGAGCCCTCATTGGTATCCGGGGGTTGGAACGCATTGAGGTGTGAATTGACGTCCGACTATCGGCTACTGGCAATCGTCTTAGCCCGTAGCGTCGAGATGTTGCTCTCGCGCTCGGTGAGCGAACGACGGAGCCGCCATTGCAGAGTCGCAATGTCGTCCGAGATGGAGCGCAAATGATTCATCTCTTGCTCCAAATCTTCAACCAGCGCCCGCGCTTGCACGCTTACCCTCGTGCTGGTGCGCTCGGCTGAGAGATCGCCGAGACGCTCTTGCATGGCTGCGAGCAGACTCATAAGATTGGCCCAGGCTTCGTTGTCTTGGTCAAGCGCACTGCGCTGTACCCTGGTGCGGGCCTCTAGCCATGTTTGAATTTGGCCCTGCATAGCCGTAATGCGCTCTTCAAGCAGCACAAGGGCTTGGTGATCAACGCTAGGCGCTTGGCTGCGCTCAAGCTGGGGGGAAGCAGGCGTACCGCTCACAATCTGTTCCAACTGATCTTGCAAATGGGCAATCGCACTACTCAGTTGCGCCTGTCGCAGAGTCACACTCTCTTGCTCATTGAGCATGTCCAGCAACATATCGCGCAGATCTGCCGCCTCTTCGGCACTGCGGAGCGACTGCTGGTGCAGTAGGTGGGGGACAAACCAGAGCAGTAGCGCGAGTAAGGTTATGACCGCGATGCCAAGTGCAACGAAAAGTGCATTCATGGTGGGGTGCCTCCTGATTCCCTAGAGTCTCTAGTATAAAAACGCGCCCCATACTTCAACTAGAGTTTGGGATGACAGCAGGATTACACCGACTTTACAGCTTTGTGACAATCACGACGCGCTCGTGTCCGGCTAGATCACGCTGGATGTTGATGAGCGCTTGGGGGTAGTGCTGCTGCACCAGGCTGCGAACAATCTGGCCTTGCCAGGCCCCAATTTCAAAGAGGACAGCCCCGCCTGGACGAAGGTATGCGCCCAAATCCGGGATGATGCGGCGGTACAGATCGGCACCATCGGGGCCGCCATCCAGCGCCAGATGAGGCTCATGAGCCAAGACGTTGGCCTCTACTTCGGCAAGAATCGTGTAGGGCGGATTGCTCACAATCAGGTCTACTGCTTCAGGTAGCGGGGCGAGCAGGTCGCCTTGCAGCAGATGTATCCGTTCACTCAGACCATAGCGAGCAACGTTACGGGCGGCCACCTCCAAGGCCGCAGCAGATACATCGGTAGCATAGAGCAAAGCATGGGGCATATGTGTGGCCAAAGCCAGCGCCAGCGCCCCACTGCCAGTGCCGATGTCGGCAATGCGCAATGGCGCAGGCCGCACCGCATAGGTTGCCGCCTGCGCGAGACACAGGCTCACCAAAAGCTCCGTCTCGGGACGAGGCACCAGCGTAGCCGCAGTAACCTCAAGCGTAAGCCCGTAGAACTCCTTATGGCCAACAATGTAGGCCACTGGTTCAAGTGCGGCACGGCGGGCAAGCGCTCTCACAAACAGGCTCTGCTGGGCCATGCTGGGCTGGTAGCTCCGCTCGGCAATCAGGCGCGCCCGTGGCCAATTCAGCACATGCGCCAACAGCAACTCAGCATCAAGCCGCGGCGTCCGACTCGTAGCCGCAAGTTGGGCCGTCGCCTCGCGTAGCAGTTGATCAATGACCATCAATCAATACGACGCTCGGTAAAATCACTGCCATCAAAGCCGAGTAGCCGCCGCCGCTCATCAATCACCGTCTCAAGATGAACCGGGCGCGTCCAGATCTTATGGATATTCCGCATCGTTTCGCGTGCGTAGTCCAGTTTGAGATCAACCCCTTCGTGGCGGTGGCGCAGGTAGAGCTCGCCCCGATTGTTGTAGTTGCCGTCTTCAACATAGATGAACGGCTGGCCAAAGTTGGTCAGGCGGAAGAGCAACTTCTCTTTGATTTCGCGGAACTCACGCGAGGCAATCTCGTAGAGATCGGTGTCGCGGTTGTAACGGAAGGTGAAGAGTTTATTCTCAATGACAAATTCGGGAGTGAGGAATTCATCAATGAAAGTGACATCGTTGTAGAGTTTGCGGATCTCAAAGATCTTCTGGCGGCCAAGGCCAAGCTGTCGATCCCAATTGCGCTTGGTGGCAAGGTCATCACACTCTTCGTATTCTTTGCCAAACTTGCCCTTATTCCAGCGATCTTCAATATCGCGTAAAAGTTCCAAGCCGAGCTTGTAAGGGTTAAGCCGCCCACCACCCGTTGCCACCACCCCGCTGTGCAGATCGGCGAAGGAGATAATCTCGGAAGCGGAGGCGACCTTCTGGGTCATGATCGTGGAGTGCCAGTAGCTATTGTGATTGATGAAGCCTTGAGCGGCATAGCGGTGGCTCGCGGTGACGGAGATGTCGTAGACAGTGGCGCGACCATGTTCCAGCGCCACAATCTCGTCGCTCCAGTCTTCCCCATTGCCCCAGGGGTGTTGCTCGCTGTAGTGGCGCAGGGCGGCATGTTTGCGCTCGAGGCCAAAGCCAATCTGCATCCAGAAGACCTCAGCCGCGTACCCAGTTATCTGGAGTTGCCAACGGCCATCAGGCTGGCTACTACGGCTAGAGAGAATCCCAAAGTTGAGCAGGAGGAGCTGTACAAGCTCACTCATACGCTCACTGTCCAGCAAGAGCACCACACCCGTGTCGCCAACCAAACCAGCGCTGTCGTAGAGCGCCCGCAGGAAACTGGCAACCACAGGTTCAGGGGAGCGGAGAATGACATCGGGGACGCTCTTGATCCGTGCAGCGCCGCAGGTCTTCATACCGAGATGTTCGAGGAAATCCTCAACCTCGTGGGAGGAGAAGCTGATGCACCAGCGATTGCCGTCTTTACGCCAATCGGGTTCAAGATCGAAGAGGTAGCGCACGAGGCCGGCAAAACTCTCGGCCAGTTCAAGCTCGCCGGTGCTGAGGCCAATCGTGCGGTTCACTTCGCTGATATGGCCATCGCTACAGAGGTAGCCAAGCAGCGCGGCGAGGCGGCCATCAACAACGGAGGGGACGCGAATGGGCTTACGGCGGCCATTGACAGGGCCAAAGCGGGCCATCCCGCCATCGTAGGCAGCGACAAGGGGAGCGAGTTGAGTATCGAATAGTAAGGTCTGCTGACCACCGTGGCAGAAGCGGCGCACGACCTCTGGGGTAGCTTGTAGAACATCAGTGATGGCTTGGATGCTGGTGCGGCGGGTCGGTTGCCAATCGAGTTGCACCATCGCTTGGGGCCAAAGGTGGTCGCCGCCACTGATACACACACGGTCGCCGACGCACAACTCATCGAGGCGGCGCCACGCGCCATCGGGCAGCAAGAGCCGGTGGTTGACCGAACCTTCGAGTTTCAAGCCACGGCGTGTACGAATAGCGATAGTTGGATGATCTGGAAAAACTGCCCAATCATATATTTTTTGATTTTCCTCGCCATCAAACACATCAGAAGTTGCTTTTTCTGCAACAATACTATTAATTTCTACTAAGCCTTGTGAAGAATACAACAAAGAACCACCTTTAACACAGGCCCATCCTTCATTAATCACCTTGGTCATCCCTTGAGGCGCAAAATAGTATGCCTCATCGCGGACAATCTCAAGAATGGTATGCTGCCAACGCTCTAAGGGCGCATAATTCATCAGAAAGAGCAAAATATCCTTCTGGGGATGCTCAGGAAAACGGCGTTGACGGGCGCGATCCTCTGCCAATTTCTTGCGCTGCTCCTCCATATAGGCCGGAGGATTGATATAATCGCGCATATACTCACGCTCAACCTTGAGCCCCTCAACCGTAGCCGGTTCCTCATCATCAATGATCGGCTTATGGGCCTGAGCTTCCGGGCGGCGGATGTAGGGCGAATGGTAATCAATCAGGTTTTCGAGCGAGAGACAGGTATCAATAAAGTCTTCGACCACATCATAGCCAATCCGATCAATGATGCGCTGCACCCGCGTGGCATGGTTGGCCATCGTATCGAGCATCTTGCGATTGGTGTGGGCGAACCACATATTATTCTTAAAGAAGTCTACGTGGCCAGTCACATGGGCCATGACCATCTTCTGGGTGACATCTTCGTTGCCTTCGAGCAGGTAGGCATAGGAAGGATTGGTGTTCACTACCATCTCATAGATCGTCGAACCCGCCCAGACGTGCCCCTTAAGCAGTTGGTCAAAATCCATGCCAAAGCGCCAGTGGGGGTAGCGCGTGGGGAAGCCACCGAAGGCCGCCGTCTCATAGAGCGTGCGGTAGTCGAGGACTTCGTAGATGATAGGATAGAAATCGAGGCCAAAATCGCGGGCGATCTGCTCGATGTTGACGCGTGCGGCTTCGAGTTGGGCGGGGAGACGAGTGTTTTTCATATGTTTGGTGGGGGCAGGAAAGGTGTGCGCGGCAACGTGGTTCCCGCACGCACCCCTCCTGCACAGTTGGGTCACACCCAGAAGAAGTGCTACTTCCCTTTACCCAGAAAATCCTTTATCGTATCGTAAATATCGTCACGCTCGGCGATTTCAGAAATGACGATGCGCTCATCGCTACCCAGGTACTCTTCGAGGTCATGGGCAAAACGGCCCGAACCATAGAGCGAACGTACCTGCCCATAGCAGAAGAGGTTGGATTTGGGCAGCAGTTCGTTTTTGAGCAACTCAATGCACTCACGGGTATCGCCGCCCCCCCAGTTATCGCCATCCGAAAAGTGGAAGGGGTAGACATTCCACTCAACAGCGGGGTAGCGTTCGTCAATCAGCCGATTGCAGAGCTTGTAGGCCGAAGAGATCTTGGTACCACCACCCTCACGGATGTGGTAGAAGGTCTCTTGGTCTACCTCTTTCGCTGCGGCATCGTGTACGATGTAGCGCATTTCGATCTCTTTGTACTGCGAACGAAGCCATGTTTCGATCCAGAAGGCGGTGATACGCACCAATTCCTTCTGCTCGCTGCCCATCGAGCCGGAGACATCCATCATATAGATGATCACCGCATTACTCTCAGGCTGCATGGTCTCCTTCCATGAGCGATAGCGCATATCGTCACGGATCGGCACAACAATGGGATCAGCCATGTCGTAATCGCCAGCAGAGATCTGGCGGCGCAGGGCTTCGCGGTAGGTGCGCTTGAAGTGACGCAACGAATTGGGGCCAGTCCGGCGGATACCGCTGTACTTATCCTTCTCGCTGACAATGTTCTTCTTGCCTTTGGGCTCAATGTTGGGCAATTGCAACTCTTCGCCCAGAATAGCGGCGAGTTCATCAAGCGAGACATCCACCTCAAGGGTGTGCTGCCCTGGCTCGGAGCCTGCTTGGCCCTGCCCCGGCTCGCCATCACCTTGAGCCACCGGATCACCCACATCGCCATCGCCCTGACCGACACCCCCACCCTGTTTCGCCCCATAGCGAAACTGCGGAATGTCAATCTGCGGCAAGGGAATCGAAACATAGCGCTTCCCCTGACGCCCGATCATCTCGCCGTGCGACATGTATTTACGCAGATCTTTTTTTATCTTCCCGCGAACAATCTGGCGAAAACGCCCCATGTCGCGGTCAACACGTTTCATTGACATAGGTTTTTTACGGGGATTTGGGGGCCAAGCCCCCAAAAATTTCTTATCGTGTGATGTTTTGGCGGCTACGCCGCCAAAACGTCACACGATAAAACTAATAATTCCCCTTGGTATCGCCCCGAGCGAAGATCGAAGCAACATAGTTGAGTACATCGGTGGCCGACTGCTCGTTGTAGCCAAAGTCGCGGATGAGCCGCGCCTTCACCACGTCAATCTTCTCTTGGGTATCCTTGTCAATCACCCGCGAGACAAGCGACGTCAGCTTGATGCTATCCTTCTGATCCTCGAAGAGCTTCAATTCCAGCGCCTTATGCAACCGCTCGTTGGTGCGGTAGTCGAAGGTTTTGCCTTCAATCGCAAGAGCACCGATGTAGTTCATAATCTCGCGGCGGAAGTCGTCCTTGCGCGCTTCAGGGATGTCAATCTTCTCCTCAATGCTCCGCATCAGCCGCTCATCCGGCTCTTCGTACTGGCCCGTGTAGCGGTTGCGTACCTTCTCGCGCTGGGTATACGCCTTGATGTTGTCAATATAGTTGCCGCAGAGCCGCTTAATCGCCTCCTCATCGGCGGAGATGGCGCGCTGCACCTCGTTCTTGACAATCTCGGTATACTCCTCACGCACCGTAGCAAGGAGGTCGCGGTAGCGTTTGCGATCCTCTTCGGAGTTGATCAACGCATGGTTCTTAAGCCCACTCTCCAGTTCGTTGATCACCATAAAGGGGTTGATGTAACCCTCCTCTTGGTTGGTAACCAACGCATTGGAGATCTTATCCTGGATATAACGGGCCGAGATGCCCTCCATGCCCTCGCGCAACGCCTCTTTGCGTAGCTCCTTAATGTTGTCCTCGGTAAAACCAGGCAACGATTTGCCATTATAGAGCTTGAGCTTCTGCAGCAACGTAAGGTTGGGCTTCTTGGGGTCTTCAAGCCGGGTCAGTACGGCCCACATCGCCGCCACTTCAAGGGTATGCGGAGCAATATGCACCCGCACACGCTTGCGGTTGAAATCACGGTTGTAGATGCGCTCCTCGTCGCGCAGGCGGGTGACATAGGGAATGTCAATCCGCACCGTGCGATCCTTGAGTGCCTCCATGAATTCGTTGTGTTCTAAGCGTCGGTATTCAGGCTCGTTCGTGTGCCCAAGAATCACCTCATCAATATCGGTCTGGGCAAACTTCTTCGACTTGATGCGGTGTTCCTGGGAAGCGCCAAGCAGGTCGTAGAGGAAGGCAACATCAAGCTTGAGCATCTCGACAAACTCGATGATCCCTCGGTTGGCAATATTGAACTCACCATCAAAATTGAAGGCACGCGGATCAGAATCGGAGCCATAGATGGCGATTTTACGGTAGTTAATATCGCCAGTCAGCTCAGTTGAATCCTGATTCTTCTCGTCCTTGGGCTGGAAGGTGCCAATCCCAACGCGATCCTGCTCACTAAAGAGCAGGCGGCGCACCCGAATATGCTTGATGGCACTCGTCCAATCGCCATCATAGCGGCGCATCAAATCACGGAAGTGGAAGCGGCAGACCGGACAGAGATCGCCACTAATGCGGACTTGCTCTTCAGCAGAATGGCCCTCATTCAACTGCGCCAAAAAGTGCTCACGGTGTTCAAGCGGAACCAGATGGAGCGGCTCCTCGTGCATGGGGCACTTCTCCCACTCCGCTTCGGGCACCTGACGCCAATCGAAGGTAGCGGGATCATCCACCTGACCAAGGTACCAGTCGTAGGTGTAGAGCGCACCCTCATCGGTCTTCGAGTAGTGTTCAAGCCCCTTCTTGAGACGGCGTACAATGGTGGATTTCGAAGAACCAACCGGGCCATGCAGCAACAAGACCCGCTTTTCGGTACCATAGCCCTTTGCAGCACCCTTGAAGAAATTGACCAAGCGCATCAACGGAATTTCGAGGCCAAAGATAGCATCATCGCCATCGAAGGTCTCATCGGAAAAGAAGCGATAGCGAATCAGTCGCTTTTTCGCATCAATGAACTCTTCCGTGCCATACGACATGATCATATCGTAGATGCGCTGAAACGCATTGCGCGTCACTTTGGGGTCTTGGGCAACCAGATCAAGATAATCCGCAAAGCTTCCGCGCCAATTGAGCGTCTGAAACTGCTTGCGGTCTTGGATCGAGCCAAGGAATTGCATCAGCGAAGCGCCATTGACTGTTGACATGGACTCTTCCTCCTAGTGAGGGGGGGATGTGCCGCCCTGCGCCCAAAGGCAACAAGGTACAGCCTAGCCGCCTCGTGGCTCAACGCGAGGTTACAAGTGAGCAGTGGAACAGAGGGAGCCGACGGGCGGAGATTGCTAACGTGCAGTCTGGTTATCGTCAGCCGCTGCGCTGTCGCGCCAGAGCGAAATTGCAAGAAAGCTTGAGAGTTTGTATGGATGCTTGCATTATAACAATGCGCCATAGGCGCGTCAAGGATTTTATGTCGTGTTGGCGTAATGGCGGCGATCAGAAGAGGCGAAGAGGCGAAGCTCTCGCCTCCTCGCCTCCTCGCCTCCTCGCCTCCTCAAAAACGCAAAAGCCCATTGAGACGCCATGTCCGGCTTTCAGCTATCGGCTATCGGCTATCGGCTTTGGTATTACACCTCAACCTCAAGCTCTTGCACAAAGCCTTCCACCGCTTCGGCGCTGTTCACTTGCACCAACGTTGCCTGCGGTGCAATCCGCCGGATCAGCCCGCTGAGCACCTTGCCCGGCCCTACCTCCATGAAGGTTGCGACCCCATCCTGAACCATGCGCTCCACCGAAGCAATCCAGCGCACCGGCGCGACCACCTGGGCGACCAGTTCACGCCGCACCGCCTCCGCTGTCAGCAGTGGCTCCGCCGTCACATTGGCAAGCAGGGGCACCCGAAGATCGCGCACCGTCACCGTGGCAATTGCCTGCGCCATCCCCTCAGCCGCATGGCTCATCAACGGCGAGTGGAAAGCCGCACTCACCTTGAGTGGCAAGACGCGCTTGGCCCCGCGTGCCCGCGCAGATTGCCCCGCCTGCTCCACTGCCACACTGCTCCCACTGATAACCAACTGATCGGGCGCGTTGTAATTGGCGACCACTACGGTACTCAAGGCTGGTGAATGATCCGCAAGGCGCTCACACACCTCACGACAGACCTCCTCCAGCGTAGCCACATCTAGTCCAATCACAGCAGCCATCGTCCCCTCGTGGGCCTCAGCCATCAATTGGCCCCGCAGCCGCACCAAGCGCAGTGCCGTCGCAAAATCGAGCGCCCCACCCGCTACGAGTGCCGAATATTCACCCAAGCTATGGCCCGCCACCACTGCTGGTGCAGGTAGCAAACCCCCGTGGGCCTCTTCAAGCGCCCGCAACAGCGCCACACTTGTCGTCAACAAAGCGGGCTGGGCATACTCCGTAGCCGTCAGCAGTGCCTCCGGGCCCTCAAAGCAGAAACGGGTCAACGGCAGCTCAAGCGTCGCATCAGCCTCCTCAAAGACCTGCCGCGCCGCCAACGATCCCTCGTACAGATCACGGCCCATACCTACTACTTGCGACCCCTGGCCGGGGAAGACCCACGCTGTTTTCATCATGTTTTTGATCTATATGGGGTGTGAAAGCTACGCTTTCACACCCCCGTTGGTGGAATATATGCTTGGGGCCATACCCCAATCTGTTGCCAATAAAGCGTTGGGATGTTCTAGGGTGAAGGCAACGCTGTTCTTTTGCGTTCTCTTGCGGCAATGAATAGGTCTTTTTTCCTCTTTCCTCTTTCCTCGTTTCTATTTCCTACCCATGCCCATGCCCCCAACGCACCACACTCGACCCCCAGGTCAAACCGCCACCAAAGGCCGTGAGCAACACAAGATCACCGGCAACAATGCGCCCCTGCTCGGCAGCCTCATAGAGCGCAATCGGCACCGATGCCGCTGATGTATTCCCATAACGATCCAGGTTAACAAACACACGCTCCATAGGTAAGCCAAGCCGCTTAGCTACTGCCTCAATGATCCGCACATTAGCCTGATGGGGCACCACCAGCCTGATGGCATCAAAGCTCACCCCAGCCTCAACCACAGCCTGCTCTGCCGACTCGCACATACCGCGTACCGCATGCTTGAAGATCTCGCGCCCATTCATATAGACATACTGGCGACGTTGGGTAAGCAACTCTGGGGTTATTGGCAGCAGAGTGCCACCGGCATCCACCGCCATAAGCGTCTCCCCCCCGCCCCATGCCCCCATATTGCTTGCCAGCGCACCAAAGGGCGCTTCGTCTGCCCGCAGTACCACCGCCCCGGCACCATCGCCAAAGAGGACACAGGTGTTGCGATCATCCCAATCAATCAAATGGGTAAAGACATCAGCCGCAATCAGCAACAACACATGGCTGACCCCACTGCGAACCAAGCTTGTCCCCACGCTCAACCCATAGACAAAGCCACTACAGGCCGCCACAAGATCAAACGCAGCCGTGCGACCCATGCCAAGTTGCTGCTGCACTGCACAAGCCGTTGCAGGAAAGGGCCGATCGGGCGTACATGTCGCTACAATCAGCGTGTCCACCGCCTCTGGCCCCAAGCCAGCTTGTGCCAATGCAGCACGACCAGCAGCAGCAGCCAGAACCGAGGTCGGTTCATCAGGGCCAGCAACATAGCGCTGTAGGATACCAGTCCGCGAGCGAATCCATTCGTCCGAGGTCTCAATCCGCTCGGCCAGTTCATCATTCGTAACCAGCCGACGCGGCAGCGCCATGCCCCAACCCACAATCGCCGCATAGCGCGAGCTATTCACACGCGCCACCTTCCATAATCAAAGGGCACCAGCGCAACCTTTGCGTGCTGATGCCCCTCACGAATGCACCGAACCATACCATGTGCAGAGGATTGCATCTGCATGTACTGCACCTCTGCATTGAACAATACGCGCCTGTCTAAGAGGCTGTCTGAAAAGTCTCTGGGTTGGCGTTGGAGTGCCGGCTTTAGCCGGCTAAAGCCGGCACTCCAGCGTGTGCCTCCCGGCTTTTCAGACAACTTCTCACCCCTACTCTTCCGTCGGAGCAAGCTTAAGCACCTGACGGCCCTTGTAGGTTCCACAATTCTTACACACATAATGTGCCCGCATCTTTTGCCCACAACGCGGGCACGTCGCCATGACGGGCGGCGTCAAGGCCAAATGCTGACGGCGGTTGCCACGGCGGTGGCGCGAGACTTTTCGCTTCGGTACTGCACCCATACTACGTTCAACTCCTACCACTGCGTCGGTTATGGCGCTCGGCCCATGCCTTGAGCGCTTGTACATCAGGTTCGCCGCCGTCCTGCTCTGCCGAACGTTCCGGCGCGACTTCCATCACCTCGTCGTCGTCCTCAAGCCCCTCAGATTGCACCGTATAGCTCACGGGTTGGTCACGGTAGGCCGGACTCACCGGATTGAGCGGTAACGCAAGCAACGTATACTCACGCAGCGCCTCGCCAATATCCGCCATATGCAACTCATTGAGCAGAAACGGATCATCCTCAGTTGGTTGCGGCAGCCCACCACCTGTGAAGATGTCTACCACCGCATGGAATTGGTCAGCAAAGGCCACTTCTACGGGATAGTCAAACTCTTCCAGTGAGCGCACACACATGATGCGCACCACTCCTTGAGCCTTTGCATTGGCCCAAACACCGCTGGCGGTACGGGTAAAACGCACCGTACCACGAACCTCCCGGAGCATCAACTGCTCATCAAGCGGTAACGCCTGCTCGGTAAATTCGTAGTCTCGGCGCGAGCCCATCTCTTCGCGGAGGAGCTGTGCAAGATTAAATTTGAGATCTGTCATCACTCAAGCACTGCGGCACAGCAGCATGAGGCTCCAAACGCCGCATTATAGGCGCGAGATCGCGCCTTGTCAAATATGGCCCCACACCCTCTTTTTGTTGCTGTTTGGCGGCTTCGCCGCCAAACAGCAACAAAAAAGAGTTTGGAACATAGCCCCAACGAACTTGACCTAGAAATTACACACCCTTTTTCACATTCCCATCAAGGGCAATGAGGCCATTGCGTACACTGGTGCTGAGTTTCGTCAAGCGTTCATCAAGTTCTTCGAGTACCTGGCGTGCATAGACATCAGCCCCAGCCCGCACTTGTGCAGCCTCCTGTTCAGCCAGTTGCAATAAGCGGGCACGTTCCTCATCAACCGCCTCCAACAGGCCACGCTCCTCAAGGACTTGCTGCACCCGCGTCTGAGCCTCAGTAATCAGGCGCTCTTGCTCCTGAATGATCCGCCGCGCCCGCTTCTGTTCCTCAGGGATGGCGACCCGCATACGATCAATGATGTCGAGCATACGTTCCTCGTCTACCATCAGCCGGCCACTAAATGGCACACGCCGACCTTCGGCAAGGGCGTCCTCCAGCTCATCTATCAGGTCGTCAAGCTCGATGGTCGTCACCCCCTTTGTGCAAACTTTTCGCGGAGCGCCGCAACAATATGTGGCGGCACAAACTCTACCGGATCGCGCCCCAAGCCAGCAATTTCACGCACGGCACTCGAGCTAATATGGGCAAAACGGCGGCTGGCCATCAGCACCACCACCTCCACCTCACTATCGAGGGTCTGGTTCAGTTGCGCCATATTGTACTCGGACTCAAAATCGCTTACCGTCCGTAACCCACGGATGAGCGCCACCGCCCCCAGTTGACGCGCCAGATCGACGGTCAAACCTGTGTAGGTTGTCACCTCAACCTGGGGCAACTCCACCAACGCCACTTGCAGTAAGGCCAGCCGTTCATCGGTAGTGAAGAGCAAATTCTTCTGGGGCCGATCAAAAACAGCCATGATCACCCGATCAAAGAGCTTAGAGGCCCGTGCGGCAATCTCTAAGTGGGCGTAGGTGACCGGATCAAAGCTACCTGGATAAACGGCAATACGCATGGTATTTCAGCGAGGCGAAGCAGGGTATGGCATGACTGTGCTTCTTAGAAGCTGTCTGAAAAGCCGGGGAGCACACGCTGGAGTGCCGGCTTTAGCCGGCTAAAGCCGGCACTCCAACACCAACCTATAGACTTTTCAGACAGCCTCTTAGATCATGGCTTAACTAATGTCACCCTCATCTGCTTCAAGCTCATAAATAGAGAAACAACTGTCACCTAAACGACGAAACTTGATCCGCTGTACCCCTTGGTATGTATCAGCCAAGCTAACCCGTGGCGAATGGCCCACGATCAATAGCCCACCAAGCCGCCCCACCTGCGTCTTCACCACCAGACCAAGCGTCTGTTCAATCGCTGGATCAGCATAGGGCGGATCCATCATAACATAATCGTAGCGTCGTGCCCCCCGCTGACTCACCAAGAAGCGATCAACCGCCATGGTATGCACCCGCCCATACTCAGCCAAGCGAGTATGGGCCAAGTTAGCCTTGATGATCGTGCAAACGTGGGCGCTCTGCTCAACAAAATCGGCCCACTCTGCTCCCCGCGAGAGAAACTCAATCCCTAGTGAACCCGTCCCGGCATACAGGTCAAGAACCTGCCCCTGAATAGGCCCATAGCCCTCCAACACCGAGAAGAGCGACTCCTTCACCCGATCCAGCATCGGGCGCGTCGCCAAACCCTTCGGTGCCTTCAACCTATGCCCTTTTGCCCGCCCGGTAATAACCCGCATAGCACCTTCGAGGAACAGAGGAGCAAATGAACAAATGAACTGAGGAACAAATGAACAGATTTTTAACCGATAGGTTCTTCTGTTCTTCTGTTCTTCCGTTCTCCTATTCTTCCGTTCTTCTGTTCCTCTGTTCTCCTGCTAACGCTTCGTATACTGCGGTGCCTTACGCGCCCGCTTAAGGCCAGCCTTCTTGCGTTCCTTCATACGCGGATCGCGCGTCAAATAGCCAGCCTTCTTCAGCACTGCCCGCAACTCTGGATCAAGATCGAGCAGCGCCCGTGCCACCCCATGACGTACCGCCCCAGCCTGACTGTGAACCCCGCCGCCGCGCACCTTGATCAGCACGTTGAAGCTCTCAAGGTTCTCGGTAAGCGCCAACGGGCTGCGGATTTCATGCTGCAACAGATCGCGTGGGCCAAAATAGTCCTCGGGCTGCTTGCCATTTACCATCATCTCCCCATTGCCCGGGAAGAGGCGCACACGGGCTACGGCGGTCTTGCGCCGTCCGGTTCCCTGGTAGTAACGCTTTGCGTCCATATGTTTGGTTCTCTCCTTGAGATCGCTTGGGTGTTATCAAAATTAGGGTTTTTTCGGGGGCCATGCCCCCGCGCCCCCGCCGGAAGGAACGCTGCGAGGGCCATGCCCCCGCGCCCCCACCGGAAGGAACGCTGCGAGGGAACCAGGTTCCCTCGCGCACCCTTCCAGGCGGATGGGGCCATCCCCCCCTCTCCCACAACGTGGGAGAGGGGGCCAGGGGGTGAGGGCCATCTAAGGCATCCCCCCCATCCCCCCTACACCGCCTTCTTCGTCGCGTAGGGCGGCTTCCAAGGCTTGGGCTGCTGCGCCGCATGCGGGTGGTCGGGGCCAGCATAGATCCGCAACTTGCTCAACAAGCGACGCCCCATCCGATTTTTGGGCAGCATGCCCTTCACCGCAGTACGCAGAATGCGATCCGGGTGCTTGGCCAACATCATTTTGTAGGGCGTAGCCTTGATCCCGCCGGGATAGCCACTGTGACGGTAGTAGACCTTTTGATCGGCCTTCTTACCCATGATCTTAATCTTCTCACAATTGACCACGACAACAAAATCACCACCATCATTCGAGGGGGTGTAGGTTGGTTTATGCTTCCCGCGTAGCAACGTGGCGATCTGCGTCGAGAGACGCCCAAGCACCTCATCAGTCGCATCAACCACGTACCAGTCGCGCTCGATCTCCGAGGCTTTCTGATGGTAAGTCTTCATAATTCCTTCTCGGTCTGTTCGTTACTTATCTAACCTAGTGAAATCTTTTTCTTACGTATTGGCGGCTTCGCCGCCAATACGTAAGAAAAAAGGAACCTCTATTCCCAACATAACAGCGAAGCTGGATAATGGACTGCCGTAAGCGTCAAGCCATGGGCCGGAGCGGTGCGCCCTGCGGCTCTACGATCACGTCGTTCCAACACCTGGCGCAACTCTGCTGCGCTCATGCGTCCCCGCCCCACCTGCAAGATTGTGCCGACAATTACCCGAACCATGTGTTGCAGGAAAGCGTTCGCTGCAAGTTCAACCGCTAAGAGACGATGTCCGAGCAGTTCTAGCTCAGCCAGCCGCGCCCGATACAGAGTACGAACCGTACTCTTTTGGTGGGGCGACTGCACGGTAAACGCTGCAAAGTCGTGGGTGCCCTCCAGCAGGGGCAAAGCCTCCGCCATCGCCGCAACATCCAAACGCCCCTCGACATGCAGCGCCAAGTGGCGTAGCGTTGGCAACGCCACCGTACCAACATCCAACAGGTAGCGATACTCGCGCAGGATCGCACTATGACGGGCATGAAACTCGCTATCAACCTCGCGTGCAGCTAGGACGCGCACATCAGCAGGTAGCAGAGCGTTCATTCCGCGCACCACCGTGGTCAAGGGATGGCGCGTTGAGCCCCGCACGTTCGCCACTTGGCTATGAGCATGCACCCCGGCATCAGTGCGGCCCGCAAGGGTGAAGCGTCGTCGTTCTTGGTTCAACTCCTCCCATGCCGCCTCCAGAGCCCCCTGGATCGAACGCCCCTGGTTCTGCCACTGCGAGCCCACGAAGTCGGTGCCGTCATAGGCCAACAGTAGCGCAATGTTACGCATCAGATCAGCTCAATCACCGCCATCTCGGCCCCATCACCGAGGCGCGGGCCCAGCTTAGTAATCCGCGTGTAGCCCCCATTCCGCCCGCCGTAGTCCTGCGGGGCAAACGTAAAGAGCTTACGCATGGCAACTTTGCTGTTCAGCTTCGAGAGCGCCATCCGGCGGGCATGGGTCGTATCCTCGCGGGCAATCGTGATCAGCTTTTCAATCTCTGGCTGAACCGCCTTTGCCTTCGCAAGTGTCGTTGTAATCTTGCGGTGCTCAATCAACGCAATCATCAGATTGCGGTAGAGCGCTTTACGGTGCTCATACGAGCGACCGAGGAGTTTTCCAACGTGTCGGTGTCGCATAATTCGATCCTATCGGCAAGTTAGGGAACCCCTAAGCTACCGTTGCAAAAAGCTTGCACATCAAAACTAGATCACTCATCTTCCAAGGTCACGAGTGACTTGGGAATATACCCACGTTCGACCAAACGGTCGCGGATCTCTTCCATTGACTTTTGGCCCAAGTTACGCACAGAAAGCAACGCCTTCTCGTCCATCTGCAGCACCTGACCAACCTTCATAATATCGGCCCGCTTCAGACAGTTGTAGGTACGGGTTGAGAGATCAAGCTCCTCAATCGCCGTATCATAAACATCAGCAGGAATCGCAAAACCAGCGGGCGTAGCGATCTCATCGGGTTCAAAGGGCACACGGTTGAAATCGGCAACCGTCTGGCTATACTGCACCAACACATGGGCCGCATAGCCCAACGCATCCCCCGGCTTGATCGAGCCATCAGTCCACACCTCAACCAGAAGACGATCAAAGTCTGTTGCCTGACCAATGCGGGTATTCTCGACCTCGTAGTGTACCCGTGGCACTGGGGTGAACATGGCATCCACCGGAATCTCGCCTAACGGCAACGGGTCACGCTGATCCGCCGGCACATAGCCCTGCCCCTGCTCAATGGTCACCTCAACCTCCAAGCGCACCTCATCGTTCTCCAGGGTGCAGAGGTAGTGTTCAGGGTTGACCAATTCAACTCCAGCGGGCAAGTCTAGGGCCTGGGCCAGCACCGGCCCTGCACCATGGCACGAGAGCCGAGCCATGATCGGCGCTTCCAATGACATCCGCACCCGCAGCGCCTTCAAGTTCAGCATCAACTCAGTAACATCTTCTCTGACCCCCTCAAGGGGCGCAAATGGATCATAGACGCCTTCGATCTTGATTTTCGAGACCGCCGCGCCTGGGATCGACGAGAGCAGCACCCGCCTGAGCGCGTTGCCGAGCGTATGGCCATAGCCAGGGTCAAGCGGCTCTATCTTGAAGCGTCCATACTGCTCATCCGCCTCCAGAATTTCGATCTTGGGCATGGCGATGTCTAGCACCTCACGCCTCCCTATCAACAATTGCAGTCGGCAGATCCACCTATGGCCACGCCATACGCAGATCTTACCTACCGCTGGGCTTGTTTGGGGTTTTCTGAGAGGGCCAGTGCCCTCCCAGACCCACCTGTTAGCGGCTGTAGAACTCGACGATCAACTGTTCATTGATGCCTTGCTCGGCATCATCACGGCGCGGCAACGACACCACCGTGCCGGAGAGTTCAGCGGACGAGAGGCGCAGCCAATCGGGTGCCTGATAGCGATTCAGATCACCGCTATCTACAAGATTCTTGAAGTAGGTACGACGACGGCTCTCAGGACGCACCGCAATCACCTGACCCACCTTCAACGTATAGGAAGGGATGTTGGTCTTGCGACCATCCACAACAATATGACCATGCGCCACCAATTGGCGAGCTTGGGCACGGGTTGTTGCAAAACCCAAGCGATAGACCACATTATCAAGACGGCGCTCAAGCAGACTCAACATGTACTCACCCGTCACCCCACTACGCCGGGCGGCCTGCTCAAAGATGCGGCGGAACTGGCGCTCAAGGACGCCGTAGATATACTTCACCTTCTGCTTCTCAAGCAGTTGAAGTCCATAGTCAGAGACCTGGCGGCGGCGAGCCGAAGGCCCATGCTGACCAGGGGGGAAGGGGCGCTTCTGTAGAATGCGGTTGCCCTTCTCAGTAATGCCTATTCCTAAACGTCGGCTCACTTTGCCGACCGGGCCGGTATAACGCGCCATAGTACAACAATTCCTCTCTCAAAAACTACTACAAAAGACAGCTCATCGTACATCTGTCTTATACAACGAGGCGGGCGCAAAAAACTCCCTGATGGGCGCCAGAGCAACGCTTGCCTTCGGTACCACCTGGGGACGCCTCGTCATGGTAGGGCTTGGATTGAGTCCTTAGGATAAGGTTTCAGGACACTTTACCATTTGGTCTCGGACGGAGTGCCGACTTTAGTCGGCTGAGGTCGCAGGTAGCCATTGGATGCCGACTAATGGTGTTCCAGTAAATAATCCGCTAACCAGACCTCGCAGATCTGGCATATCTATCAGGTCTAGCCCGTGCCGCGACACCGGATTAATTTCTGGAAGACCATAAGTCGGCACTCCAACTATAAAGCTGAAAGGCTGTTTCCGAAACCATGCCCTTACACCCGACGACGCTTCGGCGGACGACAGCCATTGTGCGGGATGGGGGTCACATCGGTAATCGAAGAAACCTGCAATCCAGCCGACTGCAACGAACGAATCGCGGCCTCACGCCCCGAACCCGGCCCTTTCACAAAGACTTCAATCGAGCGCATGCCATTATCCATGGCCTTGCGTGCCGCCGTATCAGCCGTCACCTGGGCGGCATAGGGGGTACTCTTACGCGACCCCTTGAAACCTGACTGACCAGCACTTGCCCAGCAGACCACGGCCCCTTGTGGATCCGTAATCGTAACAATTGTATTGTTAAAGGTACTCAGCACATGGGCCTGGCCGCGTGGAATGTTTTTCCGCTCACGCCGCTTGCCACGCTGCCGACCCGAACTACCCTTTTGTGACTTTGGGGGCATTCCTCACTCCTCTTTCCTAGCTGCCTATGACGAACTACTTCTTAGCCTTCTTCTTAATGCCAATCGCCTGACCCTTACGTCCACGGCGGGTACGCGCATTGGTACGGGTACGCTGACCACGCACAGGCATGCCACGACGATGGCGCAGCCCACGATAGCAACCAATATCCATCAGGCGCTTGATATTGAGTTGCACTTCACGGCGCAGATCGCCCTCAACGCGATACTCGCGATCAACAATCTCACGAATACGCCCGACCTCTTCTTCGGTCAAGTCACGCACCCGCGAATCAGGACTCACATTTGCCTTACGCAGAATATCAGCCCCATTCGAGCGACCAACGCCATAAATGTAGGTAATCGAAATTCCTACCTTCTTATTGCGGGGGATGTCCACCCCAGCGATACGTGCCATGCAATTCCTCGTCTTTGTTATCTTTTGTTCCGTTTTAGCGGGCTTCGCCACCAAAACGGAACAACAATAGCTGCCTTAAAGAGAGGCTTCGCCTCTCCACCTAACCCTGACGCTGTTTATGCTTTGGTGTACGCGAGCAGATCACACGGATCACACCCTTACGTTTAATAACCTTGCAATATTCACAGCGGGGTTTCACCGAAGCGCGTACTTTCACGACACTCCTCCCCTAGTAATCTGTCATCTACTTGTAACGATAGGTAATGCGCCCCCGGGTGAGATCGTATGGTGATAGCTCTACCAACACCCGATCACCCTTCAAAATACGAATATAGTTCATACGCATCTTGCCCGAAATGTGGGCCAGTACCTCATGTCCGTTTTCTAACTCGACCCGGAACATCGCATTCGGCAATGGTTCCGTGATCGTACCCTCCATTTCGATCACATCCTTCTTTTTCGACATATCACTCCTTACGGCTATGCCGAGGTTGGAAGGTACTGGTTGAGCGCCTTCAGCATCATCTCAGTCACCCACATGATCTCGCGCTGACCGTCAATTTCATGCAAAATGCCCTGGCGCTGATAGTACTCAATCAGCGGCATCGTCTGACCAAAGTAGACGTCCAAGCGGTGTTGGGCCGTCTCTAGCGTGTCATCGCTACGCTGATAGAGTTCCCCGCCACAGGCATCACAAATTCCCGGCCTATGGGACGGGAAGTAATATCTATTATACGTTGCTCCACAAGTTTTGCAAGTCTGGCGACCACCAATGCGGCGCAACAGGACATCACTGGGTACACCCAGATAGAGTACCACGTCTATGCTGCTCTGCTGTTTGGCCAATGCCTCCTCAAGCGCAACGGCCTGCTCTTTGGTGCGCGGAAATCCGTCAAAGACGACGCCCTCAGCACAATCAGGAGCCTGAATGCGCTCAAGGATCATGTTGATGACCACTTCATCCGGCACCAATGCACCCCGATCCATATAGGACTTGGCCAGCATACCAAGTTCAGTGCCATCACGCAGTGCCGCCCGAAAGAGATCACCGCTCGCCACATGGGCTAACGAAGTTTGCTCTACAAGTACTTTAGCTTGCGTACCTTTTCCTGCTCCTGGAGGGCCAAGCAAAATGACGTTGGTACTCATCTGATACTCTCTTCTTGCTCTATCTGCTAACGCGAAAGGAAACCCTCGTAGTCACGCATCACCAACTGCGATTCGAGTTGGCGCATGGTATCAACCGCTACGCCTACCACAATCAGCAGGGCGGTGCTGCCCAGACCCAATTGCAAGCCGGTGATCGATTGGGTGATGAAGGGCAGAACGGCAATCAAACCCAGGAAGAGCGCCCCTGCAAGCGTAATGCGGTTCAGTACCTTCGTCAGATACTGCGCCGTTGTCTTGCCGGGCCGAATGCCTGGAATAAACCCACCATTACGCTGGAGATTCTCTGGGATGTCCTGCTGCTGGAAGAGTACCATTGTGTAGAAGTAGGTAAAGCCCACCGTCAGCAGGAAGAGCAGACTCATATAGACAAAACCGCCCCCTACGCCCGTAGGGTTGAAGGTGTTGAAGAAGAAGCCCGCAATCATATTCCCAATGCCCTCGGCACCCGGTTGGTAGAACCACGAGGCGACAATTCCAGGGAAGATGATCACGCTCTGAGCGAAGATGAGCGGAATCATGCCGGCCATATTGACCTTCATCGGAATGTGGCTGCTCTGACCGCCATAGACCTTGTTGCCACGCACGCGCTTGGCGTACTGAACAGGAATACGCCGCTGGCCCTCTTGGATCAACACGATCCCAACGATGGTCAGTAGGCCAATGGCAATGAAGCTGATGATGCCAATGAAGGTACCCAAGTCACCCGCTTGGCTGATCTGGAAACCCTGCACAATCAGGCCCGGCAAGCCCGATACAATTCCGCCGAAGATAATGACCGAAATGCCTTGACCAATACCGCGTTCATTGATCTGTTCACCTAACCAAACGAGGAACATCGTTCCAGCCACCATTGAGGTCAGGATGGTAAAGGTGGGCAAGAAATTACCAAAGAGATCAAAAGAGGAACGGAAGAGCGACTGAAAGGGATCATTCGTTGGGTTAACTGTCCGCTCAAGGGTCAAAGTCTGACCATACGCTTGCAGATAGGCCAACGGGATAGTCAGCCACATCTGGTAGCGATGAAGCCGGATGCGCCCCTGCTCACCCTCTTTGCGCAGTTCCTGCAACGCAGGGATGAGCGGCTGGAGCAATTGCATAATAATCGAGGCCGTGATGTAAGGGTAGACACCCATCGCGGCCACCGAGAAATTCTGTAGCGCCCCGCCCGCGAAGATGTTCAGCAACTGGGCCAACTGGTTACCGGCCAAGGCTTCGCGGAGCTGATCAAGTGCGCCGGGGTTAATATTGGGCACCGGAATGTGCGCGATCATGCGGAAGATCAGCAACATCCCCAAGGTAAAGAGGATGCGCCGCCGCAAATCGGGCAACTGGATGGCGCGAACAAGAGCCTGAAGCATCGTAGGTGATTCCTTAACATCATGAAGATTCCTGAGAGCGCCAAACACTCCCAGGAACCTGCCTCACAGAAGCTATTCAGCCTTGGCCTTGGCATTACGCATCGAAGGGTTGGGCCCGCGTGAACGCGAGTGGCGTTCAACCACCCAAGGCAACTCGACCACAGTTCCACCAGCGGCTTCGATCTTCTGGCGGGCACTAGCCGAAAACTTGTGGGCATGCACCGTGAGCGGTTGGGTCAACTCACCATCGCCAAGAATCTTGACCGGCATGCGCTTGTTACGCAGCAAACGACGCTCAAGCAGCGTCACGGGGGTGACATCAAGCGTAGCAGGCCAATCGGCCAGCCGTGCCAAGTTAAGCACTTCATATTCAACGCGAAAGATATTGGTAAAACCGCGCTTGAAGGGCATGCGCTTGACCAAACGATTCTGGCCACCCTCAAAGGTGCGGTAGGGGCCTGGGCCACGACGCGCCTTCTGGCCCATCATGCCCTTGCCTGAGGTCTTGCCCTTACCCGAACCATGGCCGCGCCCCAAGCGCTTACTCTTGCGTCGTGCGCCCGGATTAGAGCGCAGATCGTGGAGCTTCATGCCGTCACCTCATCAGCGACTTCCTCCACCTCAACCAAGTGCCTGACCCGAAAGATCATGCCCCTGATGGCGGGGTTGTCGTGCTTAATTACCGACTGGCCCAGGCGTCGAAAGCCCAGCGAGGCAATGGTAGCCTTCTGGTTACGGGCGTAGCCGATAACACTCTTCTTATAGGTAATGCGTAGCTTACTCATGCCTAAGCCTCCTCAGTGGGGGCGACGGGTTCTAGGGTTGTGGCCGGGCGGCGCATGCGACGCAGGTGCAACTCATGCGGCGTCATATCACGCCGTCGCGCCATTTCACCCAACGAGTTGAGTTCGCTGAGCGCTTGGAAGGCCGCTTTCACCACATTCACCGGGTTGTTGCTGCCATAGACCTTAGACAGCAGGTTTTTAATCCCAGCGGCTTCCACAACCGGACGCACACCACGGCCCGCGATCACCCCAGTACCAGGGGCAGCCGGGCGAATCATGACGCGCGTCGCCGAAAACTTGGCCAGCACATCATGCGGAATGGTGCCACCGACTAGCGGCACGCGGATCAGATTCTTCTTGGCGGCTTCAGTGCCCTTGCGGATGGCCTCAGGCACTTCGGCAGCCTTACCCATCCCGACACCGACGTGGCCCTTGCCGTCACCGACAACAACCACCGTGCTAAAACTAAAGCGACGTCCGCCCTTGACCACCTTCGAGACGCGGTTAATCTGTACCACGCGCTCTTCTAGTTCGAGGGCATCGGCGCTAATCCGTTCTCGTTTCACAGTCCCTCCAGGTTTTTCGATGTGGAATACCACATAACTCTGCTTGCTTGCGGGTTGGTGGTAAAACCATCAACCCGTAAGCAGAGGGTTTAGGGCGTAGCCCTAGAAGTTCAAACCAGCTTCGCGTGCGGCCTCAGCAAGGGCTTTGACCCGTCCATGATACTTGTAGCCACCGCGATCAAAGACAACTTTGGTGACACCGGCGGCTTGAGCACGTTCAGCGACCAAACGGCCAACCAGAGCTGCCTGCTCTGTCTTGAGCTTGGGAGCATCGGCGGGCCACCCCTTCTCATTGGTCGAAGCCGCAGCAAGGGTATGGCCCTGGACATCATCAATGACCTGGGCGTAGATATGGACATTGCTGCGGAAAACATTCAAACGCGGGCGCTCGGCGCTCCCACTGACCCGCTTGCGTAGGCGAAAATGGCGTCGAACCCGCAACTCACGGGGTGATCGTCGTCCCATCGTAATCTATCCTCAACGTAGTATGGCAGAGATGCCATCCCCTGCCACGATATACGAGTACAAAGCTACTTCGCCTTACCAGCCTTACCGGCCTTGCGACGAATCTTCTCTTCGGCGTACTTGACCCCCTTGCCCTTGTAGGGCTCCGGGGGACGCAGGCCCCTGATGCGGGCGGCCTCTTCACCAACAACCTGCTTGTCAATCCCGCGCACCAGCAGCGCCAACGGCTCATTGGCGCTCTTGCGCTCACCCACGACATACTGCACATCAGCAGGCGGGTCGAGGCGCACTTGGTGCGAAAAGCCAAGATTAAGGACAAGCGTTTGGCCCTCGAGTACGGCACGATAGCCAACGCCGTTGATCTCCAGGGCACGTTGCCAGCCCTCAGTAACGCCAACAACCATATTGTGCAGGAGCGTGCGGGTCAAGCCATGCAGCGACTTATGCAACTTACTATCGCTAGGGCGGATCACCGTAAGTTCGCCTTGCTCCTGAGCGATAATCATATCAGGATGCAACTGCTGGCTCAGTGTCCCTTTGGGGCCTTTAACGGTAACGAAGTTATCGTCAGTAATCGTAATCTGCACGCCCTTGGCCAGGACGACGGGTTTTTTACCAATACGCGACATAGCAGCCTCCCTGCCCTACCATACATAGCAGAGCACCTCGCCGCCCACATGCTCGCGCCACGCATCGTGGCCAGCAAGCACGCCCTTGGGCGTCGAGAGGATGCTCAGGCCCAGGCCACCGCGCACCCGGGGAATCTCATTCCGTCCGGTATAGATGCGCAGCCCCGGCTTACTGACACGGCGCAAGCCAGAGATGGCTGGCCGACGATCCGACATATACTTCAACGTGATCGAGATCGTGCTAAAGGGCTTACCCTCGACCAACGTATAGTCCCTAATAAAGCCCTCGCGCTTGAGGATCTCCGCGATGGACAGTTTCATTTTTGAAGCGGGGATATCAACGACACTCTTCCGCGCCATACAGGCATTGCGGATGCGCGTTAGCATATCACCGATAGGATCATTCACGCTCACAATGAGCCTCCTCACACACTGGTGGCCCGTTGGAAGGGCCGGCGCGTGCGTTCTATAGGGTTGTGCCTACCAGCTCGACTTCACTACACCAGGAATCATGCCTTTGAGGGCATTCTCTCTGAAGCAGATCCGGCACATGCCGAACTTACGCATATACGCCCGCGAGCGTCCGCAGACCTTACAGCGGTTGTACTCGCGCACCTTATACTTCTGCGGGCGGCTCGCTTTTACCATCAAAGAGGTCTTCGCCAAGGGTTTCCTCCCTAAATGTGTTGGGCTGGTAAGCCACTGCTCCTGGCCCAGACGAAAAGCCTACACGGCTCTAATCCCGAAACGGCATCCCGAGGCGCTTAAGCAGGGCATACGCCTGCTCATCGTCAGGTGCAGTCGTCACGATCACGACCTCGAGGCCGCGAAGTTTATCAATCTTGTCGTAGTCAATATCGGGAAAGACAATCTGCTCACGCAGACCAAGGCTATAGTTGCCCCGTCCATCAAACGAACGGCGGCTCAAGCCACGGAAATCACGGATACGGGGTAAAGCCAAATTGACCAAACGATCATAGAAATCGTACATACGCTCACCGCGCAGGGTCACCATTACCCCAATCGGCATACCTTCGCGCAATTTGAAGGAAGCGACCGAACGACGGGCTTTGGTAACCACTGGCTTCTGGCCAGTGATAATGGTCATGTCACCAACTGCTGCTTCAAGCGCCTTCGAGTTCTGAACTGCTTCACCGACACCGACATTCACGACGATCTTTTTGAGGCGCGGTGCCTGCATCACCGAAGTGAAATTGAACTCTTGCACCAGTGCAGGCACAACTTCCTGCAGATACTTTTCACGTAGACGGACTGGCATGGTTCTTCTCCAGGGGCTAGGAGGCGGCGCAAAGCCAAGACCCTCCGGCCCTGAGGGCTAGACTTATGACCAGCATAACAGGTAGAGCTACAAGCTACCCGAGCCGGTGCTACTTCTTCTTCGTCGTATCAGAAATGGTCGCATCACAGGCCTTGCAGAAACGCACCTTGCGCTGCCGGCCCTTATGGTCGGTCTCATCGAGAAAACGGTTGCCGGTACGCGAAGCGCGACCACAACTTGGGCAGATGAGCATCACATTGGAGACATCAAGCGGTGCTTCAATGTCAATGATGCCACCAGGTTTGCCACGGCCCCGCGGCTTCATGTGGCGTTTGGCGATATTCAGTCCTTCGACGACCACCCGGCGGGCACTTGGGATCGAGATCTTGATCTTACCCCGTCGGCCCTTATCCTTACCGGCAATCACCAGGACTTCGTCCCCAGTCTTGACGTGCATAGCTATTCCCTACTGGCGTAGTCGCCCGACGTGGGCACGACTCTACAGAACCTCAGGCGCAAGCGACACGATGCGCATAAACTGCTTTTCGCGCAGTTCACGCGCCACCGGGCCAAAGATGCGCGTACCCCGAGGGTTATTCTCTTTGCCGATAATGACAGCGGCGTTATCATCGAAGCGGATATGGGAACCATCGGGACGGCCATACTCTTTGGCAGTCCGAATGATCACCGCACGCACCACTTCGCCCTTCTTGACCGAACCACCCGGAGCGGCCTGCTTCACACTAGCGACAATAATGTCACCAACGCGACCATAGCGCACCACCGAGCCACCGAGGACACGAATGCACATGATCTCTTTGGCCCCGGTGTTATCGGCAACCTTCAAGCGTGTCTGGGGCTGGATCATAATCGTTACTCCTCGCCGCGCTGCATGATCTCGACCAGGCGCCAGCGTTTCAAACGGCTCAGCGGGCGGGTCTCTTCAATACGCACGACATCACCCACCTTGCAGGTATTCTCCTCATCGTGGGCGTGAAACTTACTCGTCTTACGGATAATCTTGCGGTAGAGCGGATGCGGCTTAAGGTAATCAACCGCAACCACAATGGTCTTGTCTGCCTTATCGCTCACCACACGCCCAACCTTTTGGGTTTTGCGTACGGTTGGCTGTTCAGCCTCTGTCATGGTTTTACTCCTGAGCCAGCGCACGCTCACGCAGGATCGTTTTGATCCGCGCAATATCTTTCTTCACCTGACGGGGGCGGGCGGTATTGTTCATACTGCCGGTCACTTTTTGAAAGCGCAGGTTGAACAACTCTTCGTAGCATCCCTGCAACTGTTCACGCAGCCCATCATCATCAAGGTTACGCAACTCACTCGCTGTCGCCACTACTCACCTCCGCATCCACATCATCACGCCCGATAATCTTGCACTGAATCGGCAGCTTCTGGGCAGCACGGCGTAGCGCCTCCATTGCCACCTCTTCACGGACGCCTGCCAACTCGAACAACACCCGTCCGGGCTTTACTACCGCGACCCAGTGGTCTACGCTACCCTTACCGCCACCCATGCGCGTCTCAGCGGGCTTCTGGGTTACGGGCTTATCGGGGAAAATTCTGATCCAGACCTTACCGCCACGCTTCACGTAGCCCGTGATGGTACGGCGGGCGGCCTCAATCTGGCGACTCGTAATCCAGACCGGCTCAAGGGCCATGAGGCCATATTCACCAAAAGCGACGCTATTGCCGCGATAGGAGAGGCCCTCGCTACGGCCCTTCTGCATCTTACGATACTTGGTGCGCTTAGGAAGAAGCATGATCTCCTCTCCTTGGGCGACGTTCGCCGCGTTCGCCGCGTTCGCCGCGTTCTGGCGCAGCTACCTGCTGCTCCACCTGAGCCTTCCCAAGTTGGTCGGGGAAGACTTCACCCTTATAAATCCAGACCTTCACGCCGATGCGACCGTAGGTGGTATGGGCATGAACGGTGGCATAATCAATATCAGCACGGAGGGTATGGCGCGGCACGCGGCCATCGCTCTCGCTCTGGATGCGCGACATCTCGGCCCCACCGAGGCGCCCGGAACACTTAATCCGCACCCCCTGAGCCCCCAGGCGCATCGCACGCTGGACACCCTGCTTCATCGCGCGCTTATAGCTCACACGCTTGTTGATCTGTTCAGCGATACTCTCAGCGACCAACTGGGCATCAAGCTCAGGCTGATGGATCTCTTGGATATTGAGCTTAATCTTCTTGCCAGTGCGCTTTTCGAGCGCAACCTTGAGATTATCAACATTGGCACCGCGCTTGCCAATCACGATGCCGGGCTTTGCGGTATAGACCGTCACCTCGATCTTATTGGCCGAGCGCTCGATTTCAATCCGCGAAACCCCTGCGTTGGCCAATTCCTTCGCGATCAGCTTGCGAAGGGCCAGATCCTCGTGCAACTGGTTGGTATAGGACTCACGCTCGGCAAACCACTTCGACTGCCAATCTTTGATGTAGCCGAGGCGAAAGCCAATCGGATGAACTTTGCGTCCCAAAAGAGTGCCTCCTCAATAACGTGGCAGCCTAATACTCTTCGCCATCGTCTACGACCACGGTGATATGGGTAGTGGGCTTACGAATACGGTTTGCCATCCCACGGGCGCGGGGCATAAAGCGCTTCAGCACCGGCCCCTGGTCGGCATAGATACGCTTGATAAAGAGCGTCTTGCGATCAAGGTCAAAGTTATTCTCAGCATTAGCCGCTGCCGATTTAATCGTGCGGGCCACCTCACGGGCAGCCTTCTGGGGCATATAGGTGAGGGTGGAGAGCGCCTTGCCAACGGGCATGCCACGCACAACATCCATCACCAAGCGCACCTTGAGTGGTGAAATACGCACATAGCGCGTAACAGCTTTTACTTCCATTGCCGTTTCTTACTGTAATTCGAGGGAGGTTGCAAGGGAAGCAGCTTCCCTCGCGCACCCTGCCCATTCTGGCTGGCCAAACTCACTTCATCTTACCGCGCTTATCGGCCTTTTTACCCCCGTGGCCTCGGAAGAGGCGCGTGGGTGCAAACTCACCGAGCTTATGGCCAACCATATTTTCGGTGATATAGACAGGCACATGACGGCGACCATCATGCACAGCAATGGTATGGCCAATCATCTGCGGGAAGATGGTCGAGTCCCGCGACCATGTGCGTAACACACGCTTCTCATTGCCGCGATTCATATTCTCGACGCGCTCGAGCAACTTGATATCAACGTACGGTCCCTTCTTGGACGAACGGGACATAGCTTCTAGCCTCCTGAAGATACGTAGCTTAGGCGATAGGCGGTATCCGCAAGGGATTTACTGCCTACCGCCCGGCGGGGCGCTCGCAGGCCCACCAAGCTAGGGCTTGCGCCGACGGACAATGAAGCGGTCACTACGCTTGTTGTTGCGCGTCTTGACACCGCGAGCGGGCTTACCCCACTTGGTCTTGGGGGTACTCATACCGATAGGCGCACGGCCTTCACCACCACCGTGGGGATGGTCGCGCGGATTCATGACGGTACCGCGCACAGTGGGGCGACGACCGAGCCAGCGCGAGCGGCCTGCCTTGCCAATACGCACGTTCTGATGATCCGGATTGCTCACCTGGCCAATAGTGGCCATGCAGCGAATATGGATCTGACGCATCTCACCAGAGGGCATACGCAGAGTCGCATAGTCACCCTCTTTGGCCATCAACTGAGCCGAAGTTCCGGCGCTGCGCACCAGCACCCCCCCACGCCCAATTTCAAGCTCAACATTGTGGATCTGGGTACCAAGGGGGATGGCACTGAGCGGCATGGCGTTCCCGACGCGAATATCGGCCTCGGGGCCATTGCCGACCACATCACCGACCTTAAGGCCCACAGGCGCAATAATGTAGCGCTTTTCACCATCGGCATAGGCGACGAGGGCGATGCGCGCCGAGCGATTGGGATCGTACTCAAGCGCCTGCACCTTACCTGGAACGCCGAATTTATTGCGCTTGAAGTCAATAATGCGATAGAAGCGCTTGTGACCACCACCACGGTGGCGCGTCGTAATGCGGCCCCGATTGTTACGCCCAGCATGCTTGCGAAGCGGCTCAATCAGGCGCGACTCAGGTCGCTTCTTGGTCAATTCATCAAAGGTGGAAACCGACATATTGCGTCGGCCCGCCGAAGTTGGTTTGTACTTACGAACACCCATGGCATACTCCGTTTAGGGAATGGTTACGCTATCCGATTAGCTCTCGAAGATCCCGATCGTATCACCGGGGGCAAGCGTAACGATTGCCTTCTTCCAATCGCGCTGGTAGCCGGTCTCGCGACCGCGGCGCTTCAGCTTGCCACGGACGTTCATGGTATGCACCTTTTCGACCGAAACATTGAAGATGTACTCAACCGCCCGCTTAATCTCAGGTTTGCTGGCACTCCGCAGCACCTCAAACGAATACTTATTTTCTTGCATCAAGGCAGTATTCTTCTCGGTGATCAAGGGGCGCACGATAATCTCATAGGGCGTAGGCATCGGGCTACTCCTCCTCACTGCTTGGTGCGGGGGCACCGTTCCCCAAGATGCCCTCAATCACCCCAAGGGCAGCCTGAGGCATCACGATGTGGTCGTGGTGCAAGAGATCGCGCACATTCAGGTAGCTCGCCAGCAGCGTCTTGACCTTGGGCAAATTGTTGGCCGAACGCTGGACAATCTGGTTCTGCTCGCTCTTGCTATCCACAACAATCAGGGTCTTGCCCGCAATCCCCAACGCGGCCAAAAGGGCCACAGCGTCCTTCGTGCGGGGGCGCTCGAAGGTGATACTATCGAGAAAGTGGATCTGTTGGGCGGCGTACTTGGCCGAGAGGGCCGAACGAACCGCAAGGCGGCGCATCTTACGCGGCATACTGACGCGGTAGGAACGGGGATGCGGGCCGTGGGCCACACCACCACCCATGCGGTGCGGTGCCCGCACGCGGCCCTGACGCGAACGTCCAGTCCCCTTCTGGCGGTAGAGCTTGCGCGAACTACCCTTCACTTCACCACGACCGCGCGTATTGTGGGTACCCAAGCGCGCATTGGACGCCTGCATGAGTACATACTGGTGCATGACCGAGACATTCGGCTCGATGCCGAAGATATAGTCGTTGAGCTCGATCATCCCGACCTGCTCACCTTGTTGATTTAAAAGTGTTGCCTGCATATCTTTCTTCCCCTAGCCCTTGACCGCCTTGCGGATCTGCACGAGGCCGTTACGGGCACCGGGGACGGAGCCCTTTACCAGAATCAAGTTCTTCTCAGGCAGCACCTCGACAACCTCTAGGTTCTGCACGGTGACGCGCTTGCCCCCCATCCGTCCGGCCATCTTCTGGCCCTTCCAGACCCGGCCCGGTGCGGTACCGGCCCCAATCGAACCAGGCGCACGGTGGCGGTCACTCTGGCCGTGCGTCTTGGGGCCACCACGGAAGCCGTGGCGCTTGACCACACCTGCGAAGCCGCGACCCTTGGAGTTGGCCGAGACATCTACCTTTTGGCCAGCGGCAAAGAGATCCGCGTTGATGACATCACCAACCGTATGCTCCTGAGGGTTATCGGCGCTAAATTCACGCAGAATGCGTACCAGCGTCCCGGCCCCCTTGAGGTGACCTTGCTGGGGTTTGGTCAGCTTACGAGCCGGTACCTGCTCAAAGCCGAGCTGTACCGCATCGTAACCATCACGCTCCGCAACGCGCACCTGGGTCACAACACAGGGTCCGGCGTTAATCACCGTGACCGGCACGACTTCACCTTTGGGGGTAAAGACCTGCATCATGCCCACTTTGCGGCCTAACATACCATGTACCATACTGTTACCTCCGCAGCTTACGTGATCACGCAGCGGCTGCTTTTTCAAATTTTCGTTCACTCCGACTTTTTTGTGCCAACGAGCTTTACTTTTAAGGTAATGTGCGAGTGCCTAACGGTCCGCTCTTCACGGGGCGCTCACGGGGAGGCTGAAGGAAAAAATCTACAGCTTAATCTCAATATCCACCCCGGCGGGCAGATTGAGCTTCATAAGGGCGTTAATGGTCTGTTGGCTCGGGTCAAGCACATCAATAAGCCGTTTGTGGGTACGAATTTCGAACTGTTCCTGAGAGTTCTTATCGATGAAGGGGGAGCGTACAACGCTATACTTCTCGATCTTGGTCGGCAAGGGCACTGGTCCGGCAACGAGTGCGCCAGTACGCTCGGCGGCATCAACAATCTGGCGCGCCGACTGGTCGAGGATTTTGTGATCATACGCTTTGAGGCGTATACGCACTTTCTGCTTGGCCATGAGTTTTCCTCTAAAGGGCTGGTTTCGCTACGCGATAATCTATGATCGGGCGGGGGCGGTTGGCGGTTGCGCCGCCCCCTCTTCCAGCGGGGTTCGAGGAGGTACAGCCTCCCCGCCCGCATGCCTACTCAACAATCTTGGTCACAACTCCAGAGCCGACGGTGCGACCACCTTCGCGGATGGCGAAGCGCAAGCCCTCTTC
>NZ_NQWI01000171.1 GCF_002532535.1 Candidatus Viridilinea mediisalina
GCGGGTGGCGCGAGAGTGGCGAGGAGCAGTGCGGTGGGAAGAACCTCCCCCGGTACGAGGTGGGCGGCACGGGCGAGGAGCTTCAGCGCCAAAGGGCGATGCTCTCGGTGCGGTGCAACACATCGAGCGCATGGCGCTGCACCCCTAGGTAGCCCTGCCAGTCGGGGTTGCGGCTGGTGATCAACACCCGCGCCGCCCCGCCGGGGTGGAGCGGGGGGTGAAGTGGTATTCGATAACCTGTTTACCAATGACAGCCCCAACATAACCACCAGATACCGCCACGGGCTGCACTACTTCAGCGCCACCATGCACCGTCGTCTTATGAATGTCGCGCCCAGCAACATCCCCCTGAAAATTCACATCGCGCATCTGCGCCCCGGCGAAATTGATGAGTGCCCGGTGCTGCGCGTCCCTGAGTGCGGTAACCGCTGCGAGGAGTTGGTCGAAGCGAGCATCGTGATAGGCGGTCAGGGTAGCGATCACGCGGTTGGCTTCAGCCACCACCACCGGCCCCAACGCGCCGCCAGCGAGCTGCAACCGCTCCATATCGGCGCTGAGGCGCTGCAACAGGCGATGCTGCTCAATCAGCACGTCGCTCTGCGCCCCCTGCTCCTCGGCAATCGCTGCGAGAGCCAGTGGTACGGCATCGAGTTTTTGCAGAAAGGTGGCCAACTCAGTGGCGAGCGCCTGGTTGTTGGCGGCGGCGGCATCGAGGCGCTGGGCTAATGCCGCGAGCCAAGCCGGATCGGGGGCATCTTCGGCAAGGGCCGCTTGCATCCCGTCGGTAGCGAGGTTGCCCACCCAACCGGCCAACGCGCCCATGCCCATCTCGGTGAGCCACTGAGTAACTGCGGCGAGGGTCAAGGTTCCCGCGCTGACGCTCACGAAGAGCGGTGCCAAACCCGCTGCGCCCAGCAGTCCCACGGTCGCCGCGCCACCCGCCCCAGCGAGCAATGCGGGCCAATGGGCGCGGCGAATACCGGAGCGGGCGGTGGTGAGGGGCGAGGCTTCGGCTTCTGGGGGCATGGGGCGCTCCTCAATGACAAGGAAAGAGAAGTGAGCAGATAGGAAGTAGGGCTGCTACAGCCAGGTTCGATCTACTTCTGCGTCAAGCTTGCTTCGGGCGAAGTTCGACGATTGCTTGTGTCCGCAAGAAGCAGACATCAAACTCAAGGAAGAAGTTCACTTGCCCCAATAAGATCGGCACATTGCTCAGTTGCGTCCAAGCGAAGGCCAGCCGAACCGGAGCAAAGGGGTTGATGGTGCCATGCAAAACAACAGCACGGGCAGGTGCCTGGGCAAGGTTACCTGTGAGTTGCACTGGGGTCGTGTGTTCTACCCAATCCAAGCCAAGCTGGATGCCCACATGATAGGGTAAGACATTCACCGTCGCCCCGCTATCCAGCAGGCCCGTAAGCGCCATGGTGCGTTGGCCATGGGCGAGGAGCAGCGGCACGTAGGGCATAAGGCTGCTGCCAGGATGCGCGGGGTCACTGTCAATGTAGGGAAAGCGGGCAGCGGGCAACATCTCACATTCCCCTTGGCGTCTCTTCATTGAGAACCTGCAGCAAGGTAGCCGCAGCATCATGCGCGTCATAGGGCGACCAGACGGCGCGATCTTCACCAGCAAGCGGCAGCGCAAGCTCCTCTTCACGGGCAATGTCGGCAGCAAGCAACTGCATCAAGCGCAATTTCTCCACCCGTGGCAAGGCATGAATGGCAGGAAAGAGTTCGGTAAGCGTCATAGCGTCACCTCTTCATCACGAACTCCCGCAATCCCCGCATGCAGATCACGCAAACGTGCCTCGCGCTCGCGCTCCTGGTACTCCAACAGCCGCAGCGCCTCACGCACCACTTCGCTCACATTGTTGTAGCGGCCACTCTTCACCCGCGCATCTGCCCACTCTTTCCAGTAGGGGGTGAGGTTCACACTGATATTGCTCATCCTGCGCTCCTTCATGACAAAGCTATGCGTAAAGATTAGCAAATAGTCTAGCCAAAAGCAAATCCTCGCGTGGTGCAGTAAGCATCCACGCTTTATCGTTCCCGCCGATTCGCCCAAAACCACCCCATTTCCTTCATCTTACCGTTCCCCTGATGCCAAAATCGAGCCATTTCCGCACACCACAAGAACGATAACGGTACTTATCGTTCCCGTACTTGCGCCTCTTCCGACTGGCGGATGTTGTTGATTGCCCCGTTGCGTTGCCACCCTGAGATGCCGTAGGTAGTGCCGACGTTAGTCGGCTTCCCATCGCTGCCAAAGACCTCAGAGGCTGTCTGAAAATTCTATGGTTTGGCGTTGGAGTGCCGACTTTAGCCGGCTAAAGCCGGCACTCCAGCGTGTGCCCCCGGCTTTTCAGACGGCTTCTTAGACCTTGCTGCCTTCGCCCCTCTCCCACAACGTGGGAGCGGCGGTGCCCTGCCCTTCGACAAGCTCAGGGGCCGCTTGCCGAAGGGGGTAGGGGGTGAGGGCCATCCTGGGCCTCCCAAAAACCCCGTAAGGGCGTAGCAGCGGCCCATTCACCCCCTCCTGCACAGCAATTCTTGGGGTGGGCCGCTGCTACGCCCCTACATTCCCTTACGACGAGATGCCATGCGTTTTCCATGAATGTGTGGTGGACACATCGCCCATCGCCCCGCAACGTAGGGGCGTAGCAGCGGCCCCCAAAGGAACCATGCCCACACCAAGAACACAAGGCCGCTGCTACGCCCTCCCATCGGCATCGCGCCCTCCCGTGGCAATGGGAGCGGGGCCATTGGGAGCCCATGCATGTTGTGGCAACCACCCACCCCATTGCCCCCACCGCGCATGCAATGGATTGACGATCTTCCCCGGAAAGGGCGTAGCAGCGGCCCATTCATTATGCAATGGATTGACAATCTTCCCCGGAAAGGGCGTAGCAGCGGCCCATTCACCCCCTCCTGCACAGCAATTCTTGGGGCGGGCCGCTGCTACGCCCCTACGTACAATGCCCACCCATATCTGGGCCTCCCTCAGCCCCCCGCGCCGCCCGCGCTTTCGCCTATCGGCTATCGGGCTTTCGGCTATGCTCGGCTTTCGGATTTTCGGCTATCGGACTTTCGCCTATCCCAAGAGGGGAGAGAAGAACCCGAAAACCCCTGTCGCCGCTGAGGTCGTAGCCGGGAAGGAAGCGGAGCCGCGCCCCGCAGCGAACATTAGTTCTGCTGTCATCATAATCCCCACCCCGCAACACCCACCTCTCTTCATCAGCAAAGACGCGCTCGGCTCCGGGGTAAGACTGCCAGGTATTTACCATCCATTCCCGCACATTGCCCGCCATGTCGAGCGCCCCGCAGGGTGCCGCCCCGGCGGGGTAGCAGCCCACGGGGATGCTCCAACGCCAACCCCGCGTCGCACGATCCTCTTCCGTCGCCGCATGATCCTCCCGCCAGTCGTCGCCCCACGGATAGCGGCGACGATCTCCGCCCCGCGCTGCGGCTTCCCACTCCTGTTCACTCGGCAGGCGCAAGTCGGCCCCTATCGCGGTGCTAAACCACGCACAGTAGGCGTTGGCCATGACCCAACTGACCCCAACCACGGGTTGGTTGGGGTGGTTTAGATCAGAGTCGTCATCAGTGTATGATGGTTGTCCATCACCCAGTCGCACCCACGCGCGCCACTGCGCGTTGGTGAGCGGGTAGCGGGCGATATAGATCGGGTGGGCCAGCGTAATCGTGTGTTGGGGCCGTTCTTCATCCTTTGCGTCAGGGTCGTCATTGGCGCTGCCTATCCAGTAGGTGCCTGCGGGAATGGGGCAGAAGTAGCCGTTGGCATCGCCCGCCAGCGCCCGTTCGCTTGCGTTGCGCCACTCATCCACCGTCACCGGAAAGCGTGGGTCGCCCAGGTCGCGGTCGCCAAGCAAGAAGCCGGCGCGTACCCGTTCGGCGACGGGCAGCGGTTGGACGCGGTCGGCCAAGAGTTCTTCGAGTCCCTGTTTGAGCGCCGCTTGCCAGCGGGTCGCACGTATTTGGGGGCGGGTTCGCAGATAGCTCCAGTCGCGGTCGGCGCCAAGTTCGGCGGCAAGGATCAGGTCGCGGTACCAGCGGGCAACCGGTTTGCTCTTCCCTGCCTCCTCGCGCTCGATTAGGTCATTGAAGAGCCGGTCGAGTACCAAGGGGGGAGCGAGGCCAACACCAAGAAAGATCGGCTCGCGCCAACGATCATCATGGCGGTGTGCCATCACGAGGGCAACCGGGTCTTCCGCGTTGAGGGCGATCTGCCGTCCTGCACAATGTTCTTGCAGCGTGAGGTGAGCGAAGGTGAAGGTGTCGGCACCATCCGGCAGGAGCAGACCACTGCGCTGATCGATGTAGTCAAGGCAGCGCACCGCCGCATCGCCCGGAGAGGCCACTTCCGTCTGCTGGAAGAAGTCAATCAGCGCCGTGTAGACCTCTCCGCGCGCCAAGCGTCCGCGCCCATCTTGCGAACTGGCTGCGCCATGCGCTTCGTAGGAGAGCCGGTCGAGCAGGGGGCGAATGTAGCTGCTATCCCAAGTGGGCATGCCGATAGCTTGGCCAAGCGATTGCCCTTCGCGTACGTGATCCCATTGGCCTAAGAGCAATTCGAGAATACGCTCGTAGAGCTGCGGGCGATCACGGGGCAATTCCCCTTTGTTATAGAGAACTAACGCCATGAGCGTCAGCAGCAGCGGCGTCTTGGCCATCTCCCGCAAGCGAGGACGTTGGGGATCGCCAATCGCACGCAGCAGGATGCTACATAACCGCTCGGCTTGTGCTTGGTCAAGCTGGCCTTTGGTTACGAGTTCTTCATACCATGCGCGGGTAAAGTGGCGAATTTGGCCTCCAGTAAGCGAACGTTGCAGCACAACCGGAGCTTCCGCTTGCCCATCAATGGTTGCCGCACCATCCACCCGATAGCGTGCCCTATCGGGGAGCGCATGATCGGGATGGTAATCCTGCTTGAGCGGGCGGTCGGGATCACCCTGCTCGAAGAAGGCGCTTAATTGCGCCTTAGTACCGCGTTCGGCAGCAAGGCGCGTGGTGGTAGCGAGGGTGACGTAGATACGCGGCAGTTCGAGACATGCACTCTGCCCAAGCTGCTCATCGAGGCCACGCAGCGGCAATACCTGAAGCTTGCGCATAAGCCCTTCGAGATACCAGACAATGCGCCGCCGCTCATCCTCACTCGGATCGCGCCCAAAGATCACCTGGCCAAGATTAAACCCAACAACATTGCCGTAGACCGTACCACTGCCACTGACCGTTACTGTGCCTTCTCTGGGATCATGGTCAGGGGCACCGGCAAGCGCCGCCACGGCGCGGCGCAAACGCACCAAGAGTGAATCCGACCATGAACCCATGAGCAACACACCTTCCCATGTAGCCCTTTTTTGCTACGACATGCATTGAACCCAACTACTATGGGTGTGACTGGTATCTGTAGAGCGGTGCCCTACGATCCCGCCGAACAGGGGGAAATGCGGGGGAACCAGGTTCCCCCGCACCCCCTTCCTACATATTTGGGTCACACACAGCTCTACGTTGCCTGCTCATCATCTTTGCCTAACGTATAGTTGCCCGTCACCGTTCCCGTAATCACCCCGCCTGTGGTGCCGTAAACCTTCCCTTGGCCGCTCACATTGACGCTACCTTGCACCCCTCCCGTCTGGATGTTCGCTTGCTGGGCGAGCGTCTGAAGTTGTTGGGCAAAAGCCGGTTCGCGGGCGGCAATATCGGTAAGCGCCCGCACAAAATGCTCCGCTTGGCGGGGAGATTGGAAGAAGCTTACGTAGGGGCGTAGCAAGCGCAAAGTAACACCAAGAATCTCGCTGCCTTTGCCCCTCGCCCACAACTGGTCTGTATACCTCGCAGATCGACGCTCGTGGAAGATGCAGCAGCCAATCGCGCCAGTAGGCGCTGCTACTCCGCTGGCGGAAGTGACTGAAAATGGGCAAGGAGATCGTCGCTCATCGTGAGATCTTTCGTTTATTGCGATTATCACGTATACTGCGACAAGAAGGAGGTTCCCCAATGGCCTACACCCGCAACGCAATCACCGCAACCCTCGTTCCCTCAGAAGAGGAACGCGAAGCAGCCAAGGCATCACTACGTCTTCTTGCCCCCAATATACCACGCAACCACACGCTAACCATACGGATTGTAGACGAGCAAAATCCCGATCATGAGACAGCGTTGACACTTCCTACCCAAGCTACTCAAATCCTGATCGAAGTCTTACTCCAAATGGCAGAAGGCAACGCCATCACCCTCATCCCGCTTCACGCCGAAATCACCACACAGCAAGCCGCCGCCATCCTCAACATCTCACGCCCCTCGCTTATCCGTCTCCTCAAAGAGGGCGCAATCCCCTTCCGCAACATCGGAACTCACCGCCGCATCCTGCTCCGCGACCTCATCGCCTACCAAGAACGCACCGCAGCAGCACGCACACGCAGTCTTGATGAACTGGCCGCCATCAGCCAAGAGTTAGGCTTGGGATACTAATGCCGTCGCTTCCATTTGGGATTGAAGCACAACATCCTGACGAGTTTATTCGCCACCTGATTGATCTCAACCGCTTTGCGGTTTGCTCCGCAGTGCAACAGCAGCGCCGCGCACTTAAAAACCCACCCAAGCCAGTGGATACATTCCTTGAAATCTTGGAGCAACAACGGCTTCCGCTCACGGTAGCCGCATTGCGCCATCTGAGCCAATTCTTGTGATCGATAGACAAAAGAGGGCAAAGCAACACCAAGACCCTCACCCGCTTGCGGGAGAAGAGAGCAGGGGGTGAGGGCCATTCCCTCGCTCTCCAAGCACCCAAACGTAGCTTACGTAGGGGCGTAGCAGCGGCCCCCAAAGGAACCATGCCCGCACCAAGAACACAAGGCCGCTGCTACGCCCTCCGAAGCGAACCATGCCCCCACTACGCATGCGATGGGTTGACGATCTTCCTCGGAAAGGGCGTAGCAGCGGCCCATTCATTCCCTCCTGCGCGGTGTTAGGGAAGCGGATGTTGTTGATTGCCCCATTTTGTCCACCATGAGCGAAGGCGCGTAGGAACGTTCCTGTTTGTGCCGTAGGTAGTGCCGACTTATGGTCTTCCAGTAAATAATCCGCTAACCAGACCTCGCAAATCTGGCATATCTATCAGGTCTAGCCCGTGCCGCGACACCGGATTAATTTCTGGAACACCATTAGTCGGCTTCCCATCGTTGCCCAAGACCTCAGCCGACTAAAGTCGGCACTACGATGCCTGCGCCCCATGTTCTATTCAGCATGACAAGCTGCTGGGATACGTAACAATTTCTGCTTCCCTTACCTGAGGTGGGCCGCTGCTACGCCCCTACGTGCAATGCCCACCCATATCTGGGCCTCCCTCAGCCCCCCGCGCCGCCCGCGCTTTCGCCTATCGGCTATCGGGTTTTCGGCTATGCTCGGCTTTCGGATTTTCGGCTATCGGACTTTCGCCTATCCCAAGAGGGG
>NZ_NQWI01000015.1 GCF_002532535.1 Candidatus Viridilinea mediisalina
TGGCCGCGGCCACCGCCCGCGCACGCCGCCGCCGAACCGCCGCGAGACGGGCAGTGGGGGGATTATGCAACAGTCTCCTTCATAGCGGGGCAGTAGATCGAAGGATTGGCTAGGGCTCTGGAGAGCTCTAGACCACGAGGTTTCAAACCCCTTCATAGCGGGGCAGTAGATCGAAGAGGGTCGCACCAGATACACTATGGTTTCAGGCGATTGGTAAGCGCAAAACGCTGCTTGGTGAATGACCGTGTATACTGTTGCGATTTCGTGAATCTGGTAAAATCGTGTCGCCATGATCAACTGAGCGCAGTATAGCAGGTGTTTGAGCGGGATGCAAGGGCTTTCAGATATCGATGCCATCAACGAAATGATAGCGACGACCGTTGCAGCGATGACAGGCAAGCGCAAGGTTCTCTTCTTCGTCAGTGCCACCCAACGATTGAGGGAGAAGGTGGTCGAAGGTAAAGAGCGCAGCGCTGGCTTCTTCAGATGAGTGGCAGTATTCGCACAAGAAGCGAGCGCGTCTACGAATGCGTTGACGCAGAGCCTGGTTGATGGTCATGACTCAGCAATGATGCGTGCATTCATTAAGGTGAAAATCCGATCAAGTTCAGTCAGTCCTGCCAATTCTGTCGTCTCTTCTGGCGTCAACAGGTAGTTCTTTTGGCGTTCAATGAGCATCTCGAGCCGTGTTTGCAGGTCATGGTTAAACGTAAAGAGCTTGAGTCCGCGAATTTTGCGCAGTTCTATCCCTGTTTCAATCCAAGAGGAGGGCTGAACCATTGTTTGTGTGACCATGAGCGGATACTTCTTTGTAGGGGATGGTTGCATCTTGCGGCGAACAGACGTTGAGCATGGTTATTGTAGCACAAGGGCGGGACATGCTAGAATGGGGTACAGCATGGATTAGGTGCGTATCGGAGGGTGAACCACGATGACGATGGCGGTGTCCTACAACCCCGCCGGGAAGGGGGAACTGCGGGGGAACCAGGTTCCCCCGCACCCCCTACCTACACATTTTGGTCACACCCAAAACCAAACGAGGTGAACCATGACGGCTACAGTGGCGCAGGTGCTTACCCTGGTGCGGCAATTAAGCCCCCGTGAGCAACTAGAACTCATCCAAACATTGGCTGCTTTGGCTCAAGAAACACTAGATTCTCAATCAAATAATGTGCTTGACGTAGAATCTGATCCAATGTTGGAAATCATTGGTGCGTATGCTCATGATATTCCACTCATTGACGATATTGCACCAAGTGCAGATCCAGATCTCTATATCACAGCCGAGGCGCTGGGTTCAAAAGCGGCTGAGTTGCACGCATGGGAGATTGCTCCAGCGCGCTACATGCGCGGGCATGATGGCCGACCGCTACGCAAAGGGTGAGTCGTGACGCAATTGATGATTGACTCAGGGGCTCTGCTGGCGTTGATTGATCGGCAAGATCAGCATCACGCTGCGGCAGCCCGCTTTTTTTCATGCCCAGAGCGCCGTATTCTATGTCGTTCCAGAAACGATTTTTGCCGAAACCATGACGCTTACTAAGGCGCGTTTAGGTGCGTCGGCTGCGATTACCCTTGGTGAGCGTATGCTGCAGAGCCGAAATTTTCGCCTCCTAGCACTGAGTGAGCTTGACCGCCAGCAGACTTGGAACATCTTCACACGCTACCGCGATAAAGCTTGGAGTTATGTTGATTGCTCGGTGCTGGCTGTGGCACGTCGCTTGAAGATCGTAGAGGTATTTGCTTTTGATCAACACTTCGATCAAATGGTTGAATTACGCCGCTTGCCAAACTAGAGCTATCGTTCGTCAGTTACTGTTTTTGGAACCTCCGGGATGGTGGGAGGGGGTTTTCGGGGAGGGCTTCGCCCTCCCCGAAGCCCTCCCCGCTACTATTATAGAGGCGACAATCCATGCAAACCTGGGCGCTCCTGCTGGCGCAAACGCCGCCGACGTTGCAACGTCTGATTGCGGCAGCCCAACGGATTAGTCTGCCACGGGGCTGTTCGGCTGCCGAGCGCTTGGCCCGTCTGCGGGCGGCGCTCTGTCGCCGTGCTGCTGTGCAGCGCCTCTATTTTTTGCTGACGCCCGAGGAGCAGGCGGCGGTGCAGGCGTTGCGTGTACTGCGTGGCGGGCTGGATGCGCCCACGTTGGCGTTGCGCTTGGGGCCGCTTCGTGCGCTGAGTGCGCTCGCTGCCGACCGTGAACCCCGTTCGCTCAGCGAGCGTCTGTTGCTCTTGGGGTGGCTCTTGCCCCGCCCAGCGTTGCGCCAGCGCCCGCCACGCTACCTCGTTCCCGCTGAGTTGCGTCGTTGGTTGCCGACGCCGCTGCCACCTACGCCCGCCACACTGCTACCGTTGGTTGCGGCACCTCCTGACGCGCGGCCCGCAGCAGGAGCGCAGTCGCTCGCGTCGCTGGAGGCGCAGGTGCCTGCCGTCTGGGCGACTACGGCGCTGCTGGTGGCGGCTGCGCTGCATCCGCTGCCGCTGCAATCCGCTGGCCACCCTACGACCGCTGCGTTACGGCTGCTCGCTCCCCGTTTGGCCCCCCTTGCGCCGCCCCAGGCGGAGGCGCTGGTGGTTTGGTTGCTGCCGCTGCTGGGCGATTTGGGACTTTTTATGGCTACTGGCACGGCGGTGCTGCCGAGTCCGGCGGCGGGCCGTTTCTTGGCCCAGACGCCGGCGCAACGACGGCATCTGCTGACCAATGCCTGGCTGCGCGCTCCGCGCCCCGATCCCTGGTTCGCTGCGCTGCGTGTGAACCGCCGTGGCCTCGATTGGCCCGCGTTGCGCCGCCGCCTCTTGGCCTGGGCCACCGCGTTGCCCCCCTATCTGCCGCAAGACCCGCGTCAAAGTTATGCACTACTGGCCGCCGCACTTGGCCCGCTTGCCGATGCGGATACCCACGGCTTTTGTGCGTCGCCCCGCCGCGCGCCCTGGTTGCCTCATCGTGCGGTTGATGTCTGGGCGGCAGCATGGCATGGCCCGTTGCATTGGCTTGGCGCAACAACGCAGGCGCAGTCGGTCGCTACCCCCCAGCCACACGCTCTGGCAGAGCATGGTGATGCGGCATCGCCGATGCCTGCTTCCCAACCGAGTGCGTCAGCATGGCGTTGCCTTGCTGCTGGAGAGGGGGCAGATGCGGCCTTTGTGATCGCGGTGGATGATGATGTGGACGATGCCGATCAGTTGACGTTGGCCCCTTTTGTGGCCTTTCTTGCCCGTGAAGGGGCCACGACCTGCTATCAACTCACAGCAGAGACGTTGGCCCTCGGGCGATCACGCGGCCACGACGCGGCCCCGCTCTTGGTGCTGTTGCGCCAACGTTGTGCGGCGCTCCCCGCGACGTTGGCGCAACTCTTTGCGCCAACGGGCGATCTGCAACTGCTCACCGCGACGCTCTTGTTGAGTGGCCGTCCCGCCGATCTGCGCCTGGCACTGCGCCGTCGGGCGGTGCGCCAGACGATCCAGGCGCAGTTGGCCCCCGGCGTGGCGCTCGTCAAGCCCGCTGCGGTCACCGCGCTCTGCCACGCCTTGGCGCGCGATGGCCGAGCGGTTGTCGCCCCGCCGCCGCCCGCGCCAGAACCAACGCTACTCGCGCTGCGTCCCGATGAGGTGGCAACGCTCCTCGTGGCGGCGCACTTTTACCAGACGCATGCGCCGCGTGGGGCACCACTCGGGCCACCTAGCGATCTCATCGCTCGCCTACGGGCCAGCCTGCCCCCCGATCTGCTGGCCCGTAGCGACGCGGCGTTGGCCGCGCTAGGCAGCGCAGCCCCGTGGCAGCCAAACAGTGATGATGCGGCGGTTGATGCGCCTGGGCATGAAGGAATGGTGGAGCAGGCGCAAACAGATGCCCCACCCACCATCGCCAGCCTACTCAGCCAACTGCAGACCGCCATCCGCCGCCGCCAAGCGGTTGTGCTCTGCTACCAAGGAGCGCAAGCAGCCATAGCACGTCAGCGGGTGGTGCGCCCGCTCCGCATCGAACGCCACGCCCGCTGGTGGTATTTGCACGCCTACTGCCTCAGCGCCCAGGCCGAGCGCTGCTTCCGCCTCGATCGTGTGCAGAGCATCAGTATGACCGCAACCACAGTCTCATCGCGGCGGCCCCCCGGCCCGCGCACCCGCCCGGTAACCCCAACCCGACCACACAAGCCACGGCGCGCCACGCAGGGCTTCTTCACCACCCCACCCGATCCCGCCCCAGGCCACCCCTTGGTGCGTGTCTGGTTGGCGGAGTGATGAGTGACGTAGCCCTCCGGCAAGGGGGTGTGAGGGAACCTGGTTCCCTCACACCCCCTTGCCAGTCACACCAACCAATGAGTCGGCTCCGTCGTTACACGGCCAATGCCGTAAATGGCAATGCGTTGCACCGCATCGGCATCGAGACGGTAGCAGCGTATGCTGTCGGTATTGCGATCAATGAGGGCTAAGAGTTGGCGGGTGAGATTGATTAGTTCGGTCGGATTGAGTTGACACTCGAAGACGCTGTACTGTACTCGCTGCCCGTAGCCCTTGAGCAGCTTCATGACTTTGGTGCGTCGTTTGTCGTTGACGATGTCGTAGCTGATGATGGTGAACATGATTTCATACTTTCATGTTGCAATGAGGCTGGGAAGATGCGAGAGAACCAGGTCTCCTCGCGCCCCCTTCTTAGTACTCCGCCTGCTCACCGCGCACGATGCGGGCGACCGCCTGGGCTTGGAGTAGGACTACCCGGCGCATTGGCGTCTGTTCGCCGCTTGCGAGGCGCGTCGGGGCGCTCATGGCCGCTTCGTAGCGTTCGACCAGCAGCGCCCGCCCGGTTGCATCAAGGTAGACCGCGTCGGGGCGGTGGGCTGGGCGCTCAAACTGATCACGACGCAATGCGCCTGCCTTTAAGAGTTCCAGCACCAGACGATCAATCACCAACGGGCGAAACTCCTCCATCATATCGAGCGCCAACGAAGGGCGTCCCGCTTCGACGACATAGAGACGGCAGCCATAGGAACAATCGAGAAAGAGGGGTTCAAAGAGCGGCTGCAACACCTGCTGCACGGCACGCTGGGCCACCCGATCACGGATGGCGAGGATGGCAATCGCCCGTTCGCCGCCACTCGCCTTGGGAATAGTGACGTGGCGGGCAGGCAACGGGCGATAGCTCCCCGTCTGCAACTCCTCAGCCAAACCACGCATCTGATTGAGCCAATCGGCCTCAAAATCGCGCACCGTCATCGCATCAAACCCGGCACTCCGCGCACGACGCGCCACATGAATGTTACCCCGCACCCGTCGCCAAGCGAGGGTCAGATTCTCAACACTCACCACCTGGTCGAGCAGCGGCGGGCCGCTATAGGGGGGAAAGATGGGCATGGGGGTCTCCTCAATGGGTGAGGTAGGCCAACCCGACAAGGCCAGCGGCGATGACAAGAAACACGCTCGACAAACAGCCGCGCAAAAGCCAACAGAGCGAGAAGCGCGGCAGACGTATACGGCCCACATCAAACGTCAGACTAAGCATGCCAAGCGTGGCAAAGAGTATGGCCGGCGTGATGAGACACCAGAACATCACACACCTCCTTCGCAATCGTAACTACGCTAGAAGAGCAATGGTTTGCCAAGACGTATCAACAAAAAAGGACTATGCTGGTAACTCCAGCATAGTCCCTCGATACGTCACATATGTAGTTATTCCCCTGCTTTTTTGCGCTATGACAAGGTTTCAGGCTACTTTACAGTTCAACAGTATTCAGCGCATCCTGATGCTTCATGCCTGTATCCAATATCCAGTATCCTGTATCCTTGTCTGTGGCGATAAAGTCGCCACAGCGCAAAAAAGCAGGAGGGCAGATGTTTTGCCTCGCCCAAACGCCTACCGCCGCATCCTTGCCGCATCACGCACCGTTTGCAGATTGAGCAACTCGGCGATCTCATAGCGCGTTGGCAAACTATCGGCTACCGGGCGCACATGGAGCAGCGTCGGGAAGTTGCCGCAGCGCCCGTGGATTTCGGCAAGCAGCGCCAAGGCAACGGGGGCTAAGGCGGGCGGATTCAGTACGAATGGCGTTGTCTGCCACGCCGTGCTACTCAGTTCAGCCAGATCAGCAAGCTCACACGCCACCTCTGCTAACGGGCGCGTGCGATCCACATGGGTCGCCAGGTTACGCACCACGAGGGGCGCAGCAAGCATGGCGCCGAGTTGCGCCTCCTGCTCTGCCGTGAGCGGGTGGCTATAGTTGAGGAGGAGGATGGTCATAGCGATCTGTCCTTCCTTGTCACTCATTGTTGGCATTATACGGTTCTTCGGTCTCTAACAATCGTAATTGATCTACGTTCTTAGCCGCTGTTCTCTCACTTCTTTTAAGTACAAACGAAATATACACATCTTCCTGACCATATGCACGAGCCAAGCTACGTAGATTTAATTTTTTAAGAACATCTATGGTGATAGGACGCTTATCTTCCCAAAAAATCAATGAATTATAAAATGTTGTAGCAAGTTCGGAACGTAATAAGCATGCTATAAATTCAGCTTCTGCTTGTGAAAAACACGACAGAAAGTAGACAGTGTCATCAAAAACAACAGGCTTTCCTGCTACCGGCCCCACTATGACAAACGCTAATCGCTTATAAAAGCCAGAGATTGCTACTTTCCAATCTGTAAATGCGTAATCACCCACACCAAATATTGAAAAATCCGGTCTGTTTCTATAAACAGAACTACCCCGCTTTATGAAGGAACGGCGATGCGAATGAAGATATTCCCATGTTTTTGGTGCCAACGCTTCTATCTTCTTCGTATCCTCACCAATACATTTTTGTGTCACGAGAAGCCATTTTCTGACCGTTGCAACACGATTGTTGCCAACATCAGAACTCTTGAGCAGCGGAAAAAGAAACTCATCTTCAATGTCTACGATGGCATTACCGCCTGCTATGAAGCCCTGTGATGAGCGATCCAATTCCATAACCTTAGCACAATCATGCTTAATTCCAGATCGCCATATGTAATTTGTGTCACCACCCAGAAGATGGGCTAGTTCATCATACGTCGCAATATTGGGGATCATTGTTTTATTACGATAACCAATAAAACTTTCTGGTTGCAAAGAAGACAGACTGGCAAAGAACTGGCAAAGATGATCTGAAACTCCTTGATTAATGTTAATTATCAGAAGACATGCATCTACTGAAGCATTGAAATGTTTCTTTGCATCAATACGAAAAATTTTCGCGCTACTTATTCGTTTATTTTTATTCCAGGCCGCCAGCAAAACCTTTCTCGCAACCATTGTCTTACATAACATGGCAATTGTGCCATGTCTTGATTGCAACCATTCTATATTCTGTAATAACATCCACTCAGATATATCAAAATTACTCTTACCCATAAGAGCTTCCCAACCAGCATAACCCTGAAAATTGGACTTTTCTGGTACATTAGCACTCTGTATTGCACCTAAATCCGAACTAGTGACCCAGGGAGGATTACCAAGGATGAGTATTGGTTCAACGAGTTGATCAATGATCGAAGACCATTGAGTGATAAAAAAATCGGTATTGATGCAAGTAACAGAAATTGAAATATTCTCTAACTCAATCTGTTTTTGTAATACTTCAAGATATTGTTTGTTAATATCTGCCCCTATAGCATGCTCAACATTATGAAAAACACGAAGAGCATGAATAAGTAAATTTCCTTTACCACATGTTGGCTCAATAATTGAGAAAGGATTGATACCATAACGACGTAGTGTAGTTACAACCTCCATTGCTAATGCACTAGGGGTTTGAAAATCACCGAATTCCCAAATCGTTTTTGATTTTCTTGCAATCATTGATACTATCTCACTCGGTAGATGCCTTCAATAAGACCAGCTTGCTGTAGCACGCGACCATATTGAAGACGCCATTGCAATGCGTTGGAGACGGTAAGATAGCCAAGTAGCGGTGGACTCTTCATGATCTCTTCAGCCAAATTCTTGGCTGCTATCTCGTCAACAGGTAAGTTCTTGTCTTGCATAAATGCAACCAAATCTTCAATGTTTCCTTCGCGTTCTAAAATTTCTAAGATACCTCTGGTCATCTGATAATCTGCTGTTCTGCCCTCGTCGACAAAGACAACATGTTTTATGTCTAAACGACTTGTACGTTGAGCATGATCGTCAATCTTCTGATATACAAAAATCAATAGATGATAACCTAGCCCATAAATTTTCTGACGAGCAGATTTGAATGGACTAGAAGATTGTGGTTGCGTGATACTTGTTACTTTGACATCAGTGTTCATTTCTGGAAAATCAATTCCAGAGGCTGAATTTCCTTGTTCATATACATAAAGGGTTGCAAGATAGAATTTGAATTTATGCTCTATATAAGTTCCAACGGCTTTGCCATCTGTTACGCCATATAGAGACGATTCATCGCATATACTTTGTGTCTGAGAAAAGTGAGACGCTTCTCGCATTAAAGTTTCGATAGTAAGTGTCGATTTCATGTACACTACGCCTTTTGAGGATGCGAGGGAACCTAGTTTCCTCGCGCCCCCAGCCTACACATTGTTACCTTCATTCTAGCATAACCCACCCATCCCCTCTTTCCAGGGTGGTGAGACATCGCACCATAACCTATTTCTCTGGTTGCCGCCATGTGCGATGCACCATAACCTTCATCGGACGGCTCGCATCGGTCATGCGCGGGTTGCCTGCGCGATCGCGGGGGGCCAACCAGTATTGTACGGTGGTATGGGTATCAAGACATGCCAACACAATGCCCACCGTCATTGCTTTGGTGCCCCCGGTAATATCAGCAATCAGAGGCAGCGCATCGTCGTCATTCTGGGCCTTCTTGATGGTTGCCATCACCGTAGCATAGACCTGATCCGCCCCCATCGCATCATCAATCTTGACGAGATGCCAGGTGACATCGTGTTCAATCAGATATTGCTTGAGGTCGCCAAATTTCTCAAGCTCCATCGCTTGGGGCGAGGCCAGGAGCCAGCAGTGGCGGAGCGTGGTATTACGCAAGTGCCACACGATAATATCCAGCTCCGCACCAGGTTTACTCATCCCTACTGGTAAGATTAAACTAGGATGCGGATCTGCTTGTTGATCAGGTGCCACGGGGTTGTGGGCGCTAACTTGGCGTTGTTCATAGGCGCGTAGCAGACGTTGGAAGCTGAACGCCACAAAGGAGAAGATCAGCATCGCACTGATCACCAAGCCAATCAGAAACTGCGGCGTAGCCCCAAAGGTGGCCGTCAACAACTCGTAGATGGCATTGCCAAGAATCGCTAAGGCGATGGAGCCAATCAGAAAGAGCAGCGGGGCGCGCGTCTCGAGGAAGGGGCGAAAGAGCTTGGTTAGTGAGGGTGAATTCATTATGTGGTATATCTTACTCGTCACTCGTCACCAACATGATACATCGCAGCCATACGGCTCACGCTCTCACGCAGCATGGCCACCAACTCTGCTGGCTCGTGAACGACACAATATTCACGGTAGCGCATGAGGATCTGGCGGGCTTGCCAGAGATCGCCACATTCGGCCCGCACCTCGGCGGAGCCGTCGGACAGGAAGTGCGCCTCGCTGGCCGGAAACCAGAGGGCAATATCGCGCTGGCGTGCGACGGCAGGCGTCAGGGTGTAGCGCAGGCGGTAGCGGGGCCGTGGCGGGGCAATGGGGGGTAGGACATCGGGCAGGACGTGCAAGCTATCGGCGACGATGCGGTCGAGCCGGTAGAGCCGGTAGCGCGGTGCAATCGCCGGATCGCCACATTCATGGCTGTAGGCATCTAAATAGTGGTGGCCATCGCGGAAGATCACGCCATACGGTGCGACCCGGTGAAGCACTACGGTCTCTTCGTTGACGAATGAAGAGCGATAGGCAAAGCTGATCTGTTGCCGCCCCACTACCCGACGCAAACGCCGCACCAGATGGGGCTCAACGGAACGCGAGGGACGTGGCAGATCAAGTTGCACCGCGCGGCCAGCAGAGGCGATGGCTGCACGCCGTTCCGCTGGCAAGAGCGCCACGATGCGGTCGAGCAGCGCCGCCACACTGTCTCCATTCGGTAGGCTCTGGTCGTCGAAGGTGCTGAGCAAAAACGCCAGCGCCTCAAGGTCTTCGTTCGGCAGGTCGAGCAGCGCCAGACGCCCGTAGTCATGCATCTGATAACAACCCGCCACGCGGTCGATGCGACAGTCAAACTCGTCACGCAGGGCCGCAAGATCATGGCGCAGCGCTGCCCGCGCATCGGGCGGATAGATATCCTCGACATCATCGCTCTGATTAAAGGCCGCCCGCGTAGCGTCAATCAACGTCGTCGCATCAGCCGGGCCACGCACCAGACGGCGCACCAGAAAAAGACGCCGATGAAAGGTACGCCACGAATCGCGCTTCGTGCCACCACGGCGGCGTGGGGTTGACATAGGGGGACTCCAGAGAGTATGGGAATTGCCGCAAAAGAGCGCAGAGCAACGCAGAGAATCTCACGGTATTGAAACGCTATGCTCGGCTATCAGCTATCGGCTATCGGCTATCGAATTTGGCACTACCCCTTCTTCACCGTGCGCTGCACCTCCAGAATGGTCTTGCCACTCTTGGCTTGGCGCACCGCGACAACCTCAACCTTGGCGCTATCCTTACCAAGCCTAAAGTTAGGCACTCCGGGCCCGCGCTTGAGCACCGCAACCGCCTGGCTCTCGGCGAAGCCGGGGATCTGGATCACAAAGACCTGCTCATCGCCATCCACCACCTTGCCGGTAAAGCCCTCGCCCACCACTGGCAATACTCGCTGCGCCACAGGCGGTGGTGCGGCGTCTGTCTGGCGGCGCGTAGCGGGGGCAAGCTCGCTCTGCCGCACAGGTGCCGTAGCCACGCGGCGCTGAATCGCCTCAGGCACGACCCGGTAGTAGCGCAACAGGCGCAGAGCCCAACCGAGCGTCGGAGCCAACTCAGCGTAGGCCATCCCACCCAGGTGACGCCGACAGATCTGCTGGAGATCGCGGTAGTAGTTGAGCGTCTGCTACGAACGGATCACCACATGGCCATTACTCACCAAAATCTGCAAATAGTCAAAGAAGCGCTTCGCATCGCGCTTCGCCCGCAGATAGGCCAGCGCCTTCTGGGCCTCATTCGGATCAACACCAGCCCCTGCGAGATCAGCAGCCAGCGCTTCGGCAACGGGGAAGTTGGTCATGGGGAAGCCTCGTTATCTGTTGGTGTAAGGGAAGGAAGGAGGAAGGAGGAAGGAGGAAGGAGGAAGGAGGAAGGAGGAAGGAGGAAGGAGGAAGGAGGAAGGAGGAAGGAGGAAACTGTAACGTAGCATGAAGCTACTCCTAAAGATTGAATTCAATGGCATCAAGTATAGGCTCACCTCTATCATCAACTTCCGTGACACCTAAGATTCGACAGATGTTTTGTTTATTTAAGTTGATGTAATGCATAACATCTTCACGATCATCTTCGTATAAATCATAAATTGACCAGCATATTTGAAGATGAAATCGATATAAATCTAGGATATGATGATCTATCTCCAAAGCATCACATCCGCAGTCATATGCCTCTCGCATCTGCTGCTTAAAATCATAAAATCTCATCAGATATAAATACCCTCTAGGCCTGATAAAACCAAGTTCAAAAGCTTTTCTAATCGCATCCTCTGCATCTTGGTAAATCTCATCTATAAGCCCATTGGTATTCATCGAATTAGAAGCCAAAAATTTTATTATATTTGGAATTTTTTCTTCAATTAATTTTACAGCATAATCATAAAATCTCTTTCCAGATCGGGTATTCTGTTGTCGAAAAATTCGCTTTGATTTTAGATAATCTAATGTAAGTTTTTCAATTTTAATATCATCTTCAATAATTGAGAAATCAGATACTTCACCTCGATATCTTTGTTCAGTGATATCTACTTGTAGCTGCTCAATACGCTGTTCAGTCATACTTATCCTACGTTCAAGTAAGTCCATGACACGATTTTCACCAAAAACACGTTGTTTTTCACGTCTAATCGCATCACGTTCTTCTTGAGTTGCGTTAGAAATAGACTCTCCTCGACGAATAAACACGGTTCCTTCATTATATGGCGCTTTTTTTGTCTCTATCTTCTTTGTGGTTTCATGTAGATATGGACTTGGTGGAATAGTAATAACAATGAGCATATGATTGTCAATTGTAATTCTTTCAAGTGATAAATCTGAGATCGGTGGAGAACAAGTGCTGTTTACTTTATCGAGAATTTGTGAGCTTTCAATCTTGACCGCATCACAAGAGTACAAAACCCTTCTTCCATCTTCTTCAGATTTATCTGAAGCACCAATAATAAGATAACCAGGATTTGCTGCATAGTTAATATTTCCGTTGGATAATGCTAAGATATCTTTAATAAATTCACCCCAGTGGCGATCTCTTCCTTCACTATTTAGAGCATAAAATTGCTGCTTGAATTCAACTTTTGGATTCTCACGTCCTCGTAGTAAACGTCACAGTATATTTTCGTTCATGATTGCACCAGTAAATATCTAATGTTAATTGCGGTTGATTTAGGACATCTTATCGTCATGTTAAGCAATTACTAAATTGCTCGATTTTTTGAAGAGCAATTAACATATCGAACAACAATGCTTCATCTCTCCGCATAGATCACCTCAGCAGAATCAAAAATACTATTGCGTCGAATGGGATTGGCGCTTTGCTCAAGCGCTTTGCGGTCAATGATGTCTACATGACGCCCAAAGATCGCTTCGAGCTGATCGCCCATACGCACGAGATCAAAGAGGCTGTAGTCTACATCATCATGAAAGCGCACCAGGAGATCAATATCGCTAGCAGCATGAAAATCGTCGCGGAGCACTGAGCCAAACAGAGCTACCTCAATGATACCCCACTCGCGGCAAAATAGAGATAGTGTATCAAGTGCATTTGCAACAATGGGTGGATAAGTATTCATTGGTAATACACCTCATACCAAAGCCGATAGCTGATAGCCGAGCATGGCATCTCAATGCGCTAGATTGTCATTGGGCATGCGGCATGCTCAATGGTAATTGGTATCAGTCATACAAAGCGGACAGATGACCAGCTAGGTAGGTGCGCACCGTATAGCCGCCAGTGGTATTCCCACGCATCCGATGGTGCGTATCTGGCAGGTCTGAGGGAAGAAGAAGATATTAAGGCAATAGCGCAAAAGTCGCCCTGTGACCAAGAGAATCTTACATCTCACCGCGAAGTACGCGAAGATCGAGTATGGATACCCAAGCAGTTGCTTTTCCTTTGCTCTCTTCGCGCTGAAGAGAGACCCTCGCTGCGCTCAAGCTGACAAGAACCGCGTGACAGCTTTCCTGCTACCTGCTTCCTGCTACCTGCTTCCTGCACCCTCAATAATTCCTCTCCGGACACTCCCGCTCCTCCCTCGGCCAGCGCAGGATCTCGGCGAGCTGTTGCGCCGCTGCGCCGACGATGAGCTTCTCGTTGTGCGCCGCTTCAAGCAGTGGCGCGAGGGCCACCGGCGTCGTTGGTGCGTCGAAGTCGCGGTAGGCTGCTTGCGGCGTGTAGGCGACGAGGTGTGGCTCGCTGATCTCAATGGTGCCTAAGCATGCCGGTTTGGCCCCGCCCAGCTTGGGCCACCATTTGGGTTCGCCTAAGCCCAGCGCTGTGAGCAGCAGCCCGAGTTCGCCCGGCGTCAGGTTCTCGAACGTGAGGCTCAGAGCAAACTCGCTCGCTACGTCGCACGCCTCAAGTGGCAGGTTGCCCTTGGCTAGTTTGCCATGCATGTAGAACTTGCGCCCGTGGGGCCGCCGCCCGTCAAAGTAGGTCTCTACCGACTCGGAGCGTGGGCGGAAGAGTTGCGGTGTCGGCACGATAATGGTGCGCCCCTCCCGCAGTCGGGCGTCGCTGAAGCGCACGAGACCCTGGTAGCCAAGGGTGCCAAACATGTTCTGCACGACATCCACGCCGTCACGTTCAGGGCGCCGCGAGGGCTGGTAGTCGCGCTCGATCTCGCGTGCGCGCGTCACTTGGATGGTGGAATGGCTGATCGCTTCGGCGAGGCTGCGGATGCAGCCTTTGAGCGATGTAGCCGGAATAGCTACCTCGCCGCCGACGCGGAACATGGCCTTCGCGACCGGATAGTCGCGGTTGCGCGGCTGCGGTTCAAGCGTTCCCGAAGCGACATGCAGCGGCGAACGGACGATGATTTTGGCGCTGAAGCTGCCGCTCAGCCGCCCTGCGTGGTAGCGCTGGTGGCCCGCTGGCGGTGCGAGCTTGGGCCGAGCATCCGGTAAGGGTACGAAGTCGTAGGGTTTGGGTAGCGGCGGCAGTTGTGGACGCCGCGGTCGATCACGAAAGCTCATAAGGGTTACCTCACGGTGATTCTTTTAGATGGTCTCTCTGGTGCCTCCAAGAATGGTGGGAGGGGTTTTCGGGGAGGGCGTTGCCCTCCCCGCTCCCCTCTCTATGTGGGGTTTTCGGGGAGGGCAACGCCCTCCTCGCTCCCCTCCTGTGAGCGGTAGCGCAGAAATTGCACCGCTCCGTTGGGCGCGTGGTAGAGGCTGTAGCTGATGGATGGACGTTGGCCATCTTGGATAATGGCGCGCTCTGTGGGTGTCTCAACATCCCACCCGGCGGCAAGCGTTGTCGCGCCGTCAATCTTCCGTACGGTCTCAGTCAGTACCAAGACATCGTAGTGTTTTTCGTCGTGGCGTTTCCAGCGCACCTCGGCTTGGCCTGAAAAGGCATGGCCAAAGTCGCCCTTAAGATCGATCTCCGCCCACTGGGTAATGGCGCGCAGGTTGCCCGTGCCAGCCTTGGGCTCAAAGTCCCACTGCGCCGCCCCGCCAAAGCTCCAGCAGGGCGTGCCGACTAGATCGGCGATGAGTGCACGCAGCCGTTCGGCATCAACCGGCACCAGCCGGTAGAGGTAGCCCTTTTTCATAAGCCAAGCTCCTGCCGCCAGGCGGGCATGCAGGCCTGCCAAATGGCCTGCACCTGGTCGTTGCCCTGCGCTTGCAGCTCGACGCCCATCAATGGGTCGGCGCTGTAGGCCAAGCCCTCTGGCATGTTACCCTGATCATGCTCCGGTTTGGGGAGGGCGTAATCCTTGAACTGCGCTTGATCAGCGCAGAGCGCCGCGAGGCCCGCGAGCTTTGTTGCGGCCACGCTGCGCCTGCCGTTCAATAGGCGCAAGTGGCCGTTGGCCAGTTCGCAGGTCGGGTAGGTGATGCGTAGCGTGTCGAAATGCACCTTGACCCGCCCCAAGCCGCGTGATTTGCCAAAACCGATGGCGATCCGCCCTTCGGCTAGATCGCGCAGGGCGAGGCCGAGTAGCCCGAGTTGGGCGAGGGTGACATTCTTGAAGTTGATCTTGGTCTTGAAGGTGCCGCCAATCACCGTCTCATAGTTGAATGGCCCTAGCCCTACCGCTACCGAGCCATAGATACGGTCAATCGCCACACCGTTGCGCTCTTCAAGCTGATCCGGTTTCAGATCGTCGCTGTAGGCGTCGGCAAAGCGTACCCGCCCGGCAAGGCTGGTGTGGCCAAAGATCTGGCTGACCAGCGACGAGCGGCGGTAGATAAGTGCCGTGTCCTTGCTCTTCAATTGCTCGAAGTAGATACCAGATGAGAACGTAATGTCATTACCACCCCTGCGATATTCTTGATACTCCTTCTTCTCAACGAGTGGATTGTCGGCAAGCGGAGGCACAAATTCATCCGTACTGCGGTGTTGCTGGGCATGATCGTAACGTTCTGGGCCATCAAGCGAACGGCAGATGCGCTCGCATTGGGCGCGGATGACTCCTTTGAGCGACGGGCCGGGCAGGTAGACTTGGGCGACACCGTTGCGCCGCGTGCGTACAAATTCCATGTCGGGCCGCGTCGGATCGGCCCCGCCGCTCTCGCCCGCCTTGATCAGGATCGGCCCGTCGGGGGCGATGGTGAAAGCGAGTGTGCCTTCGAGGATGGTTGCTTTATGCATTGTTTTTCTTTGTTTTCCATGAACGGAACCAGAAGGGGGGGCTTTGCGGGGGCCAGGCCCCCGCGCCCCCGCCGGACGGGGGATCTTTGCGGGGGCCAGGCCCCCGCGCCCCCGCCGGACGGGGGATCTTTGCGGGGGCCAGGCCCCCGCGCCCCCGCCGGACGGGGGATCTTTGCGGGGGCCAGGCCCCCGCGCCCCCGCCGGACGAGGCTTCTTGCGGAGGCCAGGCCCCCGCGCCCCAGCGGACTACGCTTCCGTAGCTTGCTCTGCATGAGCAGTCAGCTTGCTGCGTAAGGCGGCTGTCCAAGCCTGCATTTGTGTGGCATCGGGTTCGACTCCACCAGTGCCATCAAGGAGCGCAATGGCTGCGTCGGCATCGCCGGGTTGCAGCGCCACGAAGCGGCGCTGGAGATCGGTGAGTTGCACATAGCCGAGGCCACGCGAACGGAAGCCGCCAAGTTGCACCTCGCCCCGTTCCCAGGGCTGGAGCGCCAGCAAGATCATGCCGAGTTGCCAAGCTTCGGCGTTCTCCATGGTTAAGGCAAAAGCGAAACGCATACCGGCGGGAACCACCTCGTAGTCATAGAGCAGACCCGCCTCAGCCGTCTCGGTGTCACGGTTGAGTGCGACGCCGTTGCGGATCTCGAATTGGCCAAACCAGAGGCTACGATCGACCAACGCATCTTTGAAGAAGATGCGCCCGGCCAGCCAGGGCGCACCGAAGGTCAACTCGATCAGACTAGAGTCGTGCCAGATGACCTCATCAGGTTGTTCAGCGAAACCCTTACGCATCTCGGTTTCAATCTCGCGCACCTGCCCAGGGGCGACGCCGCGCACCAAGGCTTCAAGGCGCGCCCGGAAGGCCCCCTTGAGCGAAGCGCCAGGGATGAAGGGGGCACCGAGGGCATCGCGCAGCACCGGCAGATCATTGCCAATCACGCTGCTATCACGCCCCGCGCCGATGCGTAGCGCCGTGGTTGTCACCAGCCAGCCCTCTATTGTCAGGCGGTTGCGTAGCGCAGCAAAGGAGTAGTTGGCCTCAGTGGTCATAGCTTCACCCCCTGCTTCCGATCTTTGGTCACACGTTGAAGTAGCTTGAGCGCTTCCTGTTGGTACGATTCATCGCGCTCCTTTGCGCTCTTTTCCTGCATCTTTTTGTAGAAATAGAAAGAGCGATTCAGGTAGCCTAGATAGAGCTGGATGAGCTTTGCGTAGGCTTGGTAAAAGAGTTGATCGGCAGCAGCAAGATCTTGCTGTAGCTGTGTATCAATCTGTGCAAGTTTCTGCTCTCTGATCTGCGGCTCAAGTCGTTCTTGAGCCAGCTTTCTCTTTTCTTGAGTCGCGTTATCCTCGATCTTGGTTTTGACATGCTGAATCGCTTCTGTCGCTTGATCCTTGACACTGCCATACAAATCGTTCAGCAGAGTATGACCAAAATCGTTGGGTTTAACACCCCAATCACGCTCTTTACGACCGATCTGGTAGCGAATAAAGTTAGCAATAACCTCAACATGAGGCTGTGCAATAGCGACATTGAGCAAATTGCGGAGTTGATTCTCCTCCATGCTCGTCTTTGAACCCAAGATGAGCATTGTTGCCGTAGCTTGGGCAACCAGCGCATCCATCTGCCGATTGATCGCCTCGTCCAACAACAGTTCACGCCGTAGCGTCTGGGGGTCAAGGATGGTCATTGTTCTCTCCATACCCTGTATGGGGGATGCGCGGGAACCATGTTCCCGCGCGCACCCTTACCTGCATGTGCGCGGGAACCATGTTCCCGCGCGCACTCTTACCTGCATGTGCGCGGGAACCATGTTCCCGCACGCACCCTTACCTGCATGTGCGCGGGAACCATGTTCCCGCGCGCACCCTTACCTGCATGTGCGCGGGAACCATGTTCCCGCGCATCCCCTAGCTACACATTATTGTCTCGCATGAAACTCGTCACAAACTCGCACTTGACCAAAACCTTCGCTGCGCCGTTCACCGATGCCTTCGTGTTGCAGTTGAGCTAGGTTCGCACAGGCTTTGTCATCGAGCGTATGCTCTGCTTGGAAGAGATAAAGGCCGCCCATGCTCACTGCGACCGTGTTGGGCTTGGGACGCTGCCAGAGGGTGTGCCAGCCGCCAACGGGTTTGGTGGTAGTGAAGGAGCGCAACAGGCGTGCTTTGATGCCAGTTGTCTCTTCCAGCGCTGCGGGCGTGAAACTCTGGGTGGGCAACCAGCCATGTTCAAGCAGGATCGCATCAGCGAGCAGGTTGATCGTGAAGATGCTGCACTCGGCGATGGGCCATGTGCATCCGCCCAACCGCTCATAGAATGCAGCTTGCGTTTGGAACCGGCTGGTCAACGCCGCCACCCGCTGGCGCACCGCCGTCGCATTATCTACGGGTGGCGCTTCATGCCGCAGCGCAATGCGTACCGCCCCCAAGCCGCTCGTCTGCCGCCCGCCCAGGTGGGTGATTGCCAGCAGCGCCGCCGTGATCGGCGCAACATCCTCGTTGCGAACCAACAAGCTCCCCAAGAAGCATGTCGGCCTGCGGTCATCCGCAACTTCACTGATCGCCAAGGGTGAATAGAGGCGATTGGCTTGTGCCGTGCCGCGCTCACGGTTGATCGCCACGCGGGTCAAGATGCGCTGCTGCACCTCACGGTAGGCCACGCGGTCGGCGGCATGTGTGTAGAACTTCGTACCCGTCGCTTCGTAGGGCCGTCCATCGTCGTCAGTCGGTGCATAGATCAGCGTCGTGGGTTGCTGATGCTCCCACGCGACACGGGCGACAAGCGTGTCATGTGGTGCAACCCCCTTCTCTGCCCCCTTAGGCTGCATAGCCGTCGCGGGCAGCGGGCGCACCCACGCATCATCGGGGTGGCATGGGTAGGCGTTGTGGCAGCGCAGGCTGCGGAAGCAGGCGGCAGCAAAGCCCTCCTCACCCACCTGCTGCCCCAAGGCGCCATAGATCGCCGCGCCAGGCACATAAGGCAGACTCTTGTTGAACTGCACCCCCGGTTTACGCTCCGGGAAAGCTAACGGGGCGAGGGCTTCGATCTGAAAAGTGAGCAGTTTCATGAGCTATCCCCTCCGCGCTCCAGGCGCGTGCGTAGCGCCGCAAGGAGCGCGTCATCAGCGCAGCGTTGTTCATCCACCTGAACCACCAACGCTGTACTAGCCCAACCCAAGCCCCGCGAGCTGGCACCGCCCCAGCGCGTCGTCAGGCGAGCAGCGGCCCAGAGCAGCGCCGCATGCTCCATGCTCACGATCTGCCCGATGATCGCCCGCTCATTATGGAAACGCAGATACTCTGGCGCAACCTCCTGGAAGGTGAGAAGCTGATCTGCGGCGGTCCCACGGTGGCGGTTGATAGTGACCGAGGGGCGGATCTGGCTGCGGCGCTGCTCTGCCTGGTCGCGTAGCGCCGCGATCTGATCGAGTGGGCCAACGACGCCGGGCAGATCGGCAAAATGGAGCGGCGAACGCTGCTGCGGGCTGCCGAAGAGCGCACGTACCGCCGTTGCCAACTCTTCGCGCGCCGCGCCCGCAAAGGGTGTCGGAATATCCTCGCCCATGCCGCGCAGCAACTGCTCCGCCGCCCAACGCAACTTGCCCTTGAGCTGCGAGCCAGGGATGAGCGGACGGCCCCAACCATCGCGCACAATGCTCTTGTCGGCCAATGTGCCACTGCTGCCGCCCGCGCCCACGCTGAGCGCCGAATGGCTCGTGATGGTCATACTAATCTGTAGTTTCATTTGTTATAGTCTTTTAGATGGTGTTTTTGGTGCCTCGGGGATGGGGTGAGGGGGTTTCGGGGAGGGCGCAGCCCTCCCCGTGCCCCGCCCCTTCAGCATGCTTTGCCTCACCGACTAGAGCAAAATCATAGGCTTCCAACAGATCAGGCCAGATCGTCTCGTGACCATGCCCTGGCCAGATTGACCATGGCGGGGTTGCTACCGATGCCCCTGAGCCGATCTGTCGTCCGTAGCACCAGGCATGCTCAATATGATCAACCAACGCAGTGGCCACCTGCGTCCGCAGCCGTGCGCGGGTGTAGAGGTACTCCATTGTACTGGTGAGGATGCCGCCCTCTGCCGCCGCATCGAGCGTTTGGCGCAGGCGGTAGAGTTGTGAACGGGGCATCCCCGCCTGCTGGAGCGCATGGACGCTCGCCAGTAACCCAGCAAACTCGGCCCATGTGTAGGGGCGGGCGGTGAGACGCCGTTGGCTCGCTTGGTGATCCTGCAATGCCGTCTTGCGAAAGGCCGCAATGTTGTCGCTTACCATCGAGGTAGACTTGAGTACCATAAAGTCTACCGCTCCACCGTAGAAGCGTTCTTGTTTTTGTCCTTGAGAATTAACCTTCTTCGCATGCTCTTTCGCCAGACCCTTCGCTCGCTTCAGCAACTCCTCAACCAGATCGCGCAGGAAGAAGAAGGGCGTACTCTCTTGGGCAATCACCACCCCCGCCGAGAGGCCCACCAGCGGCGCATGGGCTTGGAAGGTTGCCGCAGATTCGTCAGAGCCAGCGTAGCGACTCCGTTCCGCTAGGCGTGCCGGGTCGGGCAGTTTGAAAGCAGGAAACTCCTTTTGAATCTGCTGAAAACGCTCCGTCAACCGCTGCTCAAAGATCTGGGCAATGGTTAGGGCCACGGCAAACGCTCGATCACCAGGCACCACAATAAAGAGATCGTCGCCGCCGATGGCTAAAATCTCAAAGGGATGTTTCCAGACCTTCGCTCTATGTTCCTGATCATACACATAGGCAGGCGTAAGATGTTGGGCCAAACCGTGAAGGACCGCATCTACCGCAATGTCGCTCAGCGTCTGCGACACGCACTGGTAGATCGCTGGGCTAGGCAGGGTTGCCATTAGCCGCCCAATGTTGTTGCCATCGGCGTAGATCAGGCCGATGTAGCGCTTGGGCTCTGATGCGGCACCAATTTGATCAAGATCGTCGGCAGGGGCAATCTCCGTCACCCCCTTTTGGCGCAATGCATCGGCATAGGGCGTCGTGCGCCCCTCTGCGCTACGGAGAAACTCTTTTTCCCACCGTTGGTTCCACGAAACCCTACTCAAGGCTTTAGGCACCTGCCACGGCTGTAAGCTCTGGGCCAGCTTCTCGCTCACCGGTTTGCCCTTCACCGCCCGGCCAGCAGCCAACTTACGCGCCGCAGGCTCACTCAACCGCCGTTCGTCGCTCCCCACTTTTGCTGCGAGCATCGCAGGGCGCACATCGCTACTGGCGCATTTGACATCCCACGGCTGCAGCGCATAGTGGGGCAGGTAGCGCACCTCACCGTGGCTCGCCCGCTCGTCGCGCCGCTGGTTGAACATGGTCGCCAGCAGCGTCACCAGTTCACCAAAGCTCTTCCGATTGAGAAAGCGTTGCTGGTGATCATCTGCCGCCGCACCCTCAGGCAGATAGTAGTAGGTGAAGAGGGCGTCACGGTGCGCTGCATCTGCACAATCGCGCACAAAATCTTCACACCAGTAGGCCAGCGGGTTGCGCCCGAAGCGCAACTCAAGCAGTGAGAAACTGGCGCTCACCGCCGCGCTATTGGCCGTCAACGTCTGTTCGGTATAGCAGCGTTCCACTGCGGTCGCAAGCGTCGGCCCCAGTGCCGCTGGCGCAAACGCGAGGAACGAACCGCCACTCGCATAAATGATACAGGGATGGGAAGCAGTGGCCAACTCCGGCATCGGCAGATGCTGCTGCCAGAGATCATTCACCCCCACCTCATTCACCCAATCGAGCAGCGCACTCGCGCCGCGGATTTCGGGCAATTTCGGCGCTTCAAAGACATAACCCTTAATCTTGGTTGCCCCGCCATAGACGAGCGCCACTTGGCTGTTAGCGCCCGCCACTTCCGTAATACGCTCCTGCATCCGCTGCAACATAGCACGATCCAGCGGCGTCGGCATAGCCAACACCTCAGCCACCAGATCAACTAACGGTTGCGTTGGTAGCTGCGGGTAGGTCAGACAACGTGCAATGACATTGGGAAAATCAGTAGCCAACTCTGTGCCTCCATATAGGAAATAGGAAGTAGGGGGTAGAAGATGGGACTGAACACTGCCCCCCCGCCTCCCCGCATCCCCGCCTCCCCGCCTCCCGCATCTCACTCTACCACCCCACCCCGTCACAAATGCGACAGATGAAGCCATCCGTGGCCAAAGACACACGCTTTACCGACGTGGAGCAGTGCTGCCGCCAACAGCACCGCCCGCACCTCCACGGGAACGTTGCGTAACGTGGCGCTCCCCACCAAGCCGCCCATTTTCATCGAGCGCTGCCCGCCCCCCCGCGTACTCGTGCGCTCCCAATCCACCCAACGCAGATCACTCTGCTCGACACGCACGCGGCGCGCCGCCTCCACCACGGGCCGATAGTCTGCCGCCCACGGCCCCTGGCCGTGAAAGGTCGCCAAGGCGTTGAGCCGCCAACATGCCGCCTGCACCAACACCCCGAGATCGAGCCGATCCAGCAATGCCCCCTGCGCCTTGAGGCGCAGCGGCGTCAAGAGTTCCAACCGCAGATCCGCCGCCAACTCAGTCGCCCGGCTCGGCAGCTCGGCGAGGTTCAGCAACGGCAGATCGGCGCAGTTCAAAACTCGACCCTCTTCATAGATCACCACACCGGGCTGTGCCACATCCTGAACGGGTCGCATACCATCTGCACCCAAGGGGGCAACCACCGCCACGCGCTCCAGGCGCGCCTTGGCACGATCACGCCCCAAGCCAGCAGCAGCGAAACCGGCCAAGCCATGTAGAAAATAGGGCAGAAAATCGATGCCTCGCCCCATCAACACCAAGCCAAAATCCAATGGCGCATCAGCCGCATAAAAGCGCTGCGTAGGCGGGGGCGGTTCAAGCACAAAGGGACGCGGCACGTCACGCAAATCGTGCAGATGCTTTACCCCCTCGGGGTGGGGTGTCTCGAAGACCCAGCGATAGGGACAGAGCAATGTTGCCGTACACGCTTCGGCACGCCCCCAACACGCGGAAGCGCACGCGGCGCGTTGGAAGGCATAGCCAAAGCCACCACGTAACAGCGCTCCAATGAAGATCGGCAGATGTACCGCTTCCAGCAAGCGCAACCGCACCCGCGCAGATAACAGGGTGAGCGGCGGAAAGACCAGCGACGACACATGCGCTTGAAGCATAGATGTATTCGTTCTCTTTTCGTTGCTCCACATAGTGGAGCATACCATATGCATAAACGAAAAACCACCCGCATTTTGTTATAACTTCCTATCCGATAGTTGCGAAAGATGACAATTAAGGCAGGATGCAAGAACTCGGAAACATTGCTGAACTCGAACAGCTACCTGCTCATTTGCACAGCCCCCAAGCATCTGGTATAGTTAGGTGTTGGAATGGAGAAAATAGAGTATACAACAATGGCCGCCGTGGAGTTGCGGCACTGGTGGTATGGCGGGATGCGTGCGATCAGCGCCGCCCTGCTCGATCCGCTCTATCATGGACGGCAGGATGTCCGTATCCTTGATGCCGGTTGCGGTACCGGCGGCGATGCGCTCTTTCTGCAACGCTATGGCCATGTCGTGGGCCTTGATTATGCCCCTGAAGCGGCTGCGATCATTGGCGACCGGTTGCCGGGACGTTTTACCCGTGGAAGTGTGCTCCAGCTCCCGTTTGCTGATCACAGCTTCGATCTCGTCACCTCCTACGATGTACTCTACCACGCCGGTGTCCCCGATGAGGCAAGTGCCTTAGCCGAAGTGCGCCGCGTCTTAACGCCCGCAGGCCATCTGTTGATCCGCCTACCAGCCTATGAGTGGCTGCGTTCGCACCATGATCGTCAGGTGCATACCCGGCGCCGCTATACCGCCCGTGAAGTTGCCACGATGCTGCACAAGGCAGCTTTTCAGCCTGTTCACCTGACCTATGTACTCAGTCTGCTCTTTCCCCTGCCCGCAGCCTCGCGCCTGCTTGAACGCCTAAAGCCGCCCCCCGCACAAGCTTCAGCCATGGGCCTACCACCCGCACCACTCAACCAAGCCCTGCGTCTCCCCATGGCCCTCGAAGCCGCCTGGCTCAGGCGCGGCGGAAGCTTTCCCTTTGGGCTCTCAATTGTCGCTCTGGCTCGCGCCTGATGGCAAGGGGGCGTGCATAGAAACATGGCACTCACCCTGTTCCCCTGTTCCGCTGTTCCCCTGTTCCGCTGTTCTCCTGTTCCCCTGTTCCCCTGTTCCGCTGTTCCCCTGTTCCGCTGTTCCCCTGTTCCTCACCATGCACACACTTACCGACAATCTACTCGACCAAATCAGTGCGGCACCGCGCCTCTGGAATGGGCTGCGCTGGCTGGCTGAGGCTGGCTATGGCGGCGAACGTCTCGCTATTGCGCGTGAGTTGCGCCCATGGGCTGGTGATCAGCGGCGTTTCCTCGACCTCGGCTGTGGCACAGGTGCCTTTGCATCCGAGTTTCCACCAGAACGCTATGTGGGCGCTGATCCAGCACGGGGCTACCTGCGTTTTGCCGGACGCCACCGCCCTGGACGCTACTTGGTCTCGACTGGTCAGCAACTTGCCCTGGCCGACACGAGTTTCGATGCCGCGCTGATCTGTGGGGTGCTGCACCACCTCGCCGATGGTAGCGCCCAAGCACTCATGGGCGAACTGGCCCGCGTTCTCCGCCCTGAGGCAACCGTGCTGGTCATGGAGGATATTCCCCCGCCCAGTGGCACCAATCCCGCTGGACACCTGATGCACCAACTTGATCGTGGGGGCTATATCCGTAGCGATGCTGATTATCTTGCACTATTCGGAGGTTGGTTTCAAGTGATTGATCACTACCAGATCCGCAGTGGCATTTGTGATTATGCTGTCTATGTGCTGAGTAGGTTGCCATGAGCATCTGTGAACAGCACTCAACCCAAGCGTCGGTGTCACTCCACCCACGCATCCAACGAGGCTCCGTTATGGCTTTGGTCTTCGCCATGCTACTCACCGCGAGTACGCTTACGGTGATTGGTGAGATTCTGTTGAAGCTTGGCGTGAATCTGGTAGGTCAGCGCGTAGGAGCCTTTTCGCTCAATCCCGCTGTCCTCTGGGCCACCTTCACCGAGTGGCGCGTCATTCTGGGGTTTGCCCTGATCTTTGGCGGTGCCCTCTTCTGGCTAGGGGTCATCTCGCGGGTCAATCTCTCCTTTGCCTACCCACTCCTCGCCTTGAACTATGTCATCATCCTGATCCCTTCGCGTGTGATCCTCAATGAAACGATTACCCCCACCAAGATTATCGGTGCGATCATTGTGGTGATCGGGGTGATTGTGATTACCTGGGGAGCAGCGAGTAAGCAGGGATGATGCTCAAACCGGCGCACCTCTGGCCGCCCTTCGCGCTCTGGTTGCTGGCACTTTTGCTCTGGCTGGCAGCCTACCAATTGCCCTTTAGCCAAACCCTCCATGTCGGCGGCGACCTGGAACGCCAACGCCGTCACGATGAAGCCCCCTTCTTCATCCGCATCAATGGCGCAGAGCCGCCAGGGATCATGGTTGATCCTAGTCTGCCCGCATGTCAGCAGCAGCCGCCCCCCCCAGGCGTGCGCTGCCACATCTGGTGGACAGAATGGGCTGAACGCACCGGCAGGTCGCCCTATCGCTGGACGAGCGCCGAGACGATTTTTCATGTGCCGGGGGTTGGGCCAGGGCGCTATCTGCTCGAATTGCGCGCTGGTGGGGCTCCCGATGGCACCGCAGTGACATGGGCGAGTGCCGCTGGGCCCGTCTATAACTTGAACATCCCCGCAGGCGATCCGCGCCGCTACCGGATTTTGGCCTATGCCGATGCCGCAGGCGACCTGCAACTCACGCTGCGTGCAACCCCCTTTGTGGCCCCCAACGATACCCGCGAGCTAGGCTTTGTGCTCTATGGGTTGCGGAGCCAGAGCCTCGATGCTGGCTGGCGTGCCCCTGCTTGGCCGCAGTTAGCCTGGCTCAGCCTGAGCCTTGGGGCGCTCTATCTGGGTACCCTGGCAGCAGGCGGTGGCACCCTTGGGGCCGTAGGCATGGTTAGCCTAGCCATACTCGCTACCACCTACACCCTTGCCTTCCAACGGCCCGTCTTAACCCTCTTTACGCCCCTCATTGCCACTCTAAGCTGCTTAGGTGCCACGACCACCATCGCAGCAGCCTGGCTTCAGCGGCGCTGGCCCCAAACCAATGGGTTGGCCACAATCACGGCGCTCGTCATGCTGGCATGGGCACTGCGCGTAGCCGGGATGTTGCACCCCCACGCCATCTACAGCGACTCGGCAATGCAGGCCAACAAGCTCTTTGCCGCCAGTCTAGGCAATGTCTTTCTAACTGCGGGCCTGCCGAGTGCAACCGGCGGAGGGGTGGCCCCCTATCCGCCCGCCATGTTCCTAGTGCTCATGCCCCTGCAACTCCTTGCGCCCATTGGCCACCACGAGCGCATTGCGTTAGTCCAGGCGGGCAGTGCGCTACTCGATAGCCTCGTCGTCGCCATGCTCTGGCTCATCCTGCGCCGCTGCGGCTTCGGCAACCGCGCCGCTCTCTTCGCGGCTGCCGCCTACCTACTGCCCCTCACCGCCCTAGAGTCCTTCTCGATTGGCGAACTGGCCAACGTAGGCGGCCAAGCCCTCGCCATACCCTTCCTGACCCTCCTCGCCCTTGGTTTTGCCGGGCCAAACGTGAAGGGCCCATGGCCAATCGTCCTCCTCAGTGCAACCCTCAGCCTCGCCCTCGTAGCCCACTCAGGCGTCACCCTATCGCTCGGCGCCCTCGTAGGCTCACTCTGGAGCCTTGGGTTAGCCGCGATGCTCATGGGCCGTCCGAGCCCCATCAGCATAAGCCGCCTCAGCCTCGTAATCAGCGCGAGCCTGGGGTTTGTACTGCTCTGCTACTACTCCGCCCCCGTCTACATCGAACGGGTCTTCGCGGGCGAACGCAGCAGCGTAGGGGGGCGCAGCCTAAGCGAGATTCTGCGCGAAACCAGCCTGGGGCTATTGGGGCTGATCCCACCAGGGGCACGCGCACGCCCCATTCCAACCCTCTTAAGCCTCAGTGCATTAGCCGGCCTAGCCCTACTCTGGGCAGGCCATCGCTCCAACCCACACACCGCCAACCTACGCTTCCTGCTCACCGCCTGGTGGTTGGCAACCTGCATCACCCAAGCACTCCTGCTCATCGCCACCCAAGGCGTCCGCTGGGGTCTTTTCCTCTACCCAGCCCTCTGCCTCAGCGCAGGCATCCTACTCACCACCCTCTGGCAACGCGGGCGCAACGGACGCCTTATCGCCGCATTGATCCTTGCCTCGCTCCTCACCTTCGGGTTTGAGCAGTGGGTCGCGCAGGTGCGCGATTATTTACATGGGTAGTGTCTCTTAGGGGCAAGCCCCAAACCCTATATTTTGTTCGGTTTTGGCGGCTTCGCCGCCAAAACCGAACAAAAAAGGGGTTTGGGGGAGGCAAAGCCTTCCCCAAACCCCCACCAAATAAGAAAACGACGGGGCTACAAGCCCCGCCGTTGCACCTCAACGCATGCTACAAGCTCCATGCTACTCATCGCGGGCAATGTCGCGTACCACGTCGGTGACCGAGAGGACACCAACCGGCTTGCCGCCCTGCTCACCCGGTTCGACAACCACCACGCGGTGGATGTGGCGCTCCATCATGAGCTTGCTGGCATGTTGCATGGTGTCACTCGGATTCACGACAACCACATCGGTAATCATGATGTGACCAGCAGTCAGGCCGCGCCAATGCTTCCAATATTGCTCGTAGAGGCGCGCGTTGACCAGATCGGTGCGCGAGATCAGCCCGATCATGTTGTCGTCATCGTTAACGACTACGAGCGCGCTCACGTCGTTATCAGCCATAAAACGGGCGACATCTTGAATCGGGGTATCGCGGCGACATGTTAGTACGCCGTGATGCATGACCTCGCCAACCAGACGATCCATAACGTAGTCTTCCTTTCGCCAAATCGAGCCGAGTTTGTGAATAAGTGTACATTCGAGTGTAACGAATCTTGCTTGAAGCGTCAACTACCTATGCGGGTAGTTGGGCTTAGGCATTATGGGAGCATGCTACCCATCCCTTAATCTGCGGGTAGCATAGGTTAGCGCGACCCCGCCCCCTGCTGTGCCATGGCCCGTTGTGGCTAACGCTTCGGCCTCGCGCAGGGCGATCTGGGCCAATTCGGTTTCGCCCAATTCTCCCATGCGCATGGCTACGGCACGCAACAACTTGGCTGCCCCCATGGCATCTCCCGCTGTCGCTGCGGCCCGGGCGCGCCGCTGGATCCGCACGGCACTTGCACGCGCTGCCGCTGCGAGGATCATTGCTGCTGGCGCGGGGGCCTGCGGGCTGTAGTGGGCCACCAGATCGGCCTGTGCTACCGCCGCGCCGCTCACCGCCCGCAGTGCAGCCAAACGGAGCCGTGTGCCCTCACTCGTCGCACGGACTGGCGTTGGTGGGGCTAGGAGCTCCAAGAGCAAGCGGATCGGCGTGCCCCGCTCCAAATCGCCCAAGGCAAGGCTCACACAACGGGCTTCCGGCTGCGTCTGCCAGTGCAACGGCGCTAACGCCGGGCTGAGGCGCGTCGCATGGCGTAAGGTTACCCCCTTGGGCAAGCTCAATTCCAACTGCAACGCCCGCGCCTGCACTCCACGCGCAGCATCCAACTCGGCGGCCACCGCTGCAGGAATCTCATCCGCATGGCGCAAATAGGTCGCCCGCCCGCCACTCAGATCGGCCATCTCAGTGAGCAAGTCATCCTGAAACTCTCCGCCCAAGCCAAGGGTACTAATACTAATCCCGTGGGCCGCCGCTGTCCGCGCCAACTCCAGACAACCCGCAGCATCGCGGGTAAAACCATCAGTCAGCAGAATCACCCGACTAACTTCAGTCGTCTCTGTGTAGCCCAGTTCAGCTAGGGCCACCCGCAAGCCAGCCGCCAGACTGGTCGCTTCACCCAGATGCACAACGGGCAGGCGCGCAATCCCCGCCACCAACTCGGCACGCCGTTCACCACTTGCCGCCGCCAGAAGCAGCGCATGCTCGGCACAGGCCACCAGACAGAGCCGATCCTCACGATCGAGCCGTTCAATGATGCTGTGCAACGCCCGCGCCGTATGCTCCAAGGCGCTTGGCGAGGTTCTACGCACCTCTTCCGGCACTGGCCCGGTCAATTGCCAGACCGGCACGCCATCAACCAGCACCTCTTGCGCCCCACCTTGGCGCACCAATTCACGGAACTGCTCATCGCTCACAATCGGAATACGCATCGAGCGGCTTGCATCCGCCACCACTGCCCAACTCACCGGCAGAGCCGCGCCCCCCGCATCCGCCTCAATGCTCACCAACGCATAGCAAAGCTGCGCCTCTGCACGAGGCGGCAAGGTAAGCATAGCAGGTTGCAAGCGGAGAAAAAGCGCCATCAATACTCTCAGAGGCTACCTGAAAAGGCTATCGGTACTGTTCCGCACGACCTGCCACGCCGTGGAGTGCCGGCTTTAGCCGGCTGAAAGGAACGCTAGATTCAGCCTACCGACTCTTCAAACCGCCTCTCAGCGACACGCATTGGTTGCCGTAGGTCTACCGCTAAAGGTAATCTCTAAGGTCGTACCATCACCAAAGATAACGGTGCGCTTGGTACGGGTAATTGCCTGTGGTACATCTGAGTTCGCAACACGCACACAACCATCAACAAAGGTCTCTTCATTTCTATCTGCAATCCCACCATGCAACAGGCCCAAGGCTTGCTCTTGGAAAATGGCAAGGCGCGATGGCGCAAAGATGCCAATCCCCCCTAAGCCAAGCATGGCCAACGTCAACATAATGAGTAAAAACTTAAAACCAAAACCACCCATACCGCGCTTCTTCGGACGGGCAGCAGCCGAACTATTCGCTCCTGGAACAGGTTTACTTGTCACCATTATATACTCCCCACAAGGTTTGATCAGGCTCAGTCTCAACTCTATTTTAACCCAAAGCCGCTCATTTGCCTATGAACCGTTGGTACTCTCCCATCTTCCAGCGTACTAGGAGGCTGTCTGAAAAGTCTATGGGTTGGTGTTGGAGTGCCGGCTTTAGCCGGCTAAAGCCGGCACTCCAACGTCAGTTGATAGACTTTTCAGACAACCTCTAAGCCCAATACCTTGCAAATAAGCTCGCGCAAAGGCGCAAAGCCGCAAAGGTTTGGCGCTCATATGCAAAAAACTCTGCGCCCTTGCGCCTTTGCGTCAAGAAACCCTGCGTATTTGCAAGGTATTCTCTCTAAGGGATGGTTTCAGAAACAGCCTTTCAGCTTTACAGTTGGAGTGCCGACTTTAGTCGGCATCCAGAGGTTGTCGGCGACCTCAGCCGACTAAAGTCGGCACTCCGTCGGAGGCCAAACTGTAAAGTGGCATGAAACCTTCCCTAAGCCTACTTCAGCTTCGGCAGCACATGCTCACCATAGGCTTTGATCCATTGCTCTTGGTTGCGACCCACATTATGGACATAGATCGCATCAAAGCCAAGCTCAAAGAAGCCCTGGAGGTGGGCGCGATGTGCTTCCAGATCGGGGGAGATGAGTACCCGCCCCTGAAAATGCTCAGGTCGCACGAGGCGCGCCATGGCCGCAAAGTCTTCTGGGCCACGCACATCCTGCTTAGGGAAGTTCATGCCCCCATTGGGCCACTCAACCAAGGCAGACTGCAACGCCTCATCATAGGTTGTGGCCCATGAGACATGGAGTTGCAACAATTTTGGCATGTGGGCCGGATCGCGGCCCGCTTCGCGTGCGCCTTGGGCAAAGTTCTCCAGAATCCCGCGCAACTTCTCGTGGCTTGCGCCAGGCGTAATCAAACCATCACAGACCTTACCAGCCCAGCGCACCGTCTGCGGCCCGGTTGCCGCAATGTAGATCGGCACGCGCTGCTCAGGCAAGGTCCAAAGCTGCACCTTGTTCATGGAAAAATAGCGCCCACGATAGCGCACCGCTTTGCCACTCAGCAGCCGCTGAATGATCTCGGTCGCCTCTTGAAGCATCTCAAAGCGCACGAGCGCATCGGGCCATGGGCCAGCAACCACATTCTCATTGAGCAGTTCACCACTGCCAAGGCCCAACCAGAAGCGCCCAGGAAACATGGCCCCCAGCGTCGCCGCTGCCTGCGCCACTACCGCTGGATGGGTACGGAAGCTCGGACAGGTCACCCCTGGCCCAAAATTGCCCTGCGTCACCATGCCCAACGCACCCATCCAGCTATAGGCAAACGCATTATGGCCCTGTGCAGGCACCCAGGGCTGAAAGTGATCCGCCGCCATGACCCCTTCAAAGCCGTGGTGCTCGGCTAGGGTGCAATGGGTTAGCAATTCATTCGGATGGAACTGTTCAAGGGCAGCAGCAAGCCCAATACGTGGCACAGCTTAATCCTCCACATTGATCTTTTGCGGGCCACGCGTCTCGGTATAACGGAAAGCGGGCGGCCCCTCAATCAACTCACGTAGACGGAAGAGCTGGACACGCATATCGAGATCCGCAATGAAGCGCCCCAGGCCCAGCACCAAGAAGCGCAAGCCCTGATTGTTTACCTCATACTCAACCCGATTTTGTACCACCACCCGTGGGCCATCAACAAACCAACGCCATAGCTCTTGACCTTCCCACACGCCCTTGATATTCATCAATATATGCTGATCATCACGTTCAATCACCTTATAGTTTGAACTCACCATACCAAGGGGCAAAATACGCAGATCGTGCGTACTCTCTAAGGCCATTAGTTCACCCTCAATCGGGTCCAGTTGAATTAAAGGCGAACGCCAGCGCACCATCAAAGCAGGTTGCGTCAGGTGGCGTTCCACCACATCCGGCGTTGTTCGTATCGAGACCCACTCCTCTTGGACGATCATCAAAGCTCCTCCCAACCTAGTTGCTCATAGACATGGTTCGTAACCAATGTATCCTTGTTGCCGCCTACTTCTGAGCCTCTTCGAGGATTGAGCGATAGTATTGCTCAACGCTCTTTTTCATCCACAGCGCCGGGTAGCCCGTCATCGGTAAGCCCAACGGATTACCAACGGCATAATGGGGCCCTAACGAGACCAATTCGCCCAAGCGGAGCGGCTCGTAGGAGCGTGGTGCCCGTCCCTCCACTTCAGCCAGCAGGGTGGTAGCGAGGTGCGCCCCTTGACGCATGGCATAGCTCGCCGTTGCCGGTACCGTCCCGCCATCAAGGCTATTGGGCACAGCCGCGCAATCGCCAGCCGCAAAGATCAAGGCTTGATCATGCACGCGCAGGTAGCGATCCACCATCACGCGGCCATGCTCTTCTACTGCCAACCCCGATGCGGCCAATAGCTCCGGGCCAGCAATGCCCGCCGCCCAGACAATCGTGGCGGCCCGCAACACACGCTCCCCCTGGATATGCAGCATGCGCGGTTCCACCGCCTCAACCAGGGTATTGCGGTAGACACTCACCCCTTGGCGATCCAGCACCAACTCGGCAGCCTGTGTAGCCCAATCGCCAAATTGGGGCAACAGATAGTTGCTGCGCTCAATCAGGGCTACCCGCACCTCTGAGCGGGGTGCGCCACTATCACGGCAAAGATCATCGGCCCAAGTGACCAACTCACCAGCCAACTGGCAGCCGGTATAGCCCCCCCCGACAATCGCTATCGTCTGCAGTATGCGCTGCTGTTTTGGGTCGCGCTCCTGCGCCGCAGCGGCAAACTGTTGCACGACATGATCACGCAGTCGCAAGGCATGCTCAAACGTATGCAAGGGCAGTGTATGCTCACGGGCGCCGGCAACCCCCGCATAGGAAGTCTCGGCCCCCAGCGTAATGGCCAAGCGATCATACGCCAGGCTACGCCCATCCTCAAAGCGCACCTGGCGCTCAAGCGGCTCAATCCGCGTCACCCGCCCCTGCTCTAGGCGCACCGTACTATTGCACAACAGTGGCGCCAATTCATAGATCGCCTTCTTATCTGGGATAGCATCCGTTGCAGCCAAATGGATCACCTGGATCAATTGGTGGTAGGGATGCTGATCAACCAAAATTACCTCATCATCGCGCCCACGTTGGCGCAACAGCCGATCAAGGTCAATGGCGGTACGCAACCCTGCGTAGCCCGCGCCGAGGATGACTATTTGCATAGGGGTGCTGCTCTTCCAATCGTTTGCTGCCACGTTTCTAGCATACCATAGAGTAGGCACCCACGCTAACTCAGGATGCGAAAAGACCTCACAGGTCTAAGAACCTGTGAGGTCAATCTTTGCAGCATCCCGTTCTCGTTATGCTTTGGGGGTTGTCGGGGGCTTCTCGACCCACTCGTCAACCTTGGCAGCAGCCTTCTCGACCTGATCGGCGGCGCGGCCAGTGGCGCGGCTCACGCTGGTGCCAAACTCATCGGCGGCGCGGGCCAAACGCTCGGTGAAGGCGCGGGCGCGCTCACCCAAGCGATCAGGGCTGGGCAGGCTCAACGTCGGTGGCGGGCCGGTGAAGATGTCATCCACCACCCGCTCGGTCAGGTTCGACAGCTCTTTGGGCAGCACAATCACCGCACGGGTCAATTCCACCATCGCACGGCGCACGCGGCGGCGCGGGCCACGCGGCAACAGCACCAGCGGCACCGAGGCCACCGTCAGACCCGTACGCACCACTCCGCCCACAACAGCCGCCGCAATCTCGAACGGTCCGTCACGTGTGACGCTCGCATTCGGGTTGTCGCTCATACTTCTCTTCCCCTTCTCTTACTTGTCAGACAGCTCGTCCTTCGGTGCCTTACCGGACTCGGGCGTACCAAGATCCTGCTCCGCCGCCCACTTCTCAACCGACTCACTCACGATGTTCGAGAACTCGCCCGGCAGGCTGACAACGGCGTGCATGATCTCTTGAGCGGCAGTGCGAATGTGCTGCTGACTGGCAACCGGCAACAGTGCCAAAGGTAGCGTGGTGACCGCAAAACCGACCCGTAAGACGCCACCGGCCACGTCAGCGACCTGCTCCAACACGTTGCTGCTCTGCGGTGTGCGGACGCTGCGCACCCGCACCTCACCCGTGGGTTCCGTCATGTTCAACCTCCTTATGTGATGTGTGCGGGGCGGCGCAGGAAGGGCCAGCCTCTCCCTGTCATACCTCCCGGAAACACCTCTACCTAAAGTAGCCCCCCACAATGAATGCCGACACAACTTGTGTCAAGACCATGAATGGGTTGCTTGCGACGAGATAACGAATATAGTTGCGCTGTGATGGGTCTTGGTATAGTTGTACTTGACTGTAAATCGGCGCAATGATCGAGAGTAGGAAGAAGCCGACCGCCCAGTAGTACCCCCAGATAAAGGCCAAGACTACCAGCAGAACTTGCGAGATTCCAATAGTTGTGTAAGCAATGATCAAGGTTGGCCGCAGGCCAATCACCACAGGCAGCGATTTCAAGCCAAGCCGCCGATCCCCTTCAACACTCTTGATGTCATTGAGGAAGAGCATGCCTGCAGCAATCGTGCCATTGATCACAGCGACCACAAACGATTGCCATGTTAACGAAGCAAAGATGAGGTGCCCCGCCAACCAACTCATGGTTACATACCCCAAACCGACCGAGGCTGGCCCAAACCAGAAGTTCTTCTTCAGCTTAATCGGTGGCTTGCTGTAGATAACCGAGATGAAGAGCCCCAACACCGCCAAGAAGACGATCCAGGGATTGCCAAAAACTAGAGAGACCAAAAAGGTCGCCGTGCCAAGAAAGATCCAATTGATCCGCGCTTCACCAAGTGTAACCAAACCGGCAGGAATGGGACGCTTCGGATCGTTGATCGCGTCCAACTCGTGGTCGTAGTAGTCGTTAATACTCTGGCTGAAGCCCGTCCCCAAAGGGCCGGTCATCAGTGCCCCCAACATGATCCAAGCCCAAGCGACGCCACTTGTCCAATCGAACGCGGCCCCGGCAGCCAACGCACCACAGATGGTAATAATCGCAGGCGAAAACCACGTGACTGGATCGGCAAGCTCAAGGTGAGCCCGTATCTTTTTGCCGAGTGGCACCTGTTTGTCAGTAGTAGAAACCATACGCCGTGCTATGCCTTTACGGCTTGGTAAAGAACGTGGTCGTAGCCTTCAGTCACCGTGATGTCGCGGAAGCCAAGCTCTTGCAGCAACTCTTTGTAGAGTGCGTGATCCTTGAACTCCAGCACCGAGAAGTTCATACCAATACCACAGACGTAGTGGGTCAAGTAGTCGTAGTTGGGCTTATCCTTGTCGCTAATCACCATATCGATGATCATCACCTTACCGCCCGGCTCAAGTGCAGCATGGGCCTTCTGCAGCATCATTGTGCAGAACTGGCGGTTCATGGGGTAGAGGATGCGCGCAAACATCACCGCATCGCCCTGTGGATAGGGCTCGCGGTACATATCCACCGCCACCGGCTCAAGCCGCCCCTCCAAGCCCTTCTCGGCTGCGTTTTCACGCACCAGATCAAGGGCCGAAGGCAGGTTGATCAGCTTGACGTTCAGGTCTGGATACTTCTGGCAGAGCGATGCGGCAATGTCGCCAATCCCACCACCAACGTCAATCAACTGCTTCACACCACTGAGATCGGCATGATCGCGCAGCAGCTTCAGCACAAAGTGAATATTGCTGCGATGGATCGTCTCGTAGAAGATGCTATCCTCGCGGGTGCGCGGCGGGTGCGGCACATGGCTGGTGAAATCCATCTTCCCACGGGTAACATCGGCCAGGTTGGCGTAGAAACTCTGAATCAGATCGACCATGTAGCTCACAAAGGGCAACATGGTCATATTGCGATGCTCATCAGGCGCAGTGAAGAACTGCTCGGCAAAAGGTGTGAGCGCCCAAGCCCCCTCAACCGGCTGTGCCAAGCCCACCTTCTCCATGGTGATGAGTAGGCGCTCTAGGCGAATCGGTACGCTGCCCGTCGTTTCAGCCAGATCATTGAGGGCGCGTGGCCCACTTGCCATAGCCTCGAATAGCCCTAGGTCGTAGGCTGCCTTAATGACAAAGAAATCCACCGTGCCCTTAAAGACCATCTCGTAGGCCCGTTCGGTCGCACGGTACAACTCCGCATCATCTTCCATGCAGCGGCAGTTCGGATTACAGCGAAACTGCGCCTGCTCTGTCGTCATTGCCGTCTTTCCTTCTGCTGCAACGCCCAGGCACGCCTGGGAGATGGACGCTCACGCTCTTTGGATTTGTATTATAGTACAAAACGCGTATATGTAAAACATCAAGCCGGAAGCGGCTCAGCCACACTCTCAAACCAGAGGGGAATCACGGCGGGCGCACCATACCAGGTGCGTGGTGCGTTATAGGGTGCGTGGCGCGCCCCCTCCAGCATCAGGTTGTCAGCCCCCTCCAAGTAACAGCAGTGGGTCGGGATGATCCCATCACCCATCTGACGCCCATCGCCAAACGAGGTTTCGTAGGAGCGAAAGGCCAACATCTGCTCTCCGTTGCCAAAAAAGCGCCGCCCCAGCACACTCCGCCCAGCCACCGAGGTGTAGCGTATGTGCTCGTAGAAGGCACCCGGATAGCGTTCGTTGATCAGCGCCCCAAAGCCTTTGACCCAGACTTCATAGGTGGTATGGGCCGTGCCCAGGGTTGTCAGGCTGGCCACATGGCGCTGGCCATCATACGTTATCCCATTGTAGGGCAGATGACCAAGGTAGGCTCGCGCCACACGCCCGCCCGCACTATGGCCGATCAGATCGATCCGTTCGGCCCCGGTCTCTTGCAGGGCCAATTCAACGGTACGGGCCAACACATTGAGCACCGGCGTAAAATCGGGATCGCGCACCTTCGCCCACTCGATGCGCGTAAAATCGGTAATATAGACGATACGATTGTAGGGCGGGGCGGCCAGGGTACGCGCCATACCCACATAGTCTTTGGGCGACGAGAGCCAGCCGCCTAGCAGGACGATCGGTTGGGCCATCCTTGCTCCTTAAGGTTGCTTTACCATCTTGCGAGGATGCGCGAGCTTCGCGTCTTTACATCCTTGCATCTTCACGTCTTCGCGCCCTCGCATCCTCGCGTCCTCACGCCCTCACGTCTTCTCGCCCTCGCGTCCTCGCGCCTTCGCATCCTCGCATCCTCGCTCAACTATTCCTCTGCAGCGGGCTTATGCTTCTTATCGCCACCATTGCCATTGGGAGCATTGACTTTAATCGCCCGCCGGATGCGCCCAGCGTGAGGTGCCGAGATACCAGCGGGGCTCGGCAGACTCTCAACGATGTTCGTCACCACCGAGCGGCCAAAGCGCACAAAGTCATCGGTCTGAAAGCGTGTCCAGTAGCTATAGAAGTTCCAGACATCGGTAGCGGTGGCGCGCACTTCGCGGGTAAACTGCTCGAGCCCTTGGGGTGGCAGCGCACCCCGCACAAAGCCGCGTACCATGTAGCTAACGGGCTGCACATAGCCCTCAACCGGCACCGGATTGCCATTCGTATCGAGGCGTGTCGGTGGCTCGGCCCTAGAGGTCGGGCCAACAAACCGCACCTCTGCCGGTTCGCTCTGCTCCTCAGCCGCTTCACCCTTGGCAGCATCCTTGGGCTTAGGTTGCGACGTACGGAAATTGATCGGCCCATCCATACGCACCGGCTTCCACGCGGGCTGCGCGGGCGGCGTATAGCTCGGTGCAGCCGCGACTTGGGCAGGCTCATAGCTTGCCACCGCCGTCTGGGCAGGTGCGTAGTCCTCTAGGTTTTGGGTAGGGCGTGTACTGGTTGCGGGCGCACGAGGAAACTCGCGCAACGACGACTGATTGGCAGGCATCTCCCAGTCGAGTTTGAGAAACTTGCGTAGCCAGTCGGGCATCCAACTGTACGATTGTGGGGCGGACATAACCGTATCCTCTCGTTGCAAAGCGCGGCCAAGCGCGCAAACCATATGTTAGCCAGCCCTACCCAAAAGCAAAGAAGCGACGACGCTGACGTGTATGGGGCGCAAAACAGAAGTCAATGATGCGTCCCAGATCGTCGCCTGGGTAGCGCCGGTCAAGGGTAACAATCGAATCAAGCACGTAGGCTACCTGATCAGCGGGCAAAGAGGTGCTACAACGCACGAGGCGTCCAAGCAGTTTGCGCCGCAAATCGAGACTGTAGCGTAGCGAAACGACTGCCAGCTTCCCCAAGAGCGCATCGCGCAGTTCGAGATCATCGGTAAAGCGCTTGAGCCACTTCTGTAACCCAATCCGGTCACTCTTATCAAGGTAGAAATTGACTAGGTCGGAGAGCGCTACATCGTTGGTCAGCTCCATCAACTCATTCCAACGCTTGTTGAAAGGCTGGCGACTAAAGGCCTTCAACTCCATCAACTGATTGATCAGATTACTCGCGGTATAGTAGGGTTCGCGCTCGAAGAGGCGTTGCAGACCGGCTTCACGTTCAGCCAGCAGCGAAACCGCCTCGCGCAGCACGCCATCAGATTCATCGTAGCCGCCACGGCGCATGTGCATCTCGTGGGCCAATTCGTGCAACGCGATCCCAATCGTGCCATCTTCGTCCCAACGCCCTAAGCTCACAAACGAGCCGCTGCGCGGCGAGAAGCTACCACTATCAACCCAGGGGCCACTTGTACGCCCGCCATCGAGTGCCTCAAAGGTCAAACGCTCATTGAGGACATCGCTGGAGAGTTCACTGCCCCACATGGCGTTCGCCAAACGACGCACCTTGCGCGCCATCTGGGCCGGGCGATAGCGGTACTGACCAACCGCTAACACCTGACTACCAGCATTATCCATATTGATGGTCGCCTGCTGGCCATTAGCACGAAGAACAAGCTGCATACGTCATTTTCCTCTAGGTTTGCTTAACGCACACTGCGTAAAAAGAGCCGCAGAATCTGGATCACCTGTTCAGGCAATTCAAAGAGAATGAGGTGACCACAGCGCGGTACCTCAAGGTACTGCCCATTGGGCGCCAATTCCATCAATGCACGGCCACCTTGGGGCCGCATAATGGGATCACCGGAGCCAGCGACCAAGAGAGTTGGCTGCTGTACGCGGGCCATCTGTTCACCAACGAGATCAAGGACTTCGCGGCGCGCTAATTCCTTGGCCGAAACACGAACGGCTGCCGGGTCACAGCAGCGCAAACTCAAGTTTGCCAATTTTACATCACCAACCGAAGCGGTATTCTTGGACATTACCACCAAGGCGTAGATGTAGGGAATCCACCAGAGACCCCGCCGTTCAATCGGACGCAACACTTTGTTGAAGACGAAGTTAAGCGTACCGGGCGTCATGGCTGAGGCAAGGGCGTTGTAGGGGATCAGGCTAAAATTGAAGAAGACCAGCGAACGCACCCGTTCGGGGTGGAGGTCGGCATAGCGCAACGAGACGAAGGCCCCCAGCGAGAAGGCCGCAACGTGGTGCGGGGCCAACTCGAGGGCATTCGCAAAGGCAAAGAGGTCGTCGCTAAAGCCCGCCACGGTATAATTTTCATTTGGATCGCTATCGGAGAAGCCGTGACCCTTGAGATCGTAGCAGATCACGCGATAGCCTGCAGCGGCCAACGGCTCAAGGATATGGTGCCACCAATAGGCCGAGCAATCCCAGCCATGGACAAGCACCAAGGGCTCACCAGTAGGCGGGCCAAGATCCATGTAGTGGTGTACCACCCCATTGGCCTCAATAAAGCGCGCCCGATCCATCAGACGCTGTTCCGCCTCCAAACGACGACGCTCACGCGCACTGAGCTTGCCGTCCAACTTGGCGGCAACCTCAGCATAGTAGGTACGATACTTGGCGGTAGCCAGGGGCGAGCCAAGGGCATCAGACCCATGTAGGGTAGCATCCACAAGTTCATCATTGCGGCCAGCCATCCCGGCACCTCCCTTACGCAGCACAGTTCATGCTGCGACTATTCGACCCAGAGGCGAAGCACCTCAACCGGATCAACCTTAGCCCGTAGTCGCCCGCCGGTCACAATCCCAGGGAGTAGCACATGGCGGCGCAACGGGCCGAGTTGCACCACAACCTCCTCGTTGGTCAAGGCAATATCGAGGGTCTTGGGATCAAGGAAGGGAATGTAGAGCTTCAATTCACGATCACCCGCTGGTGGCAGGGGCTTAATGGCGGGATCACAGACATCGCCATCATCGTAGAGATGCGCCCCACGCAACGCCCACGTATCGCGGTCGGTGATACTCGCCGCTAAGGGGCCAATCCGCAACTGCGGGCGCACATTACTGGCCTCAAGCGAATAGGTTTCACGCAGACTTTCAGGCACATCAGCCAGTTCACCCGCCACGATCAACTCATCCACCGCCATACCATAGAGCCCCAGCGAGGTGAGGCTCGAGGCAACCCCAGGCATCGCCAATTCATCAGGCGTGACCACAAGGCGCACCCGCGAGCCGGTAGCGGCATCAATGCGGGCGCGTTGCGCTTCGAGTTCAACCCGCAGATCCTGGAGCGGTGCAAAGGCACTTGGCGGCAGCAGAGCGGCTGGGATCATCGCCGCATCCTGCGAAGAGCGCGAACGGCCTGGGCCACGGTCGAGGCCCACAATCAGGCGCGTAAACCAGCGCAGCACATCGGGCAGCGAAACGGTCCGAATCAGCCCTTCGGCTGAGGGGCCGTCAAGGATCACCAGATCAAAACGGCCCATCTGGCGCGCCTTCTCGGCCACCAAGAGCCCTCCGATGGCATCCATGCCGGGGAAGGAGGGAATCTCTTCAGGCCCAAGATCGCGCAGCCGGGCGGTAATCCCACTGCGTAGCGAAGGGCGAATCTCATCCCAACGCGAGCCAATCTCATCAAGGGGATTCACCTCAACTGCGGCCAGATGGGATTCCAATTCCAGCGGGCGCGGGCCAAGATTCTGGCCCAGCAACGCCCCGCTGAGATGGGCCGGACCAACTGAAACAAGCAAGACACGCTGACCGCGACGGGCTGCGTGGCATGCTGAAGCGAGTGCCGCAGCACTCTGGAGGATTTGACTAAAGCCCGAAAAGATCAGCAAATTCATATTAAGCGGCCTCAACCCTGAATTCGTCGGTCGCATTGACCTGCGAATCATCATCGTTCAATTCCACACCTTCGCGGAATTCCAAGCGCAGGACATTATCTTCGTAGCGATGATCGCCCATTGTGCAATTGTAGAGAATACGTGGCAGCGCAATAGTACGCTGAATTCGTCCTACGGTCAATGTCAAATCTGGCCCACTGCGGGTCAAATCCATCGTCTGCTCTTCATCCATGAAGGGCAGCTTGAGGCAGAGGTCATACTGACCGGGTTGACCCTCATCATTCCACTGTTCAAGCCAAATCGGGCGCTCATCAAAGAGCATCGCGCCGGGATCAGCAAGGCCAAAGGTGGACTGACCCACCGAACTCAGGGCCGGCAGACCAATCGGCTCACCGCCTTGCAGAACTGTGCGGAAGATGGGCGTGGGCGCAAAGCTATGCTCAATATCTTCCAGATAGTCGCGTTGCAGACTCACCCAATAGTCAAAGTAGGGGCCCAGATCCTCACGCTGCGGCAGGATTTTATTGACCATCACGGCATCAACCATCATGCCATAGAGATTGAGGAAGGTGTAGGCCCGTCGGGTTTCGAGCAGGGGCAACTTTTCAGGGTTGAGCACCAAACGCAGAGAAATATCGGGACTAAGCAAGAAGTTGGCCAATTGCTCCATGCGCTCAAGCAAGCCACCGACCTCATCGAAGAAGCGATCATCGGGCAGATCGCGCTTAAAGGGGCGCGCAAAGTTGGCAAGGCCACGATAGACACGGAAGAATTTCTTGCCCGCATCGCCACCGATAATCATCTCAGGGTAGGCCAAGAGGCGCAACGTATTGCCTGTGGGCGCAGTATCGAGCACAATCGCATCCCAGCGACCGCTCTGGGCCTCACTCATGACCCGTTGGAGTGCAAGGATTTCATCAAGGCCGGGCTGATTCGCCAACTCAGCGGCAGTCGAGCGATCAATCCCACGGCTCGAGTAGGTCGAAGCGACAAACTGCTGAAAGCCACCAAGGTTATGGCGCCACTCATAGATCGTATCAACTTCGAGGGCATAGAGGCCGGGCGCAATCGTTGTCGGGCGATCGCGGCTCACCGCCACCCCAAGGGCATCGGCGAGCGAGTGAGCCGGATCGCTAGAGAGGACAAGGGTACGGCGCCCCGACTGTGCCAAAAGCGCAGCCGTAGCCGCCGAAATGGTCGTCTTCCCCGTACCACCCTTACCCGAATAGATAATGACACGCGTCATAGGTTGAGTACTCAGGGCAAGGCATGCCACGCCCGCTGACGGCTTCTACGCCTGATCATCGGACTGGTGCATACCATTACCATTGTAGCTAACGACCTTCGGTGCGCCAGCGGGTTCCGCTTCACTAGAGACACGATCCGGGCGTCCAACAGCAATCCGGCGTACCGGCGCACCACGCTGCCCCTCTGCGGGCTCTTCAGTGGCGACAGGTTCAGTTGTGGCGGGCACTGCGCTCGGCTCAACCTCGGCCAGTTCACTGGCAGCCTCTGCGCTCGCTTCGGAGGCAACCGGAGCTTCAACCGGAACTTCGCGGCGGCGCATCGCAATCGTGCGCCCCACCTGGGGTTCAGGCGTGTCAGTGGGTTCAGCGGCAGGCGCAGCGGGTTCAACGCGACGCACCGCAATCGTGCGGCGCACCTGGGGTTCAGAGGCGTCACTGGGTGCGGCGGCAGGTGCAGCGGGTTCAACCCGGCGCACCGAGACGGAGCGGCGCACCTGGGGTTCGGGTGCGGCGGGGGGTTCCACCGTTTCGCCAGTGGCAGTGACAATCTTTGAGGGCGGTGCGCGACGCACCGAGACGGAGCGACGCACCTGGGGATCAGGGCGTTCAGCGTGGGCTGCTGCATTGAAGGATGCGCCCATCGGCTCAACCGGAGCAGGGGCCTCAGCGTTCCCACGGCGCACATTGGAGCGCACCGAGACACGCTTGGACTGCTTCTGGTTCGAAGTGTCCTCATCGGGTTCTGCGAGGCGCACCGCCGCCCGCACCACCGGCACCACGGGGGCAAAGGGCCCCCCCTGGGCCTCGTGTTGCGAAGCCGCATGGTAGATACCACGCATCGCATTGCGGCGAACCCGCGGGTCTTGCATATTCCCAACCATCTCGGTAGCCCCACTGACCGCATCGGTAGCCCGGCGGACACCACGCATCATCTTGCGCGGCACCTCAAGAGCCAAGCGCAGTGAACGGCTCACCTGGTACATACTGGGCTGCTCAGACATATGGGCCAACGAACTCGCAGGGGTAGGCATAGCGAGCGGCGAGATGCCACTGCCGGCAGGGACACCCACGCGCTGATGCTCATAGGCAGCAATCAGATTACCGGGGGTAACCACCTGTTCCTGCTCTTGGGGCTCATCCTCAGCACTGCCAAAGGGCCACCAGCGGCGCTTACGCGGCTTCTCTTCAACGACAGGCTCCGGCTCCGGCTCAGGAGCAGGCGGCTCAGGCGGATTAAAGAAGGGCTGAAGCTGTTCACGCTCAACGGGCGGAAACTCAGCAAAAAAGGCCTCAACCAGCGGCTCACCCGTCACACCAGCCATGATCTGATCGCCAATCACCTCAACCATATGGGAGAAGGTGTTGACATCATCGGCGGGCATGAAATCGAAGGTATTGGTGACCACTCGCTCACTGCTACCAGGCTCTTCATAGGAACCATTCACCGCAATACGGCGCTTGCGGGGCGCAACAGCAGGGAGGCGGAAGGCAAGGACAACGCGGCCATGCCAAGGATCCCACGTCTCGGCCTGAACAACGTCCATATCCTTCCACTCAAAGCCATCAACAGTATCGTTAAAGAAGCCACGGGCCCACGTAATGACCCGGCGGTCGGTAAGGGCGACAAAATCGGAGAGCGAGAAGCCCCCGACGCGGCGACGCCGCTCATCAAGCAGCACCCCATCAAAGAGCGCGAGCAGCGTCTCGCCCTCCTCGATCAGGCCACGGTGAAGCATCTCATCGACGCTGGCCGCATTGACGTTGATCCCGAGATACGGGCGAGTACTCATAGTCGTTCCCTATCTAGTGGCGATAGCTGGTAACCCCAAGGTAAGGCTACGCTGGAGTGTAGGGTTACCTGCGGGTCTACAGTGACCACCAGCGCGATCCTCGTACACAACGGCTACGGGTGGCGGTCGTCCGTCCTTACAGCGGTGATCGGTCATCGGCCCCAGCGTCACCCGAACCACTCATCGAGGCTTTGAACTGGTTATGGGTGAAGGGCTTCGAGGTAACAGTTGATCCACTACGGCGACGCAGTGGAATTTCGCGGCGGTCAGGAATATGTTCAGAATCGGACGATTCCGGGTCAGGGGGTTGACGGGCACCAGTGGAGGGAGAGGGAGAGGCCACCGCTTCTTGAGCAGCCTCAGGCGCGGGCGCATCACCACGTCGGCGCAGCGGAATTTCGTGATAACTCGAAGCGGCGGGAGGCGGTGGTTCAGCGCGTTCAGGCTGTTCAGCATCCGCTGCTTCATTATACGCATAATCAGCCGGTGCTGCAGCGGGATCAGCGGGTGGAAAACCACCGCCGAAGCCGGGCTGCCCGCCCTGCCGATTGAGAAAGGCCATTGCCATCTGCTGTGCGCTCGGATTACTCGCAACCGTATGGACAAGATCATTAATCGCCCGCACCGCATCGGTCAACTCACGCAGACTACCACTATTCACATCAAAAGGCATCGAGAGATCAGCTTCACGGATCGAGCGGCGCAGGGTATCCCAAGCAGAGCGAGCAATGCGACTTGCAGTATAAACCTGACCAGGAGGCAAACTATTAGGATCAACATTAAAAGCAGGCGCGGGGGCAACAATCGTTTGGGCTGTCGAGGCACCCGGCCAGCGATAGGGCGTTTCATTGGGACGCAAGCCATCAGCATCGCCATAGATCTGCTCACTCAGCACAGCCAAAATCTCAGCGCCAGCCTCATAGGCATCAAGTTCTTGGCCAACGAGCGCACGAGCGGTATCACGGGCAAGCTGAAGCAACTGTACAGCAGGGTGGAGACTTGCGAGGGGCAAAAGGGCTAACGTAAAGTGTTGTTCTTCTTCTTCCGGCGCAGTAAACGAGAGGTCGAGCTGGGCATGGAGCGGATCAATCCCGGCACCCTCAATGGTAGTCAACTCAGCAAGGGGAAAGGCATAGCAGACATGGCGACCGTAGTCACGGGCCCAGAGGATCAGGCGTAGGCTGCTAATCAAACAATAGTCATAGAGCGTTGGGCCACTCAAGCGACGACCGTCGCCATCAAGCAGGACACCATCAAGAGCGACCAGGATCTGCTCATCGGGCTCCATGAGACCCAGAGCCTCTAACTCAGCAAGGTGGGCTGGAACAACAGTATGGCTGTGGTAGAGCAGGCTGATCATCAGGAGACTTTCCAGGCTTTAAGGTTTCAGGTTCCAGGTCGCAGATTCCAGCGAAGGAGCTTGAGCCTGCGACCTGAAACCTGTTACCTTCCTACCTAGCGGTTGAAGCGCGAGCGAATGCGCTTCGGGCGGAAGCCCACGTCGGGGGTGCTGAAGCTACCCTCGCCGCTGCCGCTGCGGGCGATGCCCGGGTAGGCGTTGCGATTGATGGTCTCGACCGCAGCCGACGTGGCCTGCAGGGCGTTCGACACCCACTGCCAGTGTCCCTGGAACATGATGTCGCCAATCTGCGCCACCTGCCCAGCCGACTCTGAGAACCAACCTCGTGTGACGGCCATCCGTACACCTCCTTAACCTAGACGAACCAATATTTAGGTTAACGGGGCAAAATACCCCGGTAGACCCCATAGGTACACACCGACTACGTACTCACCCGATCCACGGCATAGAAGGGCACGATCAACCAATCGCCCTCCATCTCCGCCTGACCGGCCTCCTGGCCTGCCAAACTGACAGGCAGTGTCATGATGCGCCGGAAATCGCCAATCTGAATGACCAACTCATCGCCATTCTGGAACAGGTCGAGCTGGTTCACATCAGCGAAGGGCAGCTTAATCTTGATGCGGTAGGTTCCATCATCAAGCTTGGCCAGATCCATCGGCGACTCTTTGTAGACAATCTCCGTCGGATCTGCATCACCATAAATATCACGGCTCATCGCCCGCAACTTATCAAGGCCCACGACCTCTTCTGCATAGTAGGGTACGTGGTAGATCGGCAACGGGGTGAAGGAGTGTTCAACATCCTGCAAATAGCGCTGTTGCACATCCTTCCAGTGGTTCAGATAGCCGCTATCTTGATCCACGGGCAGAATCTTGTTAACCACCACCGTATCAACAGTCATCCCATACATCGAGAGGTAGGTAAGAGCACGCTGGCTCTCTTTGATGACCATCTTTTCGGGGTTCATGACCAAGCGCACCGACGTTTCAAGCGGATTGGTCAGTGCCTCAGTGACACCAACCATCTGGGCAAACATATCATCAACCGCATCATAGACCTCGGTTGGTGCAATCATCTTGCCGAGGGCCGGGTTGAGCTTACCCATGGGGCGAAGCAGGGGCTTAATCACAAACTTCTCGGCCCCACGGAGCATATTAATTGCCCACTTGAAGGTTTCGGGGGCCGATAGGAGGCGTAGCGTCTCACCAGTCGGGGCACAGTCAATCACAAGCAGGTCGTAATCGCCCTGATCCTTGTGCGTCTTGATCCGGATGAGCGGAAACGCCTCCTCCATCCCAGGGAGGATGCTCATCTCATCGGCCAAGATACCCTCGACGCCTTGTTCCGCCATGAGTTGGGCGAAGTGCTCACGCACGATCCCCCAGTTGGACTCAATGTCGTGGTGGATGCTCACCTCAAGGGCGTGCAAATTGGGGGCAATCTGCACCGGCTCGGGGCCGAGTGGCCCCTCAAGATCCAGCGAGTCGGCTAGGCTGTGGGCTGGATCCGTACTCATAACCAGTGTACGAATGCCCAAGTCGGCAGCGCGCAACGCAGTAGCTGCGGCGACACTAGTTTTGCCGACGCCGCCTTTGCCCGTGAAAATAAGGGTTCGCATCGGTACCTTTCCAGGAGCGGAGCGCTCAACAGAGTGCGCAAGCGGGCAAGCGGGTTGTTCACAGGGGAACCGAGGCATTTCGGCCCCGGCGCTTTTTGCTTAAACAGCAAAGTTCGTAGCCGTTAAACTCATTCAAGACTATCCATGGATGTGTGGGAATAGTACCATGAATGGCGGGGGGTGTCAATAAAAGTGGCTTATATAAACAAACTCTTTTGAATAGTTGTCATCCCACTACAATCAGCGAAAACGCACCTCACTTACTCCCCCCCATCTTAGCCCAAGCGACTTCAATCTGGCGCTTGAGTTAAGAATTCGCAAGCTTTGCGCCTACGCACTCAACCAACCTTATGACAAGCCCGCTGCGCTGTCAAGCAACCCCTTTTGCATGATTTGTAACAAAAGCTGTGCGTTATTCTTGCATGAGGCTACGCTGAGGATATGGTACAGTATTTTTGGTTGGATGGCAAGGGGGACGCGGGGACGCGGGGACGCGGGGACGCGGGGAGGCGCCGTACAGCGACTTTGTGGTATGGCAAGTATCTCCACGGCGCACACCTGGCAGGTTTAGGGAAGCGGATGTTGTTGATTGCTCCGTTGCGTTGCCACCCTGAGAGGCCGTAGGTAGTGCCGACTTATGGTGTTCCAGAAATTAATCCGGTGTCGCGGCACGGGCTAGACCTGATAGATATGCCAGATTTGCGAGGTCTGGTTAGCGGATTATTTACTGGAAGACCATTAGTCGGCTTCCCATCGCTGCCAAAGACCTCAGCCGACTAACGTCGGCACTACGATGACCGCTCATGGACTATTCAGCATGACAGGCTGCTGGGGTACTTAAAAATTTCTGCTTCCCTTAGTTCATGGGCATAGGGCTCTTAGTACGACGCAGAGCGGTTATACTCTATCTTGTTCTCTTTCAAGACAATGAAATTCTGCTTGTGCAATTCTCTAATGATGTCAATAACCTCTTCTGATGAGAGATTCTTTGCGAAGGTATGATATATTGTGTTCGACAACGTTTTTATTGTTCGAGGAAGTGTTATCCTCGGTTGATTAAAACGTGTCTTTATAACGTCAACACGTTCATTGAGCGAAGATGCCGATAGGCTACGCAATACAGGGATGTCCTTAATGCACGAGAACCTTTGGGCAAGTATCTTCTTGTCGCGTAGGTGTTGAATAAGTGAATCAAACCCAGTGTCACTGGAGATGATATGAAAATAGGCATCTGGTTCTTGTGTGGCTATCTGGCCCACATAGAATGCAATGTAAAAATCAAGGGCATTTGATCCCTTTTTGCAACTTTTTATGTATTCTGCTCGTGTACCCATCTTTTGAAGTGCTACTGCCACTTCAAAGGGGATTTTATTTTGATTGACGCCAAGGAAAAGGCGTACATAGAAGTTTTCATGGTCTAGTATTAAGAATTCAGTTGGTTGTACATTTTCATAATCAATCAGCACGTAATTGGCACGCATCATGCTGCTCCTTTGTCTGCTATTAGCGATGATTGCAACGAAGAAGGCAAAACCTCCCCCATGAGGGTTTTTGGCCCGTTCTAGCGGCTTGGTTGCCAACAGACCAAATGTGCGCAAGTTACTGGGCGTTGTCGGATGAGTCTCACACTCTATGGTATATACGCATCACCACTTGAAAAAGTTTCTTGAGAAATTTCTTTGCCCCTACGGAGAAGAGACGGCATTGGCCATGTACCAAATGATTATGTGAAATGTTCAATAGTAATTGGTGCCATATTACTACCCGCGACTTGCTATCCAACGATGGCGAGGCGTTTCGCTTGGCGGTTGAGGCCCAGCGCATCCGCCGTGCGCACCTCTGCGACCCTCTGCTTGCGGTGAGTATGTCGCTGGTTGATCCGCTGCCCCATCAGCTTACGGCGGTCTATGAGGAGTTGCTGCCACGTCAGCCGTTGCGCTATCTGCTTGCCGATGATCCCGGTGCGGGTAAGACGATTATGGCGGGGCTCTTTACCAAGGAGTTGCACATCCGTGGCGATGTGCAGCATTGTCTGATCGTTGCGCCTGGTGCCCTTGTGGCGCAGTGGCAAACGGAGTTAGCATTGCGCTTTCAGTTGCCGTTTGCATTGATTGACGCTGCTTCTGTGGATGTTGCGGCCATGCCGAGTACGCCGACTCGACCGCAGTTCTGGATTGTGCGCTTGGATCAGTTGGCGCGCAATGAGGCGTTCCAAGCGCAGCTCTGTGCCGTTGCATGGGACTTGGTGATCTTTGATGAGGCGCATAAGCTTGCGGCTTCCTTCTTTGGGGGTGAGGTGCGCTATACCCGCCGCTACCGCGCCGCACAACGCTTGGGTGCCAGTACGCGCCACCTCTTGCTGCTGACCGCGACGCCCCATAATGGCAAGGAGGAGGATTTTCAGCTCTTTCTGGCGTTGCTCGATCCCGACCGCTTTGCGGGGCGCTTTCGTGATGGCGTGCATACTGCCGATGTCTCCGATTTGATGCGGCGGCTGACCAAGGAGCAGTTGCTTACCTTTGAGGGTAGGCCGCTCTTCCCGGAACGGATTGCCACAACCGTGCCCTATGCGCTTTCGGCAGAAGAACAGGAGCTCTACGAACAGGTGTCGCACTATGTGCGTCAAGAGTTCAATCGGGCTGATGCGCTCGAACGTGGGCAGCGGGGAACGATTGGCTTTGCGCTGACTATGCTGCAACGCCGGCTCGCCTCGTCGCCCGCTGCGATCTTCCAGTCGCTGCATCGCCGCCGTAAGCGCTTGGAGCAGCGTCTGGCCGAAGCGCGTTTGCTTGGGACGGGGCATAGCCATGACAGCCCCCATCCGCTGCTGAGTTTCCAGCAATCCACGGTGCCACTTGATGACGAAGAGCTTGATGAGGCGAACGAGTATGAATTCGAGAGCCCAGAAGCGCAGTTCCTCGACCAAGCGACCGCTGCGCGGACGATTGATGAGTTGCTGCGTGAGCTTGCGCTACTCGCCGATCTGGAGGCGCTTGCGGCCCAACTTTGCCGCAGTGGCACGGATAAGAAGTGGGAGCAGTTGCGTGCGCTGGTTAGCGAACTCGTGATCCCCACGCCTGCTACGGCTGGCCACCAACGCCCAAAGTTGGTTGTCTTTACCGAACATCTTGCAACGCTGCACTACCTCACTGAGCGCATCACGACGCTGTTGGGCCGCGCTGAGGCGGTGGTGAGCATCTGCGGCACGATGGATCGCCGTGAACGCCAAGCGGTTGAGGAGGCTTTTGCGTTTGATCCTGCCGTGCAGATTCTGGTGGCTACCGATGCGGCTGGCGAGGGGATCAATCTGCAACATGCCCACCTGATGGTCAATTACGATCTGCCCTGGAATCCCAACCGGCTGGAGCAGCGTTTTGGGCGCATCCATCGCATTGGTCAGACTGAGGTGTGCCATCTCTGGAACCTTGTGGCCCACGAAACCCGCGAGGGTGAGGTCTATGCCCGTTTGCTGCAAAAGCTGGAGGTTGAACGCAGCGCACTTGGTGGCCAGGTCTTTGATGTGTTGGGCCGTCTGAGTTTCCAGAACCGCCCACTGCGCGATCTGCTGGTTGAGGCGGTGCGCTATGGCGATCAGCCTGAGGTGCGGGCACGCTTGAGCCAGACGGTAGAGACGACGCTGGATCGTGAGCAACTGCGTGCATTGTTGCAGCAACGAGCGTTGGCCCACGCGAGTCTGGATGTGGCTCAGGTATTTGCCCTGCGTGAGGATTTGGAACGGGCCGAAGCGCGCCGCCTTCAACCCTATTTTATCGGTGCGTTCTTTCTGACGGCCTTTCAGCAGTTGGGCGGCAGGTACTATGAGCGGGAGCGGGGGCGCTATGAGTTGACCTATGTGCCGCCGCTGTTACGCCAACCAGACGCAGTGGGTAAGAGTCCGGTAGCCCAACGGTACGCACGGGTGACCTTTAGCAAGGAGTTGCGCTTGGTACGGGGCCAGCCCGAGGCTGCCCTGCTTGCACCAGGCCATCCCCTGCTCGAAGCGACCCTAGCGGCGCTACTCGCCCGCTCGGGTGATCTGTTGCAGCAGGGGGCTTTGCTGATCGATCCAGCCGACACTTCCACGCTGCCACGGATGCTCTTGATTATGGAACATCGCATCCAGGAGGCCCGTCCATTGCCCAATGGCGAGCAGCGCATCGTGGCGCAGCAACTCCAATGTGTAGAAGTTGACACGACGGGCGCGGCCCGCCCCGCAGGCTATGCGCCGCATCTGGACTACCGTAGTGCCACGCCGTCGGAGCAGGCGCTGCTTTTGGCTCAATCTCCGGCTTTCGATGCGCACAAGCTAGAGGCTACGATACATACGCTTCAAGCCTCCATGGCTGCGGATCACCTTGCCACCGTGCGTCAACGCCGCGATGCGCTGGTCACGAAGACATTGCAGGCGGTGCAAGAGCGGCTCACCAAGGAGATTATCTACTGGAACAGTCAGGCGGTGAAGTACCGTGAACAAGAGCGGGCGGGCAAGCGTCCACGCATGCATGCGCTGGTAGCCGAACGGCGGGCGGATGAACTTCAGGAGCGCCTGCGCCAGCGTCAAGCGGAATTGGAGCAAGAGCGCCACGTTGTCGCTAGTGCGCCAACGCTGCTGGCACGAGCGTTGATCATTCCGGTTGGCCTGATTACCCAATGGTTAGGCACCGCAACAACCAGCCCCGACGGCAGCAGCCCCGAAGCGCGGCGGCGGATCGAACTCAGCGCCATGGCTCTGGTCATGCAGAGCGAGCAGGCGCTTGGTTTTCAGCCCCGCGACGTGAGTGGAGCTAAAGTAGGCTACGACATCGAATCACGTATCCCTGCGACTGGTCAGCTCCGCTTCATCGAAGTGAAGGGGCGTAGCGTGGGAGCAAGCACCGTCACCGTAAGCCGCAACGAGATTCTCACGGCACTCAACAAACCAGACGAGTTCATCCTCGCTCTCGTTGCCATTCCAGCCCCAACCGCAGGCGGCAGCCCGACCCTGCGCTACGTGCGCCGCCCCTTTACCCGTGAGCCAGAAGCGTTTGCTGAGAGTGTCAATTACAACTGGGATGATTTGTGGGCTATGGGGGAGGAGATTGTAGATTGTAGATTGTAGATTGTAGATTGCAGATTGCCGAACATGGCGTTCCAATGGGCTTTCGCGTTCTTGATTATGCGGCATGTTCAAGGGTAGTTGGTATAAGAGGCTGTCTGAAAAGCTAGTGGGCACACGTTGGAGTGCCGGCTTTAGGGAAGCAGAAATTGTTACGTATCCCAGCAGCCTGTCATGCTGAATAGTCCATGGGCGGGCATCGTAGTGCCGACTTTAGTCGGCTGAGGTCTTTGGCAGCGATGGGAAGCCGACTAAAGTCGGCACTACCTATGGCGCAAACGGTCAAGTATCCTGAAACCATCCCTAAGGGAAAAAATGGTACAATCTAAAATCTAAAATCTAAAATCTAAAATCTACAATCCACCATAGGATTCACCATGCCCACCAAGAAGCTCATTGAGGTTGCGCTGCCGCTGGATGATATTAACGCGGCCTCGGCCCGCGAAAAGTCAATCCGCCATGGTCACCCTTCGACGCTGCACCTCTGGTGGGCGCGCCGCCCGTTGGCCGCATGCCGCGCGGTGCTCTTTGCGTCACTCATTGATGATCCCGACCAAGAGGGTGTGCCGGAGGCGCTGTTGGCCGAGATTGATCTCCTCCCGGCCCCCGCCTTGCCCGATTGGGCCAGGTTGCCCCTTGCCGAACAGCGCCGCCAGCGCCTCTTCCGTTTCATTAAGCTGCTGGTGCAGTGGGAGAGTAGTAACGATGAGCGGGTGCTTGCGACCGCCCACCGCCTCATCCTTGCGGCCACCAACGGCAATCCGCCGCCCGTCTATGATCCCTTTGCTGGTGGTGGCTCCATTCCGCTGGAGGCCCAGCGCCTCGGCCTTGAAGCCCACGCCAGCGACCTCAACCCCGTTGCCGTCTTGATCAATAAGGCGCTGATTGAACTGCCACCCACGTTTGCGAATCTGCCACCCGTGGGGTTAGGAAATAGGAAAGAGGAGAGAGGAAATAGGGGGGAGGGGGGAGGAAATAGGAAAGAGGAGAGAGGAAATAGGGGGGAGGGGTTAGGAAATAGGAAAGAGGAGAGAGGAAATAGGGGGGAGGGGTTAGGAAATAGGGGGGAAGATGATGCATTTCAAGGAGTTAATTGTGTGGCAGAAGGCGATGAGCATAGCACGGGAGGTCTATCGCCTCGTTCCCCATCTGCCACGCGAGGAGACCTACGGAATGCGTTCGCAGATTACACGGGCAGCAGTCTCCGTTCCGGCGAACATTGCGGAGGGATGGGCACGCGAATCGAGTCGGGAGAAGGCGCAGTTTCTAGCTGTGGCCCAGGGCTCGCTGGCGGAATTGGAGACGCTACTGATGCTCTGCGAGCAGATAGGATGGTTTCCGGTGAAGGAGACGGAGGAACTGCATCGCTTGATGAACGAGGTGGGGCGTATCCTGACGACGATGCGCCGCCGTCGTCGCGAAGAGGGAGAGGGCAAGTAGGCGAACATAAGCCAGGAGGCCCAACCCCTACTTCCTATTTCCTCCCCTCTATTTCCTACAAAGGCCCTGCCGGCCTAGCCGCCGATGTGCGCTCCTATGGTCAGTGGATGCGTGCTGAGGCCGAGCGGCGGATTGGCCACCTCTATCCCAAAGTGGCGCTACCCAAAGCCTATGGCGGCGGCGAGGCGACGGTGATTGCGTGGCTCTGGGCGCGCACGGTCACATGCCCCAATCCGGCCTGTGGCGCCCAGATGCCGCTGGTGCGCTCGTTTGCCTTGTCGAAAAAGAAGGGCAAGGAGGCGTGGGTTGCGCCGGTGATCGAGCGCACTACGCCGCCCCGCGTGCGTTTCACGATCCAAGCGGATAGCGCCACACCGCCCGAGGCGACGGTTGGGCGCAAGGGGGCGCGCTGTCTCTGCTGTGAGACGCCGGTGGGCCTCGATTATGTGCGTAGCGAGGGCCGCGCCGGGCGCATGGGCGCTCAGATGCTGGCGATTGTCGCTGAGGGCAAACGCGAGCGCATCTACCTGCCGCCCAATGCCGCCCATGAGCAGATCGCGGCCAGTGCCACGCCCGCCTGGGCCCCAGAGACGGATTTGCCTGAGCAGGCGCTCGGCTTTCGGGTGCAAAATTATGGCTTGACGATGCATCGTGATCTCTTCACCCCACGCCAACTCGTGGCCCTGACGACCTTCAGCGATCTCGTGGGCGAAGCGCGCGAGCGGGTGCGGCACGATGCCGAGGAAGCCGGACTGGACGCCGCTACGGCCAGTGCCTATGCTGATGCGGTGGCGACCTATTTGGCGTTGGGTGTGAGTAGACTTAGCGACATTTCTAATGCTTTGTGTTGTTGGGAAAATACAAAAACACAGGTTAGACATCTTTTTACTCGTCATGCTATTTCCATGTTGTGGGATTTTGGTGAGAACAGTTTATTTGCAAACGCGGCTGGAGATTATAATATAAGTCTTGGTAATTTAATCAAAGCCCTAGATCAAACCCCAGCAACAAAAATGGGCAAAGTAAATCAAAAAGATGCCGCTGAAGTTGCATCAAATAATCAAACAGTTATCATCTCCACCGATCCACCCTACTACGACAACGTACCCTACGCCGATCTCAGCGACTTCTTCTACGTCTGGCTCCGTGGCGCATTGCGCGGGGTCTACCCGGAACTCTTTAGCACCATGCTGGTGCCCAAGGCCGCCGAACTGGTCGCCGAACCCTTCCGCCACGGCGGGCGCGAGGCAGCACAACACTTCTTTGAAGCGGGGCTCCGCAAGGTCTTTGAGCGCATCCGAGCAGTGCAGAACCCCGCTTATCCGCTCACCGTCTACTACGCCTTCAAGCAGGCCGAGAGCGAAGATGAGGTGCCGGATGGCGAACAGGCAGGCAATGGCGTATCCTCTTCGACCGGCTGGGAGACCATGCTGGAGGGTTTGGTACAAGCGGGCTTGGCGATCAATGGCACATGGCCGATGCGTACCGAATTAAGCAATCGCATGCGCGGCATCGGCAGCAACGCCCTCGCCACCTCCATCGTCCTCGTCTGTCGCCCGCGACCCAGTGATGCCCCGAGTACCAGCCGTTTAGCATTTATCCGTGCGCTCCGCCGCGAACTACCGGATGCGTTGCGGGCGCTCCAGCGCGCCAACATCGCGCCGGTAGACCTCGCCCAAGCCTCGATTGGCCCTGGCATGGCGATCTACTCGCGCCACAACGCGGTCTTGGAGGCGGACGGCACCCCCATGCGCGTCCGCACGGCGCTCCAACTGATCAACGCCGCACTCGACGAAGTATTGGCCGAACAAGAGGGCGACTACGACAACGAGACGCGCTGGGCCATTGCGTGGTTCGAGCAGTACCAATTTGAAGAGGGGCAGTACGGTGTCGCCGAAACCCTCAGCAAAGCCAAAAACAGCTCCGTAGCGGGCATGGTCGAAGCGGGCATCATCGTCGCACGGAGCGGCAACGTGCGCCTAATCAGCCGCAGCGAACTCCCGGCCACCTGGAACATCGCGCACGAGCGGCGCATCACCGTCTGGCACGCAACGCAACACCTGGTTCACGCACTCGACAAAGGGGGCGAAACGGGGGCCGCCGCGCTGCTGGCGGCACTGCCAAGCGACACCGCCGCCATCGCCCGCGACCTCGCCTACCGGCTCTACACCACCTGCGAGCGCAAAAAATGGGCCAGCGAAGCCCTGGCCTACAACAGCCTCATCATCAGTTGGACAGAGATCGCCCACCTCGCGGCGGAAGCGCGGCGGGGAGGCACCGTGCAAGCGGAGTTGTTTTGAACAGCGTTTACGTCTTTTATTAGTGCGAAGAAGTTTTACGTAAAACAAACGAATCATCATCAATCATGACATGTATAATTGTCAACCTGAAAGGATTTTCGCCATGATCATAGTAGAAACCCGCTATGAACATATCGTGCTTACCCAAGAACAGACGCCTCTTATTGTAGGTACTACAATGAAGGTTATCGAATTGGTACTTGAAAAACAGGCAAATGGCTGGAGTGCCGAAGAGCTACACTTTCAGTTTCCCTATCTTTCACTCGGACAGATCTACTCTGCACTTGCCTACTATGCTGACCATCAAGAAGAGCTTGATCAGGATATTAAACAGCGTCTAGCTTTAGTGGATCAGATTCGCACACAGACTCCGCAAACCACTTTACATGAGCGTATTCGTATTCAACGAGGATTATTTTGAGCATGATTGTTCAAATCGGCACTGAATCAGATATCAAAAACAATGTAATCTTTCTTCCATTATAAAATAAGGAGTCCTCCATGGCCACCTCCAACCACGAGCGCGTCGGCAAAGCCCTTGAGTTACTGAATGCTGGCCTTCGGCCCTTCTTTGAACGCGAGTTGCAGAGTGCCTACGGCGATACGTGGGATGAGACGGTGCGTGGGCATTTGAGTGAGCGCCAGGGTGGGCGTAGTAGTAATTGGGATACGACGGCTATTCTTGGGGTGATGATTGGCCATTGGGATCAGGTTTTTCGGCGGCAGTTGGGGAATGCCGACCGCACGTTGATCCATGAGTGCCGCGATATTCGTAATCGCTGGGCGCATCAGCATGGCTTTACGCTTGATGATACCTATCGGGCCTTTGATAGCATTCAGCGGTTGTTGCTCGCTGTGGGTGCGCCCGATCAGGCGAAGGAGATTGATCGCAAGAAGCAGGAGGTGTTGCGCGCCCGCTTTGATGAGCAGGTGAAGCGTGAGCAGAAACGGGCTACCACTGCGCCCATCAATGCCGTTACGGCAGCCGGTTTGCGCCCTTGGCGCGATGTGGTCATGCCCCATCCCGATGTGGCCGGGGGGCGCTATCAGCAGGCTGAATTTGCTGCTGATCTGGGCCAGGTGTATCGTGGCGAAGGGAGCCTTGAGTATCGCGATCCTCATCAGTTTTTTCAGCGTACCTATTTGACTGAGGGGCTGCGGATTTTGCTGACCAATGCCTTGAAACGTTTGACTTCGCACGCGGGCGATCCGGTGGTGGAACTTCAGACCAACTTTGGCGGTGGTAAGACCCACTCGATGCTGGCGCTCTACCACCTCTGCGGCGGCGTCGCTCCGGCAGAACTGGCAGGTATGGATGTGGTCTTGCGCGATACCGGCATCACCCACCTACCCACGGTCCGCCGCGCCGTCTTGGTGGGCACCGCCCTCGCGGCGGCCAAGCGTAGCACCAAGCCCGATGGGACAGAAGTGGGAACACTTTGGGGCGAAATGGCCTATCAATTGCTGGGCAAGCGGGGCTACGCCCTCGTCGCCGAAGCCGACCGGGCGGGGGTTAACCCTGGCTCAGACGCCCTGCGGCAACTCTTTGATCTCGCTGCGCCCTGTCTGGTACTGATTGACGAGTGGGTCGCCTTTGTCCGTCAGCTCTACGGCATCAATGGGCTACCGGCGGGCAGCTTTGATGCCAACCTCACCTTTGCCCAAGCCATGACCGAAGCGGTCAAGGCGGTGCCTCATGTACTCATTGTGGCCTCGTTGCCCGCCTCGGACATTGAGATTGGCGGCGAAGGGGGCCGGGAAGCGTTGACCCGTCTGCGTAACACCTTTGCACGCCTTGAGTCTTCGTGGCGTCCGGCCAGCTCGGAGGAGGGCTTCGAGATTGTGCGTCGTCGCCTCTTCCAGCCCATCGCCGATCCAAGTCTCTTTCCGCAGCGCGACGCGGTAATCCGGGCCTATGGCGATCTTTACCGCAGCAACAGCAGCGAATTTCCTGCCGATGTGCGTGAAGCGGACTATGAGCGGCGCATGCTCGCGGCCTATCCGATTCACCCCGAACTCTTTGATCGGCTCTTTAACGACTGGGCCAGCCTCGACAAGTTCCAGCGCACCCGGGGCGTACTGCGCCTCATGGCCGCCGTCATCCACTCGCTCTGGGAGCGCCAAGATCGCTCGCTGCTGATCATGCCCGCCTCGGTGCCAGTAGACAACGGGGCGGTCAACTTTGAATTGACGCGCTACTTGGATGATCCGTGGGTGCCGGTGATCGAAAAGGACGTAGACGGCCCCAATTCGTTGCCGCTCCGCATAGACCGCGACAACCCCAACCTTGGGCGCTACTCGGCTACGCGCCGCGTGGCGCGCACGCTCTACCTTGGCTCGGCGCCAACCTTGCGGGCGGCCAACAAAGGGCTTGAGGATCGTGCGATCAAACTTGGATGTGTACAACCCGGCGAAACGGTCAGCGTCTTTGGCGATGCGCTGCGGCGGCTGATTGGTGGCGCTACCCACCTCTACGAAAACGGCCAACGCTACTGGTTCTCGACCCAGCCTAGCGTGAATCGGCTTGCCCAGGATCGCGCCGAGCAGCAGCGCGAAGACATGATCGAAGATGAAATCCTGCGGCGCATCCGCGAAGAGCTCAACAGTCACCGTCAAAACCCGGCCCTACGCGGTGAATTCTGCGGCGTACACCTCGCGCCCAGTTCGAGCGGCGACGTGCAAGACGAACGCGAAGTGCGTCTGGTTGTCTTAGGGCCACAGCACCCCCACATCAGCGCCAGTAAACAGGCCAACTCCGCTGCACGCACGCAGGCGCAACAGATTCTCGATCTGCGCGGCAGCGCACCGCGACGCTACAAAAACATGTTGGCCTTCCTCGCCCCTGACACCACCCGGCTTGCCGAACTGGTTCAAGCCACCCGCGAATACCTCGCCTGGCGCTCGATTGAAGCGGAGGCGGAAACGCTCAACCTTGACGCCTTCCAGCGCCGTCAGAGCGAGACACGCTGCAAACAGGCCGACGAGACGATCAAGGGGCGCATTCCCGAAACCTACATCTGGCTACTCGTACCCATCCAGGGCAAAGGCAGCGACCAGAAGCCCGATCCCTTTGCCCCCATTGAATGGGACGAAATGCGCTTACAAGGTTCCGACCCGATCATCCTACGCACGAGCAAGCGCATGCAACACAACGGGCAACTCATCCCCAAGTTCGGCGGCATCCCCCTACGTTTGGAACTGGATCGCATCCCACTCTGGCAGGGCGATCATGTCGCGGTCAAACAACTCGCCGACTACTTTGCGTCCTACCTCTACCTACCGCGTCTCAAAGCGACCGACGTGCTGCTAGGGGCCATCAGCCAGGGGCTCAGCATGCTCACTTGGGAGACGGAGAGCTTCGCTTATGCGGAACGCTACGACGAAGCGAGTGGGCGCTACCAAGGGCTGATCTATGCCGAGGGGCGCAGCATCCCTCTCGACGAGCATGGCGTCATCGTTAAGCCCGCAGCGGTACAGCGCCAGATTGCTGCCGACGAAGCGGCGCGCCGCAACGCAGAAGCGGCGCAACAGCAGCACGCAGAAGGCTACCCCACCGCAAGCGCACCGGGCGAACCTTCTGCCGAAGCTCGGATTGGTGCAACAGGCTATAGCTCCTCCGTTGCGGCTGCCCCCAACCCAGCAGTACGCCCACGACGCATGCGGCGCTACTACGGCTCAGCCCGGCTCAACACGCTCAAAGTTGCCACCGAAGCGAGCAACATCGCCGCCGAGATTCTGCAACACCTTGCCGGACTTCCCGGTGCCAAGGTGCATGTAAGCCTCGAAATTGCCGCCGAACTACCCGAAGGCGCCCCCGATCACGTTGTACGTACCGTCACCGAAAACAGCCGTGTCCTCAAGCTAGAGAGCTACGGCTTTGAGGAGTAGGAAGTAGGAAGTAGGAAGTAGGAAGTAGGAAGTAGGAAGTAGGAAGTAGGAAGTAGTGAAGTAGGAAGTAGGAAGTAGGAAGTAGGAAGTAGGAAGCAGGAAGTAGGAAGTAGGAAGTAGGAAGTAGGAAGCAGGAAGCAGGAAGCAGGAAGCAGGAAGTAGGAAGCAGGAAGCAGGAAGTAGGAAGCAGGAAGCAGGAAGTAGGAAGCAATACCAATTACCCTTGAGCATGCCGCATTATCAAGAACGCTAAAGCCCATTGGAACGTCATGTTCGGCAATCTACAATCTACAATCTACAATCTACAATCTACAATATGCATAACCAATTCCCAGCCCAAGCCAGACGTTCACGCCCGGCCCAATCACGACGGCCCCGGCGCTCGCTGTGGGCGCGTCTGCGTCTGTTGCTGCTCGTTGTAGGGGCACTGCTGCTGCTTGGTGCAGGCTTCTTCTACTGGCAGGTACAGCGGCTGGCAGCGATACTTACCGTTGAAGATGTACGCCCCCATCAGGCCCAAGCATCGCCCCTCTTCGGCGCAAACCTGCTGCTAATTGGCACCGACGAGCGCCCCGATCAGCCCCATGAGGGGGTGCGGAGCGATACGCTTATGCTCGTGCGGCTTGATGGCATGGGGCGTTGGGTGGCGCTCTTTTCGTTGCCGCGTGATAGCGAAGTGAACATTCCACAGGTAGGCTTGGGGCAGACCAAAATCAATGCGGCCTATAGTCAAGGCTATGTTGCCGCCCCACAGCTCTACGGCACCAGCGCAACGCCCCACCAAGGCGGCATGGCCCTCAGTGCCGAGGTGGTCGAAAGCCTACTGCAACTAGAAGCGCGTGGCATGGCGGTAGACTATACCGCGACGGTCAATTTTGCCGGTTTTGCCACCCTGATTGACGCCCTGGGCGGCATTACCATAGATGTACCGCGCTACCTGCGCGATGAAGCCTATCCTACCGAGGATTTTGGCACCATGTTGGTCGAGTTTCAGCCGGGGCCGCAGCGCATGGATGGCGCGACCGCATTGATCTATGCACGCACGCGCCACCCCGATAGCGACTTTGGGCGGGTTGCACGCCAACAGCAAGTGGTGCAGGCAATTATGCACGAACTCCGCACCCACGGGCTCTTGGGCCAACTGCGGAGCATCCCGGCCCTCTTGCGCGCCCTAGACGGCACACCAGAAGCTGTGCGGCCCTTGCAGACCACCCTGCCCCTGGCGCGCCCCGATGTCCTGTTGAGCCTCATGCTGCTTGGCGCAAGCCTTGATCCTAGCGAGCTCGGCCAATTTGCCCTTGGCCCCAACGAGATCGCCTATACCAACGGCACCAACCTGATCTACGAGCCTGCGGCAGTCCAAGCGCTGCTTGAGCAATGGCAACACCCGCCCCGCGAAGCCAATGAACAGGCATTGGTTCACGTCCTCAACGGCACCAACACGGCTGGCCTTGCGCGGGAAGTCAGCCTCGATTTAGAAAACGCCAACTTCAGGCTCTTACCCCCTGGCAATGCGCTACCAACGGCCACAACGCGCATCTACCATGTGGGCAACAGCCCCGCAACAGCGCGGCGGCTCGCTCGGCAACTCGGCGTCGAACTGATCCATGCACCGCCGCCCCAAGGCGCAAGCCCTGAGGCGACCATTGTGCTGGTGTTAGGCGCAGACTGGCCTGAGCAATAATGCCTATTGGAGAGTTTTTGAAGAGATGCAGAGTTATTCACCACAGAGGCACCGAGAACACAGAGCGGTGTATGGAATGGCAACCTCCATCCTATCCTCTGTGCCCTCGGTGCCTCTGTGGTTCAATCCTCGGTATCTCTATCGTCAGGTTCTGCGGGAAGCTGCAAGCCGACATAGAGCTGTTGCAGCAAGCCACGCAGCTCTTGGACTTGAGTTTCAGAGAGGGAACGCATACGGCGACTAACGCGGGCGTGGTGGCGTGGCTTAATCCGCCGGAGCTTCTCAGCCCCAGCGCTAGTCAGACAGATCAGACTTACCCGGCGATCTTGGGGATCAGGACGACGCTCAACATAGCCCTTGCTGATCATTCGGTCAACAATGCCTGTGAGGTTGCTATTATCACAGAGCATGCGCGTACTGATTTCACTCAACGGAACTCCCTCAGTGGTTGCATAGTTGAGAATCATGAACTGGGGAATTGTCAACTCTTCGCTACGCAGATCGTAGCGATTGTACATCTCCATCATCGAGTTGATCTGGCGTAATAGACTATACGCCTCCAGTTCAGGGCTGGGTTGTTCGCTGGGTGGAAGGTTAGATTGCACACTCATGGCGCATCATCCTGACGACTTAGTGCCAATAGCAGTTGCTGGGATCATACCAATGGCACACACGTTGCCGAGATCTGCTCGGCAGCAGCAATTGTTGGAAGTTTCAATATAATTCCTTTACATTGAAAAATATAGCACGTTCAAGCCACTGTGTCAACTCTTTTTGGTATACTAGTTGCAAGGCGCAACCTTGCAACTCGTATGGTCGGTTGGGGCTACGCCCCATGCTCGTTCGTATTGGCGGCAGAGCCGCCCCCACGCCCCCGCCGGTGTGGTACAACCATATCAACAGGATAGACCTATGCTCAAGGCAGCTCCGTTACCTCGTTTTGAACGAATTGTCTCATTGATTTTTGTAATCCTGATCGGGTTGGCGGTCATCTTTTTGATTGACACCAATCCCAATACATTACGGATTGTACTTGGTGGTGATCTCCCGACCATTGGGCTTTCGTGGTTTCTGATTGGGGCGTTAGCGGTGATCACGAGTGCAGGGGCCGATTTGTTGGCACGGGGGCATCCGCAGATGCAGTATCGGACATTGCCCCAACTCAACTTTGGGGTGGTACGTTTTGAAGTGGTTCCCAGCTTCTGGATCTTGCCTTCGTTCAGCGTGATTGGCTCATTCGCCTTCTTTCGCCTCTTTAGTGACGCATGGGAGGGTGCAGCGTTTGCCTTAGCCCTCGTGGCGGCAGGCGGGTCGCTTTTGGCGGTCTTAGTCGCCCAACACTACAGCCTCGACCGCAATGCCGAACTGAACCAACGGGCCCAGTTGGTACTGCAAGCCTTGGGCTATCTCTTGGCCTTTGGCGTCTTCAGTGCCATCTACTACACGGGCTACCGCACGCTCTATTCAGCGAGTATGGTAGGTGTCAGCGGAACCCTGCTCGCCTACGCACTGCTGACGACACCTACCCGCAGCCAAGATCTGCTGCTAAGTGTGCTCGTGGGTCTGCTCTTGGCTCAGGCAACCTGGGCCTTAAACTACTGGGCCACCACCTTTCTCATTGCCGGGACGGTGCTGTTGGTCTGCTTCTACCTGATGGTGAGCTTACTGCAACACCTTGCTGCGGGACGCTTGCAGCAACGGATGATCATGGAGTATGGCTTGCTTGGTGGTGGGCTGTTTTTGGTGATTGTCTATGTGACCTTGCAGCTTGGGTAGGGGCTAATACCATTTACGATTGCAGATTGTAGATTGTAGATTGTAGATTGTAGATTGCCGCATATGGCGTCCCAATGGGCGTTAGTGTTCTTGATAGGGTAATTGGTATCATGCCCCAAAGCCCGTTTTTTGTTCCGTGTTGGCGCTTGCGCCGCCAACACGGAACAAAAAACGCAGGCATTACACCGAAACGGGATCGCTCGGCTCACTGGCATGGGTATGCTGCACCCCACGCCCGACGCCCCAATAGGTAAAGCCGCGCGCCGTCATCTCATCGGGATCGTAGAGGTTGCGCCCATCAATCACAATGGGGCGGCGCATAAAGCTCTGGATCTTCTCCCAGTTGAGTTGCTTGAACTCGTTCCACTCGGTGATCAGCAGGAGGGCATCGGCCTCTTTGGCGACATCGTAAGCGGTAGCGCAGAAGGTCACCTCGGGCATAAGTTCGCCCGCATTCTCCATAGAGACGGGATCATAGGCTTTAATCCGCACCCCTTGGGCTTGGAGCGCCCGAATAATGTCAATACTCGGTGCTTCGCGGATGTCATCGGTGTTGGGCTTGAACGAGAGGCCCAAGACGCCCACACAGGTGCCGTTGAGTTCGCCAAGCAGAATCCGCACCTTCTCGACAAAGCGATCACGGGCCGACTGATTGATGTCCATGACGGCTTGGAGCAATTGCGGGTGGCAACCAGCCGAAGCGGCCATATGGTGCAAAGCCAAAACATCCTTGGGGAAGCAGGAGCCACCGTAGCCCACGCCAGCATCGAGGAAGTGGGGGCCAATGCGCTTATCGGCGCCCATACCACGGGCAACTTCACGCACATCAGCGCCAAGACGCTCACAGATCTGAGCGATCTCATTGATGAACGAAATACGGGTGGCCAAGAACGCATTCGAGGCATACTTAATCATCTCGGCGGTGCGTAGGTCGGTAATGATAATCGGCGCACCCAAGGGGGCATGCAGTTCCGCCACCTTCTCGGCGGCTTTCTGGTCGGTTGAGCCAAGCACAATGCGATCAGGATTAAAGAAATCGCTGAGCGCACTGCCTTCACGGAGAAACTCAGGATTCGAGACAACCGCAAAATTCATGCCGGGCTGGGCGTGTTCACCAATAATGCCAAAGACCATATCGCCCGTACCGACTGGTACCGTACTCTTATCAATGATAATCGCTTCATGCTTCAGATTCTGGCCGATGCTACGGGCTGCCGCTTCAACATAACTCAGATCAGCGGCCCCATCGTCACCCATCGGTGTGCCGACCGTGATAAAGATCAACTCCGCATCGGCCAAGCCCTCGGCGTAGTCGTCGGTAAAGATGAGCCGCCCGGCGCGCATATTGCGCTCTTGCAACTCCTCTAGCCCTGGCTCGTAGATGGGCGACTTCCCGTTGCGTAACATGTCCAACTTCTCAGCGTTGATCTCAACACACCTGACCGTATTACCGAGGTCGGCAAAACAGACCCCGGTGGTCAGTCCAACATAGCCAGTACCAACAACACAAATGTTCCTCAAGGCTCTGCTCCTTAACTATGGTAAACCGTAATAATTACGCGGTTACATTCTTCACCAAGCACCACTCATTGCGGCCTGGTGTAGACGTGTAGGTTACGGTATCCATCAGATTGTTGATCAAAAAAAGCCCGTACCCATGGACTTGTACTTCTTCAAGGTTGGGAGAAGTATAGGTTGCACTATCGAAGGGGTTACCGCGATCTTGAAGTTCAACCGTCAGTTGAGGCGGATCAAAGGTCAAGGTCATGGTAACATGAATAGTCTCATTTGATTTATGATTGTAGGCATGGTTAATAATGTTGGTGCAAGCCTCATGGACAGCAAGTTGGATATTATAGATCACCGCCTCAATCTCGACAACATCTTCCACAAGCTGAAGCATATCGGCAATACAATCACTCAAGAGGTGCAGATAGGTATAACGGGCTGGAAGTTCAAACCTAACGATCTCTGGTTCTTGAGTCTTCACGAGGCGGCTCCTTATCTGCATGGGTGCGATCATCGTGTATACCATTTCAGATTGTTGCTTGTTGCTTGCCGAACATAGCGTCCCAATAAGGTGTATCATTATTGATGATGCAACATGTTCAACAGTAATTGGTATTACCTATTACCCATGGTGTTGGTCACGTGATCGGCTGCGGTGCCTCGTTGTTGGCTACGCTTGAACCAAACGATAGGTGTACGTAACAGAATGAGCAGATCACGGCCACGGCTTCGTGTTGCCGTATAGTATACGTCAGTTACGACTACGGTCTCTAAATCGCTGGCGGGATCAATATCTATGTACCAGAGTCCAGTGATGCCAGCGGCAGATTCATGGCGCTGCTGGCACCATGTTTCATTCATATGGGCAATCTCCTCTGGACGTAGCGGTTTAACGCCAACAAACGCCAGTTCACCCCGCCAGACATTCACCAGTTCGGGGATGCGGTGCAATTCCCAACGTTCGATCCAACGCCCGCCTAACACGTAACGCCCATCGGCATGGCGGGTACGAAAATGCAGACGCTCGAAATGGAACAACTCATCACTGCTTGGGCTCACCCGCCCCCCAACATAGGTTTCGCGGATAAGCAAACGCCCCCGGTTGGCAAGCAAGCCGATGAAGCTCATGAGCAACAGCAGCGGACTGAAGAGGAGCAGCAGACTGGCAGCAAGCAACTTGCTGATCTGTCCACGTTCAACCTGCTGCTCACTCTGAATGTTTTGTATTGGTGAGATCAAAAAAGGATCAACTATCGTTGTTGTATCCGCTGTAATCGGATCACTAATCGTTGTAGGGGTAACCACCTTGCGATCTACGGCTACGAGGCAGCCTACATAGGTATTGCAGAGGATGGTGCTATGGTACACCGTTGCTTCATCATCAATGACAACATTACTACCAAGGATAGTTTGCGGCCCCAGTTCAACTTCACGCCCAATCCAGGTATTATCACCCAAATAGAGCGGTGGGGCTAACAGCGCAGTTGGATGGATCGAGTGATCCGTGCCTACCCAGATGCCGGGCGCAATCGAACGCGCATCAAGTGACGGATAGCGCAGTTGCACGCCATGCCCCATCCCACCATGCTCTGACATCTGGGCGGCGTATGCGCTCTGCAGGTAGACCTCCTGGGCGGTCTGGAAGGCAGCCAAACTATTCAGTGGATTCCAATAGCCTTGCATCGGGTAGCCATAGATTACCGTGCCGCACTGCTGCAACTCGGGCAAGAGTTGATCGATGATCGTCATTGGGCAATCATGGGGGATACTCCGCAGGATGCTTGGCTCAAAGATAAACGCGCCCGTGTAGGCCAGCCCAGACTGGATGGCTCTGAGCTCACGTATCCGTCCAGCGTCGTCGAGTTCAGCACATGGCCCATTATACGCGCTAGGGATACCGTGCAAAATGGCAGTTGCGCTACCACCATGGCTTTGGTGAAAGCGCAACGCTTCGGCAATGGCGAGATCACACAATTGCTCACCCGGCAGAACCAAAAAAGTCTCTTTGAGCAACCCACTGGCCCAACGCAGGCTCCCCGCTGAACCAAGCGCCTGGCGCTGGAAGACATACTTGAGTTCGACTCCCCAACGACGACCGCTACCAAAATAGGTCGTAATCTGATTCTCGCGGGCGTACACACTGACGATAATTCTTTTAACGTCAGATCGCGCTAAAATCTCAATCGTCGTTGCCATAACCGGACGATCCACAATGGGCAGCATTGGCGCAGCCAACGTGTCGGTCAATGGTGGCAACTGGCTCGCTTCATCGGTCGCGAGGATGATCGCTTGCATAGACTTGTCTTAAGCTTTTAGGATAAACTCATTGTTGGGCTGGCAGGATCAATGAGCGACCATCTTTGGTACTCTTCGATGGGGGCTGCATGGCTTGATCCATCGTTTCAACAATGGTGAGTACGGTATCGAGTCTCACGAGCTTGAAGGTACGCAGCACTTCTGGCGAGCAGCCAGTGATCCGCAGCAAGCCGCCATGTTCGCGCAGCATGCGATCAAGCTTGAGCAACGCCGCCATGCCTGCACTAGCCAAGAAGATTGTCTCTTGGAGATCAATAATCATGTGGGTAGCATGATCAATCCGGTTGCTACAGTGTTCAACAAAGTTGGGCGCTGTCTCGGCATCAAAGAGGCGGGGAGCTTTCGCCACCACCCACCCGGCACTCGTAGCCAGTGGTTTCGTAGGCTGATTACCTTCACGCAGCCGTGCTTCGGCACTCGCCGCATCATCCAATATCTCAAAAAAGTTGTTGAGCCGCACCAACGAAATGAGGCGATTGATCTGCGGCGGCACCTCAATCAGATAGAGGGCTCCATCGGCACTACGCGCCTGATTGGACAGTGCCACGAGGGTACCGAGTGCGGTACTATCAAGGAACGTGACCGCCTTAAGGCTAATGGCCAAATACGGGTTGGTGGTGAGCGCCAAGCGCATGGTATCGGCAAATTGGCGGCTATTGGTCACATCAAGCCGCCCTTGGGGCTGCAACACCGTCAAGCTTGGCGCAGATGCTGTTGCTTCAGGTGGAGCATCTGGGGCCGGAGCGTTGGTAGGAGTGACAGGCGGTGGCAGTGGTTCAGGCTCAGGTTCAGGCACAACGGGGGCAACCGGCTGGGCCACTGGTTCACTTGGTGCTTCCAAGGGAACCATACTGATCGCTGTGCCGCGCCGCATGGCCCACCACTGCTGCAAGAAAAAGTAGCCAAAGTAGGCAAAGTCGTGCAGGTAGCGTTTGAAGAGCCGCCGTGGCTCTTGAGCCATGCGGTAGAGCCATTCGAGGCCCACCTGCTGCATCCAGGGGGGCGCACGCCGCGTAACGCCAACGATCATATCGAGCGTACCGCCAATCCCGATTGCCAAGGGCACGGGCAATTCAGGTGCATGCATGCGAATCCACTTCTCCTGCTTAGGATTGCCAAAAGCCACCAGCAAAATATCGGGTTGTGCCTGTGTAATCAAATCCAACGCGGTGCGATCCATCTCAAAGAGTGAAGCGGGCGGCGGGGAATAGACCCCCGCCACCTTGAGCCCAGGGTTGCGTTGCTGCAGCAACGCTGCCGCTTTGGCCGCAACGCCGGGCCTAGCCCCCAAGAAGAAGATCGAGTAGCCCTTCTCAGCAGCGCGGCGTGCTAAGGCAGGTACCATATCGGCCCCCGTAACCCGCCCAGGCAAGGCCCCTCCCAAGAGCCGCGAACCCCAGACGAGGGGCATGCCATCGGCAGTAGACATGTCGGCCTCTTGCAGAATACGCTGCAACTCGGGATCGTGCAACGAGTTGACCACAAAATCGGCATTCACCGTGGCAATTTGGTAGGTGCGCCCAGTTGCTCGTCCATCGCTGATGAACTCGTCACAACGCGCTAATGCCTCGTCCATCGTAAGGTTGTCAATAGGAACACCTAATACCACGAGGAGTTTGCGCATGCTTGTACCACCATAATATGCTAAGAAACTGTCTGAAAAGCCGGGGGGCGCACGCTGGAGTGCCGGCTTTAGCCGGCTGAAGCCGGCACTCCAACGCCAAACCATAGACTTTATCAGACAGAATCTAAGGCTGCGTTTAGTATGCCCCACGACTCGACAGCACTGCCGGAACGGTCTTGAGCAGAATCTCCAAGTCTTTCCAGATACTCTGCTCGGCAATGTATTGAAGATCTAACTCAATCCAGCGCTTAAAATCAAGATTACTGCGGCCACTCACCTGTTGCAGACCCGTGATCCCCGGCATGGCGCGCAGGCGGGCAATCTGGTCGAAGGTGTAACGCTCTACCTCACTCGGAATAGCCGGTCGCGGGCCAACTAGGCTCATCTCGCCCTTCAAGACATTGACTAACTGGGGGAGCTCATCAATGCTCAGTTTGCGAATAAATCGCCCCACTCGCGTTATGCGGGGGTCGCGCTTGATCTTAAAGACCGGCCCATCAGATTCGTTGAGCGCCAGCAATTCAGCGCGGCGCACTTCTGCATCAACGTACATCGAGCGAAACTTGTAGCAGTAGAAGTGTTCGCCATCTTTACCCACCCGAATCTGGCGAAAGATGATCGGCCCCGGCGACTCCAGTTTGATCGCGAGGGCGGTTGCTGCCATCAGGGGCGCACTGGCCACCAGGGCCGCACTGGCCACCGTAACATCCAAGGTACGCTTGAGGCTTCGCACCACCTTCGTCCGAATAGACCAGACCAGCATACGTGCGCGCAGGCGCTGATTGCTCTGCGAGCGCCGAAAACGCTGTTCGGCAAAGATGGCTAACATGCGCTCGGCTTTGGGATCGAGTTGGCGTGGAGTAAATTCTTGCATAATATACCTTAAAGCGGTAAGGGCGCTTTTCACGCTTGCGAGGATGCGTGAGGCGAGGATGCGTGAGGCGAGGGCTTCGCGTCCTCGCGTCCTCGCGTCCTCGCAAACAGTAACGTGGCTATGAACTATCCCAGACACCTAGATTTCGCCACGGCGCTGTAGCTCTTCGCGGAACCAAGGAATGGTGAGTTGCAAGCCTTCCCGCAAGCTCACCTTGGGTTCCCATCCTAAGATCCTTTTCGCTTTACTATTATCCGGTTGCCGTACCTGCGGATCATCTTTGGTACGCAGGTCTTTATAGACAATCCCTGCTTTATTGCCAGTCAACTCATTGACCAACTCGGCAAACTCTTTGATCGTAAACTCACCGGGATTGCCAATATTCACCGGGCCAGTTTCATCGGACTGGAGCAGGCGGTAGATGCCTTCGATCAGATCACTAACATACTGGAAAGAGCGCGTCTGCAAGCCATCGCCATAGGCGGTCAAGGGTTCCCCTTTGATCGCTTGGGCAATGAAATTGGGCACCACACGGCCATCGCGCAGACGCATGCGTGGGCCAAAGGTGTTGAAGATACGCACAATGCGCGTCTCGACCCCATGGTAGGTATGATACGCCATGGTCATTGCCTCAGCAAAACGCTTGGCTTCATCATAGACGCCGCGCGGCCCCACTGGATTAACGTGGCCATAATAGGTTTCGGGTTGCGGGTGGATCTGCGGATCACCATAGACCTCTGAGGTTGACGCGAGTAGAAAGCGTGCCCCTTTGTGTTTGGCCAGACCAAGCGCCTTATGGGTGCCGAGTGCGCCTACTTTCAGCGTCTGGATGGGCAACTCCAAATAGTCAATCGGCGAAGCGGGCGAGGCAAAGTGCAGAATAGCATCCAGCGGCCCGGCTACATAGATGTAGTTGGTAACATCATGGAAAATAAAACTGAAGCGCGGATGACCAGCCAAATGGGCGATATTGTCGGTGGTGCCCGTAATCAGATTGTCCATGGCAATCACCTCATGGCCTTCGGCCAAGAAGCGATCACAGAGGTGTGAACCAAGAAAGCCCGCCCCACCAGTGATCAATAGACGCATACCCGCCTCCAGTAGAATAACAAATCATCCCTAAAGAATCTAGCCCCCCTTGCAAAATTGTGCAAGGGGGAATCACGCGCAATTGGATGTCAACTTCTTCACACAGCCCCATGAATGGGCATGATCATGGTAAAGTGATCATGATACATACTCCCCCCGACGCAGTGCCGCCTTTCGTTGGCTAAGATTGCCGGATGCCATGCTTGATTGTAGCATGGCTAAGTACGAACATCCAAAGACAGAAATATGGGTTCGTTGCCGTAGGTAGTGCCGACGTTAGTCGGCTCCCATCGCTGCCAAAGACCTCAGCCGACTAACGTCGGCACTACGATGCCTGCG